>CAYMUE010000001.1:0-13210 GCA_964393505.1 uncultured Polyangiaceae bacterium
GCCTTCGCCTGCGAGCTGACGCGCGATGGACTGGAGGTCGATCTCGGGGTCTGGTACGAGGACATGACCCCACCAGGGAATGGCGACACGATCACCTCGAAGAAGCTCTCCGCGAATCCCGATACCTTCGCGGGTGTCGATCTGCGGATGGTCGCGTTGTGGGATGGAGATGCTCTGAAGTGCACGCTGTTCCGCGGAGCGCAATCCTGGACCGTCTCCGTCGCGAAGACGGAGCTCGGCATGCCGGTCCAGGGACGAGCCGGTGTCATGATCTGGTCAGACACCGCGACGTTCAAGAGCTTCGTCGTCTACACGCCCTGACCGCCATGCAGGGCCTGGCGTAGGCTCCAAGGGGATCTTCCGATGCACTGAGCCGTGGGAGATCATGCGTCGCTGCTGCGGCGTAGATGGGGTCAGGCGCGGAGCGAAGGCTGTGCGTGCGCGACACTGGCGTAGGTCACTCCACGCCATGGTAAACACGGCGGCACGTCGCAGGCAGTCGTCGAGAGTGGGACGCCGCGGCGGCGCTGGGCCTACCCTCCGAGGACCTCGAGTATCTCCTGGGTCTTGCGCCGCATCAACTCCGCATCGCCGCGCGACTCCACGTTGAGCCTCACGACCGGCTCGGTGTTGGAGCTGCGCAAGTTGAAGCGCCAGGTTCCGAACGAGAGGCTGATCCCATCGGTCCGGTCGAAGCTCTCCGCGTGGGGGAGGTACAGCTCCTGGACGCGGGCAATCGAGCGCGCGGGGTCCGGGAGCTTGCGGTTGATTTCTCCGCTGGCGGGGAAGGCGGCCATTCTCGCCTCGATCAGCTCCGACAGCTTCTTGCCGGTGATCGAGAGTTCCTCGGCCACCAGGAGCCAGGGGATCATGCCGCTGTCGCAGTAGGAGAACTCGCGGAAGTAGTGGTGGGCGCTCATTTCGCCGCCGTAGACGGCATCCTCTGCGCGCATGCGCTCCTTGATGAACGCGTGTCCGGTCTTGCTCATGACGGGGACGCCACTGGCCTGGCTCACCATCTCGATGGTGTTCCAGGTGAGCCGGGGATCGTGGATGATCTTCGCGCCGGGATTGCGGGCCAGGATCCGAGAGGCCAGCAGCCCCACGATATAATACCCCTCGATGAACTGCGCCCTCTCGTCGAACAGGAAGCAGCGATCGAAGTCGCCGTCCCACGCGAGGCCCAGGTCGGCGCCGGAGGACTTCACCGCATCGGCAGCCGCCTCTCGGTTCTCGGGCAGCAGGGGATTGGGGACACCGGCGGGGAAGGTGCCATCGGGGTCGTGGTGAATCCGGTAGAAGGAGAGGGGGATGTGTTGTGCGAGCAGGTCCACGATCGGTCCCGCGCCGCCGTGGCCTGGGTCGGTCACCACCTTCAGGGGACGCATGCGAGTCGGGTCCACGTAGCCCAGCAGGTGCTTCACGTAGGCCACTTGAATGTCAGTGGGCACGACCTTCCCGCTGATCCCGCCCGCCTCGAACTTCCCCGCTGCCGCGAGGGACTCGATGTCCCCGAGCCCGGTGTCCCCGCTGATGGGACGGGCCTTGTCGCGCACGAGCTTCATTCCGTTGTAGTCGCGCGGATTGTGACTCGCCGTCACCATGATGCCGCCGTCCACACCGAGGTGGAACGTCGCGAAGTACACCATCTCCGTACCGCACTGCCCGATATCCAGCACGTCCGCGCCACCGGCGGTGAGCCCGCGGGAGAGCGCCGTGGCGAGGGCCTCGCTCGAGAGTCGGACATCGCGCCCCACGACCACCCTGCGTGGGCGGACGACCTGTGCGTAGGCGCGCCCGATGCGGTAGGAGAGGTCCTCGTCGAGCTCGTCGGGAACGCGCCCGCGGACGTCATAGGCTTTGAAACAGGGAAGAATCGAACCCATCTCGTGATTCCTCGATTGTGCAGTTGTCACTAGGCGCGACCGTAGTCGTCCTGCTCGCGCTCGATGTCGTCTTCGCCGAAGTACTCTCCGGTCTGGACCTCGATGAAGGCCATGTCGGAGGAGGCGGGGTTCTGGATGCGATGCCAGGCGCCCAGGGGGATGTCGACGGCATGGCCGGCGGAGACACGTATGCTCTCTTCGTCGCGGGTGACGAGGGCCTCGCCCTGGATGACGTACCAGTGCTCGGAGCGCTTGCGGTGACGCTGCAGGCTGAGGCGCTTGCCGGGATAGACCACGATGCGTTTGACCTTGTGATCGGGCTCGTCGGCGAGCACGACGTAGTACCCCCACGGCCTGTGGTCGATGCGTGCGGCACGGGCGACGACGCGGGTGTAGACGGCCTCGTGGGCGGCGGCGAAGGAGGCGGCGCGTTCGGGGCCTTCCCAGGCGATGATGGCTTCGACGTAGTTGCCTGCGGCCTCGGCCTGGGAGGCAGCGAGGAAGGCGACGCGGCCGGCGTAGTGGCGCCACACCTGGAGGGCATCGGGATCGTTCGAGAGGGTGGCGATGAGAGCGGTGCGCATGGATCCTACGCGCGAGAGGGCGCGAGGGCCGGCCATCACGTGGACGAGGTCGAAGTCAGCGGGACGCTCGGCGAGGGCGGCGAGGCGGAGATCGGCGGCGAGGTCGGAGCCGGACTCGACGATGGTGATCTCGTGGCCGCTGGATCGGAGTTGTTCTGCGAGGGCGGCGGCGAGGGGAGCACGTGGATGGGCGGACTCGGGAGAGAGGATGGCAATGCGCATGATGCGTGGCCTCTTGGGTGAGGCGGGAGCATAGCGCAACTTGGGAGTCGGTCTCCGGGCTTCTGGTGAGAGAGAGGTCGAAGACCGAGGCGGCGGGTGCTACTTGCGGCGGCGGACGGCGGTGAAGATGCCGAGGGCGCCGAGGAGGCCGAGGGCCATGGGCCACTCGTTGTGAGTGACGGGGGCGACATGGCCGCCGCAGGAGGCGCTGCCCTCTGCTTCGGCCTTGCAGCTACTACCTTCGCAATCGGCGGAGGCGTGGCCGGAGACCTTGATGTTGAGCGCGGCCTCGAGGGCGTTCATGCAGCTCTCGAGGTTGCCGCCTGCGTCAACGTAGGAGCCGTTGCAGAACAGGGCGCCATCGGGTTTGCTGCACTGCACTTCGCAGCCGCCCGAGACCTTGCCCTTGCAGTCGGCCATGAGCTTGCCCTGGCAGTCGACCTGGCAATCCATGCGGGCCTCGGCGTTGCAGGAGCCCTTGCAGGAGCCTTCGCACTTGCCCTTGCAGTCGGCGCTCGGCGGCGTGGCTTCACAGGAGGCCTTGCACTCGCCCTGGCAGGTGGCCTTGCAGGAGGCTTCGCACTCGCTCTTGTTGGCGTCGGAAGCGCACTTGCCGGAGCAGTCGCCCTCGCAGGTTCCCTGGCAGTTGGCCTGGCAGTCGAAGGTGCCGGGGTTCCCGGTGCAGGAGCCCTCGCAGGCGCCGTTGCAGCTCACGTCGCACGACGGCAGGGTCGCCTGGCACTCGCCGTCGCAGGAGCCGTAGGCCTCGACGGAGCAGGTCATCTCGGCGCTGATCGGGGTGCACTTGGCCTTGCAGGCGTCGACATCGACGACGAGCTCGCACTGCGCGTTGGCGCTGACGTTGATGTTGCCGCAGGAGCTCAAGTCTGCGGCGGATGCGGGCGTGGTGGCGAGCATCGGGATGGCGAGGGCAAGGGAAGCAAGGAACGGCGTGATCAGTTTGCGCATGGTGAAGTCCTCCATACTGACGGTGGCGGCGTGGTTCCGCCTGGGATTGCCTACGGAACCTGCCTGCGGAATCTTCCTCGTTCGGTCAATCTACCAGCAAAAAGAGAGCCGATCCAGTCGGGGGACGCGGAGGATGGCGAGGGGCAACGGCGGACGGTTGACCACGTATGGCACGCGCGTCGTGGAGCTGCCCTCCGGTCCGACCATGGGGAGAGACGGCGCGCTGGCATCGGGCGCGTCGCTGCTGTACGCAGCGAACCATGGCAAGAAGCGCCGCGAAACGGATCTGCATGGGCCTGGTCGTTTCAGGGGTGCTGATAGCCGGCGAGACCCGTGCACAGGATGAGGATCCGTGGTTCGGCCATGACAAGGTCCTGCACCTGACGGTGTCGGCGGGGCTTGCGGCTGGGGGCTACACGGCGGGAGCGTTCGCGTTCGATGCGCGCTACGAAGCGCTGATTGCGGGGGGAGGTCTCGCGCTGGCGGCGGGGACGGCGAAGGAGGTCGCGGACCTGGCTGGGTGGGGGCATGCGTCATGGCGGGACTTCACCTGGGATGTGATAGGGACGGCGTTGGGGCTCGGGCTGACGTGGGGCCTGGACCTGGCGATTCGCGGGGTCGATCGGTCGCATCCAGCGATCGGATCGCAGCCGCAGGCGTTGGTGATCCGATTCTGAGCAGCAGGGACAACGTCGGGGCGATGCGATCGGGACGGAGGCTGGGACATCGCCTTGGGTGTGCTAGGGTGCGCTTCCGATGAAGGCACCGTTATGGGCGCCGTGGAGGATGGAGTACATCCTCGGGCCGAAGGACAAGGCGCGTTGTGTGTTCTGCGAGGCGGTGGCAGCGCAAGGGGACGAGCTGCGGGAGCGCAGGGTGCTGGTGGTCACGGACCGCTGTGCGATCCTGCTCAACACGTATCCGTTCAACTCGTCGCACCTGTTGGTGGTTCCGCATGCGCACGTGAGCGACCTGGAGGAGATGAGCCCGGAGGACCATGCGGCGATGTGGTCGCTGGTTCGTGAGACGGCGATCCGGTTGCGACGGGCGGTGGGAGCGCAGGGGATCAACGTGGGGATGAACCTTGGGCAGGTGGCGGGGGCGGGGATTGCGGATCACGCGCACGTGCATCTGGTGCCGCGGTGGCTGGGGGACACGAACTTCATGCCGGTGCTGGCGGGCGTGCACGTGATGCCGGAGTATCTCGACGAGACTTGGCGGAAGCTTCACCCGTACTTCGCGGATCTTCCTGGGCGCAGGGCGCCGTTGGGCTGAGCGATGCCGATCATCACGGACACAGGCCGCAAGCGAGCGCTCTTCCTGTGGGTCACTGCAGTGGGTGCCGTGGGCGCGCTGCTGTTCACGCGCGACGTGCTGCTGCCGTTCGTGCTGGCGCTGGTGATCGCGTACGTGCTGACGCCGGCAGTGACGCTGGTGGAGCGAGCACGTGCGCCGCGGTGGATCGCGGTGCTGGTGGTGTACGCGGTCACGCTTGGGGCGATCTACGGGTTCTTCGCGATGGTGACGCCGCGTCTGGCGCGAGAGGTGGCGGGGCTTCGGCAGGAGCTGCCGGCGCTGACGGTGCGACTGCGCGACGAGTGGGTGCCGGCAGTGCAGGGAAAGCTGCGCGCGGCGGGGCTGCTGCGGAGCGAGGAAGCGGCTGTCCCCGCTCCGACCGCGGGGCCGCCGGAGCCTGCGCGGGCGTTGAAGGTCACGCCGAACGGCGATGGTTCGTATGACGTACAAATCGCTGCCGAGCTGGAGTTGAGCGAGGTGGGCCCCCACGCCTGGAGGATTGCCCCGGTGGAGGCGGAGACCGGGCATGGGTTCGACCTGACGCGGGCCCTGGCGGGTTCGGTGGACACGGGCGTGACCTGGGCGAAGCGCAACACCATGCAGGTGGTGCGCTTCGGATCGTCGGTAGTGGCGGGGCTGTCGCAGGCGGTGTTCAAGTTCTTCCTGACGCTGATGCTGGCGGCCTACATCATCATCACGCGCGAGCACATACTCGAGTTCTTCCGGGTGCTGGTGAAGCCTGCGAGTCGCGGGAGCTTCGACCACTGGCTGGCGAGGATCGACCGGGGGCTGGCGGGCGTGGTGCGCGGGCAGCTGTTGATCTGCCTCGTCAACGGGGTTTTGAGCGCGATCGGGTTCTGGATCATCGGGTTGAAGTACTGGCCGATCCTGGCGCTGGTGGCAGCGATGCTGTCGATCATTCCGATCTTCGGGTCGATCCTGTCGAGCGTTCCGGCGGTGGCGATCGGGTTGACGCAGGGGGTGGGGGTGGCGGTGTTCGTGCTTGCGTGGATCGTTGGGATCCACCAGGTGGAAGCGAACCTGCTGAACCCGAAGATCTACGGGATTGCGGCGAAGATCCATCCGGTGCTGGTGATCTTCTCGCTGCTGGTGGGCGAGCACTTCTTCGGGTTGTGGGGGGCGTTGTTGGCGGTACCGATCATGTCGCTCGTACAGAACACCTTCCTGCACTTCCGGGCGCTGGCGCTGGGCGCGGATGCGCCGCTCGACACGTTCGTGCCGGTTCCCACGAAGGATCCGGGGGGCAAGTGAGGGGACGGGCTGCGCGGAGGAGCGCGTGGGGATGGCCGGGGCGTTCGGGGCTCGGGGCCGATCGGGGAGCAGAGAGTACTCGCGGGCTTGCGCCTGGGGGTGGAACGAAATAGAAGAGCCGCCGTGAAGCAGACCGCCAAGCCCGCCGCCACTCCGAAACCGGCCGTCCCCGCGCAGGCCGAAATGCACAAGATGATGAGGAGCGCGCTGCTGCGCGTCGGCATCCCGGTGCTCGTGGTCTGGGTCGTCGTCCTCCTCATCGGTCACCCGGTCGGCTTCGTCATCGCGGGCGTGATTACCCTGGGTGCGGCCGGGCTCATTGGCTGGGCGCTGTGGCAGATGAAGCGGTCGACGAAGGTGGCGAACATCCTGCGGGGGGCGGACACTTCGACGGCGACGGGGCGCAAGGAAGCGCTGGAGCAGCTCGAGCAGGGGGCGGGCAAGGGGGACGCGACTGCGTTGTTCGCGAAGGCGCAGATCCTGATGCACGAGGATCCACGCAAGGCGCTGGAGGTGCTGGAGCAGATCAACCTGGACAAGGTGATGGCGCCGGTGGCCGACGAGGCGCGTG
The DNA here is from genome assembly GCA_964393505.1 of uncultured Polyangiaceae bacterium. Classification (GTDB taxonomy): domain Bacteria; phylum Myxococcota_A; class Polyangia; order Polyangiales; family Polyangiaceae; genus JACRCQ01. The sequence goes on from CAYMUE010000001.1 coordinate 6,801, forward strand.
CGCAGCGGGGGATGATCCACCTGCTGCTGGGCGAGGTGGATCGGGCGCGAGCGCTGGCCGATGCTATCGATCTGTCGCGTCACGACCAGATCAAGGCGAGGGCATCGCTGGCGGCGGTGATCGCGGAGGCGTGGGCGCGGTCGGGGCAGGGGAAAAAGGCGAACGACACGCTGGATCTGTTCGATCCGGAGAACAGCGAGCTGGAGGACCTCAAGCCCCAGCTGTACCGGGCGCGCGCGTTTGCGACCGCGGCGGTGAGCGACACGAAGCGGATGAAGCACGCGCTGCGCAAGCTGCGGGCCATCAACCCCCAGCTGCTCGGCGGCTTCGTGCAGAAGAAGATCCATCCGCTGCTGGAGCGCGAGGCGCGTCAGATGCTGGTGCAGTCCGGCGCGGTTCCGAGGAAGATGGTCCGGCAGCGCATGTAGGGTCGACCGCGATCCCACGCGCTCCGGCGGCATCGGGAAGGGGCAGGGAGAGCCTGCGGAGGTGGACTGATGACCATGACGATTTCGTCGCCGAGCTTCCGGCACGAAGCGGGGATTCCGTCGAAGCACACGTGCGAAGGGCCGAACCTGTCGCCGGCCCTGGCCTGGCAGGGAGTGTCGGATCGGGCCAAGGCGCTGGTGCTGATCGTGGATGATCCGGACGCGCCGGATCCGAAGGCTCCGCGGATGACCTGGGTGCACTGGGTGCTGTTCAACCTGCCGCCCACGTGCACCGGGTTGGCGGAGGGGATCGTGGCGGCGAACCTGCCCGCGGGGACGCGCCTGGGTCTCAACGACTGGAAGCGCGCGGGCTACGGAGGTCCCTGCCCTCCCATCGGAGAGCACCGCTACTTCTTCAAGCTCTACGCGGTCGATCGCCCGTTGCCGGACATGGTTCACGCGACCAAGGCCGACGTCGAGAAGGCGATGGAAGGACACATCGTGGAGCGGGCGGTGCTGATGGGGACCTATCAGAAGCGGGGTTGAAGCGGAGGGAGAGGGGGCGGCTCGAAGCCGACGCACTCGAGCCCCTTGACCCAAGCGAGCCTTCTGGCCATCACCTGTACGGCCTCGAGGTTGTGGTCGATCAGGAGGAAGTCGCGGCCGTTGCGTGCGGCGGCCTCGCCGGTCGTGCCGCTGCCCGCGAAGAAGTCGAGCACGAGGTCTCCGGGGTTGGAGTGCACGCGCACGATGCGTTCGAGGATCGGCAAAGGCTTCTGGGTCGGGTAGCCGGTGCGTTCGCGCCCCGCGGTCGGCACGATGGTCTGCCACCAGACGTCGGTGGGAGTCTTGCCGCGCGCGGCCTTTTCCGGACCGACAAGTCCGGGCGCCATGTAGGGAATGCGATCGATGGCGTCGTAATGAAACGTGTAGCGTGCGGGGTCGCGGGCGTACCACAGGATGTTGTCATGCTTGGCAGGCCAACGGTTCTTCGGGCGCCCGCCGAAGTCGTAGGCCCAGACGATCTCGTTGATGAAGCTGTCGCGTCCGAAGATCCTGTCGAGCAGCACCTTGCAGTAGTGCACCTCGCGGCAGTCCACGTGGAGGAACAGCGAGCCATGCGGCGCGAGGACGCGGTGGGCCTCGCGCAGCCTGGGCTCGAGGAACGCGGGGAGATCGTCGAAGCTGTCGGCAAACGACTTCACCCCGAGCCGCTCGGTCCGATAGCGTCGACCTCCGAAGCCGACGCGATCGCCCTCGGGATCGGACACAGTGCGCATGCGCGTGTGTTTCTGGACACGGCCCGTGTTGAAGGGGGGATCGATGACGACGAGGGGGGCCGAGGCGGAGGCGAGGGTGGGGAGCACGTCGAGGTTGTCGGCGAGCACGATCCTGGGCATGCCGTGCCGTAGCCCGTGCGCGGGTCACGATGCAACGGGTGCGTGGAGGGAAATCGCTGGGAGGCTCGGGGAATGAACAGGGGCCAAGGGGATGGGCCGCTTGACAGGGCGCGGTTGGGGCGCTTCGATGCGCTGCTGACCGCGGTGGCGGTCCGGAAACCCGGAGACCAGATGAGCGAGGCAATCGCAGTAGCAGTCCAGGGGTATTCGCAGGCGTTCCGACGCCGCCGGTTCATGAACTGGTTCCCGTTGGGGTTGGCGTACGCGTTCCTGTACATGGGGCGCTACAGCTTCATTCCGGCGAAGGAAGAGCTGCCGGCGTTCATCAACAACCACGTGCACGGCATCGCGGGGACGGCGGGAGCCGTCACGTACGGACTCAGCTTCCTGCTGAACGGCGTGCTGTCGGAGAAGTGGGGTGGGCGAGTCGGGATGCTGATCTCGACGGCGGGTTCGGCGGTGATCAACCTGCTGCTCGGCCTGCTGGTGATGAAGCGGGAGAGCGTGGGGGCCGACAACTTCCTGTTGCCCTACGCGACGCTGATGGCAGCGAACATGTACTTCCAGAGCTTCGCGGCCATCGCGATCGTGAAGGTCAACGGAGCGTGGTTCCACGTTCGGGAGCGGGGCCGGTTCGGCGGCATCTTCGGCATCATGATCTCGAGCGGACTGTTCCTTGCGTACACGGTCTCGCCGATGGTGATGACCTATCTGATCAAGGGCCACCCCGAGGGCTACTTCATGGTGCCGGGCGGGCTGCTCGTTCTGCTGTTCGTGGCCACGTGGTTGTTCATTCGAGACACGCCGGAAGACGCGGGGCTCGGGGTGTTCGACACGGGCTCGGCCAAGGACTTCGACGGCTCCGACTCGCTGAAGTTCATGGACATCCTCGCGATCTTCAAGAAGCTGTTCAAGCACCCGGTGGTGATGACCATCGCGCTGATGGAGCTGTGCACGGGCGTGCTGCGCGACGGGATGAACTACTGGTTCGGCGCGTGGGCGAAGCAGTCGGCGATGCCGGGGATCCGGTCGTATCTGGGGATCGGATTGTTCGCTGCCGGCGTGCTCGGCGGCCTCACCGCGGGCTACCTGTCCGACAAGGTCTTCCAGAGCCGTCGCGCTCCGGTCGCGGGTCTGCTCTACGGCGTCATGATCGTGCTGACCGCCGCCGTCTTCGGCACCGTCGTCGGAATGCCCAAGGACAGCATCGCGCAGCCGATCATCATGTTCGGCATCATCGTCCTCAGCTCCATGTGCGTCATCGGAACCCATGGAGTGCTGTCCGGCGCCGCCACGGCGGACTTCGGCGGCAAACGCGCTACCGGTCTGGTCGTCGGTGTCATCGACGGCTTCGTCTACGTCGGAGTTGGGATCCAGTCCCTGTCTCTGGGCTTCCTCACCGCCAAGAGCTGGACCTACTGGGGGCTGTTCCTCTTCCCGTTCGCGATCATCGGCCTCTACCTGTCGACGCGCATCTGGCACGCCCTGCCGAAGCGCGGCGGCGGTCACTGACCGCTCCCCCCGCACTCACCGACCACAAGAGAACCGAGTGCCGACCATGAGGCCGAAGGGCCTGCGTCGGGCCCGGTCGTCTCGCCGTCAGGGCTGATCCGGCAGCATGGGCGTCGATGTCGGCGCGGTCGCCGTAGGGGCTTCCGGCGTCGCCGTCTCGCGGGTCGTCGGAGAGGCAGCGGCGGGCGGTGCCGCGGTCACGGGGCGCGCCGGCTTCTTGGGAGCAGCGGCGGGAGCCGGAGCGTTCCGAGCGACATGAGGCCTCGGAGGCGATGGTGTCGCGATGCCCGAGGTCGCGACACCGGTTGTCGCAGCCTGCGGCTTGTCGTCGGACGTCGGGGAGCCGAAAGCAGGCGGCTCCGCTGCGGGGGGAGGCTGCGCGGAGGCCAGGGAATCGGCCTGCGATGGAGAAGGATCGGGAGCCGCGGAAGAGGCGACAGCGGGAGAAGGGGGAGCGGGGGGCTGCAGCGCGGAGGCAGCTCTGCGGGAGGCGAAGGACGCGCCGACGACACCGCCGGCGGCGGCGGCGACGGCTATCATGAGACCGATGACGGCGAGCATGCCTGCCGAGAGGCGTCCGCCGCGCGCTTGTTGGTGGGAGATCTCGGGTGCCGGGGGCGCATGAGACAGGCTTGCCGCATCATGCGACACGCCAGCAGCGGCTGCGGCGCAGCCCCGGGGGGGGGTAGCGGGCGACGGCGATACGGGTGGCGGAGCGGGGGGGGCAGGAGGCGCTCCGTTCGGGAAAGCGAGAGCATGCTCCTCGGAGTCGAGGGAGTCGGCGTCAGTGATGGATAGGGAGACCGATTCCACGTCGGGACCGCCGGAGAGACGCTGCGTGGTGGCGCCGGAGACCGAGGGCTCCTTGGGGGCCAGGATGCCGACGAGGGCAGACTTGCGCTGGTCGGTGAGCGCCTTGGCGTGGCGCAACATGACCTGGGCACGCTGCTCGGGCGACATGGCGGTCGTGGGCAGGTCGTCGAAGACGTCGTCGGACTGCGGCTGCTCCTCCTCGAACTGCACGTGGATCAAGGGCATCGTCACGGGCTGGAAGAGGAGCTCCTCGACCGTCTCGAGCTCGAGCAACAGGTCCTCGGCGGTCTGGAAGCGCTCTCTGGGGCGTCGGGACAGGAGCTTGTTCACCATCGCGGCGAAGCGCAGGGCGGCAGGGTCATTGCGGCCGGTGTCGAGCGCAGGGGCATCCTGGTTGAGCTTGGCGGCGACGAGCTTGCCTTCGACCAGATCGCCGAACACGTGTCGTCCGGCGACGGCGCGGAACATCATGGCGCCCATGGCGTAGAGGTCGGCGACCGGCGTGACGGAGCGAGAGCCGAGGACCTGCTCCGGGGCCATGTACTCGAGGGTGCCGAGCACGCGGTCGTCGCGAGTGATCGCGGTGACCTCCTCCTGACCGGGAGCGGAGAGGATGCGACTGACGCCAAAGTCGATGATCATGGCACGGTCGCGCTCGCCCGGGCGGGGATTAAGCACGATGTTGCCCGGCTTCATGTCGCGATGGACGATCTGGGCCTCGTGCAGATCGGCGAGCCCGCGGGTCACGTCGATGGCGATGAGGGTCATGGCCTCGACGCTGATGCGGCCTTCGACGGCGAGGATGGCGCTGAAAGGTTGGCCTGGGATGAGCTCCATGACGAGAGCGAGGCCGTGCTCCCGGTCGGAGAGGAAGTCGAGGACGCGCGCGACGTACTCGCTCTGGATGCGCCCGAGCACGAGAGCTTCTCGTTTGAAGCGAGCCCAGACCTCGCGGGTGAGGGACGCCGCGGGGAGCATGATCTTCACGGCGACGGGGGAGCCGTCCTGGAGCGACGCGCCGGCCCAGACCTCACCCATGCCGCCGACTCCGAGACGCTGCGAAACGGAGTACTTGCCGCCGATGATCGTTCCAGGCTCGATGCCCATCGTAGCGAGATCCTATCAAAGTCCGGACGAGTGCGTTGCACTATTCCTTCGAGGGCGGCACGGGGGGGGCGGCATGCGCGGGCCGTGCGACGACGGTGCGGGAGCCGATCAGAACTGGGTACGAACGACATCCATTCTGGGGTGGGACGGGAAGGAGAGCTTGCGGACCTCGGCGGCGACGCACTTCTCGAGGTCGGCGGCGGGAGGGTCGAGTGCGATCGTGACGCCGATCGCCGCGCCGTTCCGGACGGCGACGCAGACGCTGACTCTCGAATCGTGGGGGACCTGACAGGGTTCGAGGTATTGACCACCATTGAGCACGGCCCCCAGATCCTTCGCGCTGAGGTCTGGAGTGGATGACGCGCCGATCGTCACTTCCTCGACGTTCTGGTCGCGAGCGTCCTCGCAAGTCGTGCCGTCCGAGGAGCCTCCCTGGACGGCGGACGCGGGAAGTGCGGAGACGGGCCCCGGAGGGGGCACGGTGGAAGGCGCGCGCGAGGGAGGCGGAGGGGGGGCGCCGCCGCAGGCGGAGCACAGGGCGACGATCGAGAGGATGACGAGATGGGAGGTCTTGGAGTGCATGCGCGGGTTCCTCGGAGCACCGCATCCTACCGGGGGGAAGGCTGTCAATCCAGGGCGACCCGGTGGAGCGCAAAGGGGGGCCAGCCGCGCCTTTCGACGGGGGTCCTCTCCCGGAGGCGAACATGAGAGAACCAGACTGATTCCTGTGGACGGTGCAGGCTGCGTGCAGTGCAGCACGGATCGCTGGCGGTGTTCCCGCATCACGCGCGCAGGGGATCCGTGCGGATCACACCACGCTTGACGCCGCATCGATCCCGAAGGCTGCGCTGGACGACGCGCGCTCGTTGCAAATGAGCCTCGACCACGCGTCGGTAGGGGCCAACATCCGTGACGGCTTGTTGTCGATGGAGTGGCCGGCCGCAGCGCGCTACGGCCTGGAGGGCTGGCCCTTTCGGGCACGGGTTCCGCGCGTGAGGCATCCGACAGCGGTGGCGCGGGTGGTGTTGCGGAGTCAGAGGGGGGAGTGCAGGCGCGGGCAGCCCGGGGCAAGAAGGAGGAGGCGGAGTTGGAGGTTCGGTGAGCGCGGGACATGGAGGGGCTGCCGGGCTGGAAACGACGGGAGGGGCGC
>CAYMUE010000001.1:13310-41342 GCA_964393505.1 uncultured Polyangiaceae bacterium
GGCCGAGAAGGAGCGAGCGGACTGGACGGAGGAGCAACAGTGGGAGACGCGCCTGGCGAAGATGAGTCGGGAGGGTGCGCTGTGAGGTCGGGCGCCGACGCACACGGCTGGCTGGCAGGACTGCTTGTCGCGTGGGGGGTGAGGGCGGGAAGGGGGAGGCGTCGGAGGAGCCGCGGGCCTACCTGACGAAGGCGACGAGGTCGGCTGCGGGACGGACGTCCACAGCGTAGAAGGTGTTGAAGTACCCGCGGCGGAAGCGCATCGCTGGCTCGAGGGGGCCCGAGGAGGGGGAGGAGGCGAGGATCCAGACGGACTTGAGCTCGCGGAACTCGCCTGCGACAGGGGAGTGATCGGACGATTCGAGAGTGACTTCGAACTCCCGGGGTCCCTGGCCGAATCCGCAGGCGATCACGCGGGTCCAGGTTCCGGCGGGGCAGTCGAAGCGATTCCCGATGCAAGCACCCACGTCGTTCAGTCTCCTGGTGACGAGGTGACAAGGCAAGAGGATCGCTGGCGGACACCGAGTCGCCAGTGGCTCCGGGGCCGATGGGAGCGGGAGAGCAGACTGCGTGGGAGGAGGGTGGGCATCGCGCGGAAGGAGGATAGCCTCGATCGGCGCGTGTGCGCCAGAGAACCGAGGGGGGATCAGCCGCGGTTGACGGCGATGAGGCCGAGTGCCTCGGCGAGTCCGCCGTGGATGGCGGCGACGTCTTCCTTCTTCCAGTTGGCCTTTCCGGCGCGAACGAAGGAGGTCTTGTCCTTGCGGTTGTCGAATCGTCCAACGGGCAGGTAGTAGGCGCGGGCCTTGTAGGCGTTGCCCTCGCGCACGATGCGCTCAACGCGCACGGTGTTGGGCTTGTCGGACTGCTTCATCAGGTATTCCATGTCGTCGCAGCCATACTCACCGAGCATGACTTCCATGGGCACCGAGTGGTGCAGGATCGAGCCCTGGCCGTCGGGCTGACCTCGCTCGATGTTCTTGCGGCGCGACTCCTGGGGATCGACCCAGATGTAGAGGATGCCGGCGCGCTCGAGGATCTGGGGGGAGAGCTGCTGGAAGGCGGCGCCGTAGCCCTGGGGCGGGGTGAGCGGGAAGCCGGCGCCGTTGGGGCCGCCGCGTGCCGCCTCGATCACGATGGTGTGGCCGGCGCGATCGATCTGGTTCTGCTTGTTGCGGTCGGCGAGCAGGTCGGTGCACTCTTGCTCGATCGCCTCGGCGACCTTCTTGCGGATGCGATAGGGCACCTCGCCCATCGGCTGGGGAAGCTCGACCTTCGCGTGTGCGGCGTCGAAGCGGTCCATGATCCACTGGGCCGCGGAGGGCACCTGGACCTGGCGCTTGTTGATGAGGTCGTCGTAGTCCTCGTTGAGCAGCTCGATGAGGGCCTGCCACTCCATGTCGTCCTGGAAGGGACGGTTCGGTCCCTTGTAGTAGGCGTACTTCCACCCATTGGCGAGGAGCTCGTCGTCGATGCGGTGCATCAGGTGCACGTAGGGGTAGTCGTCGAGCTGCAGGGTCGGTCCCATGTGCATGTCGTCGCGGCACTGCTCGGGCGTGAGCGATGCCATGTACGTGCGCACTTCGGACTTGCCGGAGGCGGGGAGGGAGAAGAGGAGGACGGTATCGAGGATGTTGGTTGCCATGGTCCAGCGTGCATACCAGGAACGGGGCGTGGCGGGGAGAAGGGATTTGTTGGATTCAGGCTGGGGAGAGGGGGGCTGCGCGGCAGTTCAGGGAGTGGAGAGGCGGAGCGAGTCAACCCGCGCGCAGACACGCTCGGCCGAGAGGATGCAGGGAAATCTCGGGGAGCAGTTCGCTCACGCTGATGACGTGGACGTCTTTCAAGGTCGGGTCGCTGTCGAGGAGCTTACGGGCGTAGCGACGGATGTCGGGCTGGGTGAGCAGGACGGCGGCGCTGCCCTGGGGGGGAGGCGAGGATGAGAGCAGCTTGCGCGCGGCCGCGAGGATATCGCGCGCGGGCCCGGGCGCCAGGGCGAGGAAGCTGCCCGCGGCGGTGCGCTGGATCGCGCCGCGGATGGTCTCCTCGATTTCGGCGTCGAGCAGGTAGACCGCGAGCGTTCCGGTTCCGCCGCAGAGCCGGTGGCTGGTCGCCCGGCGCAGCTGTGCCCTGACGAGCTCCGTGAGGTTCAGCGGGTCCTTCTCGCCCGCAGGAGCGGTGGCGAGGGCTTCGAGGATCGAGCGCAGATCGCGGATGCTCACGCGCTCCTCGACGAGACGCCTCAGGATCTCCGCGAGCAGCGGCAGGGGGATCGGCTTGGGCACGACCTGGCGCACGAGCGCCGGGGCAATCTGCTCGAGGCGGTCGAGCAGACCTTGCGTCTCGCCGATGCCAACGAACTCTGAGGCGCGCGACACAAGCTCCTCGAGGGCGCCGTCCATCACCGCGTCGATCCGGTCCTGGGCGACCATGTCGAGCTGGACCGCGATCGGACGCGCCGGGACCTCATGGATCGAAACGACGGCGGCTCCGGACGGGAGTCCATCGATCACGCGAACGACGGGCGGAGGCAGCGGGACGCCGAGGTGGAGGAACAGGCGTTCCCGAAGATCCTGAGCGCGGGTCCGCAGTCCGGCGCGTTCGAGCTCGTCGCCGCGGACGACGTCGTCGATCAGCTCTGCGAGGTCGGGGGCGAGCTCGATGCTCCAGGGGATGACGACGGGAACGAACGCGGGCCCCTTGCGACCCCGGGGCGCGGCGGAAGGCGACGGGGTCTCGGCAGCGATGGATTCGGCTCTGCGGAGCTGACGGGAGCGGGCGCGGGAGACGGAGAAGAGCAGGAAGCCGATGAGTACGAAGGGGATGGCGGGGAGGCCGGGGACGAGGGCGAGAGCGAAGACGAACAGCGCGGCGTTGCGCAGGGCCTTGGGGGTTCCCATGAGCTGGCCGGCCAGCTCGGTGCCGAGGGAGGTGTCGGGCTCTTCGCTGGCCACTCGGGTGACGAGGATACCGGCGGCCGTGGAAAGGACAAGGGCGGGAATCTGGGTGACGAGCCCGTCGCCGATGGTGAGCAGTCCATACTTCTTGAGGGCGAGCTCTGCGGGCAATCCCTTCTGCACGACGCCGATCACCAGTCCTCCGAGGATGTTGATAGCGGTGATGATCAGGCCGGCGATCACGTCGCCCTTGACGAACTTCATGGCGCCGTCCATAGCGCCGTAGAACTGCGATTCCCGCGCGAGCTGGCGACGACGGCGTCTGGCCTCGGCGCCGTCGATGGAGCCGGAGCGGAGCTCGGCGTCGAGGGCCATCTGCTTGCCGGGCATGGCATCGAGGACGAAGCGGGCGCCGACTTCGGCGACGCGCTCGGAGCCTTTGGCGATGACGACGAACTGGATGATGGTGAGGATGAGGAAGACGACTGCGCCGACGACGTAGTTGCCGCGGACGACGAAGTTGCCGAAGGCCTTGATGACCTCGCCAGCATTGGCCTGCAGCAGGATCAGACGTGTGGAGGAGACGTTGAGGGCAAGGCGGAAGAGGGTAGTGATCAGCAGGAGAGTGGGGAACGTTGCGATGGCGAGGGCGTCGGGCACGTAGAGCACGACGAGCAGGACGGCGACGGCGACGGAGATATTGGTGGCGAGCAGTACGTCCAGCATCCAGGTGGGGAGCGGGACGATCATGAGGCCGACGACGAGCACGACGAGCAGGGCAAGGGCGGCGTCGGCGCTGCCAAAGGCAGAGAGCTTGCGTCTCAATGTTCCTGCCAAGAGGTCCACCTCGGAGCGGGCGTGTAGACCGGAGCGTGGCAGAGGACAAGTGGCGAAGGGGCATTGAGGGCGTGGAGGAAAGCGTCCATGATGCGTCGGCGGATCGGGAGGTGGAGCCATGACGACGACGGGGCGAGCGGACGACAAGCTGGAGATCGCGATTGTGGGAGCGGGCCGGGTGGGTTCGAGCACGGCCTTTGCGGCGCTGGTGGGAGGGCTGGCGGACACCATCACGTTGGTGGACTTCGACCCTGCGCGCGCCGAAGGCGAGGCGATGGATCTGATCCACGGGCTTCCGTTCGTGGCGCCCGCGAGCGTACGCTCGGGGGGCCTCGATGCATGCCGTGACGCGGACGTGATCGTGCTGACGGCCGGGGCCGCGCGACAACCTGGGGACACGCGCCTGGACCTGGCGAAGCGCAACCTCGACCTGTTCCGCGACCTGGTGCCGAGAGTGGTGGAGCAAACGCGCGACGCGGTCCTCGTCGTGGTGTCGAATCCGGTGGATCTGCTGACGCTCGCGACGCAGCGGCTGTCGGGGCTGCCGTCGAACCAGGTACTGGGCTCGGGCACGATGCTGGACACGGCGCGGCTGCGTTCGCTGCTGGCGCAGCACTTCGGCATCGACGCGCGTTCGGTGCACGCGCATGTGATTGGCGAGCATGGGGACTCGCAGGTGGTGCCGTGGAGCCAGGCGCGGCTCGGGGGGGCGCCGATCGGGCAGTTCGCGCGCGACGTCGGCAAGGAGTGGTCCGACGAGACGGCAGTGCGAATCCGGGGGGAGGTTGCGCATGCGGGGGCGGAGGTGATCCGGCGCAAGGGGGCCACGCACTACGCGATCGGGCTGGTGGCGGCGCGGCTTGCGCGGACGATTGCGCGCAACGAGCGGTCGGTGTTGACGGTGAGCACGCCGCTCGAGGGCCAGCACGGGCTGCGTGACGTGTCCCTGTCGCTTCCGTGCGTGGTGGGGCGGGCCGGGGTCGAGCACGTGGTCACTCTGCCGCTCGAGCCACAGGAACTGCAGGCGTTGACGGAATCTGCGAAGGCGTTGCAGGAGGTCTACGAGAAGGTGGGGGGACCGGCAGCGAAGTAACCGAGCCGGGGCAATCGCTCCGGGTTCACTGCAAGCAGGACACGACGGCGGAGCAAGGCGTCCTGCTGGCACAGGCGAGCTTGAACTTGGAGGGAGCCTTCTGGCATTCGATGCCGGGGTCACCGGGCGTCGAGGGATCCGTGTGAATCCTGCACACGCCGATGCGGGCGCACTGCGCCACGATGTCGGCGGAGGTGGGGAGGCCGTCGTCGTTACCGACACCGGGCTGAGGAATCAGCACGCGAACCGGACTGCCTTTGAGGTTTGGAACTTCGCCGCACATGACCTGAGGGCGGCTCGATGGGACCACGGCCCTGTACATGGCGGCGAGCCGGTTGCAGGTGCCGCCATCGGCGCAATGCGCGAGCAGAGCCTTCGCCTTGCCGTCGTTGCCGTAGTCGTACATCTCGAAGTGCACCTCCCCAGGCACCGTCGGATGCGAGCCACCGTTGGCCTTGAACTCCGGATGTACGATCACTGCCTGGCGCGTCCAGGTCCACGGGTAGTCGTTCCTCGGGTTGACCGGTGCGGTGGCCATCAGCACGTGGGCCTTGGAGCAGTTGTCGGGGATGGTTCTGATGGAGCTGAGGGGGTAGACGCCTTCGCCGGGCTTGTCGGGCTTGGGCGTCGCCGTGGGAGCGACGGTGGAGGTGGTCGTCGTCTTTCCGGGCGAGGCAGTGGTGACGACCGGCAGCGGGATAGGGCCGGGATCGTCACCGCGATCGCCATCGAACACCTTGCAGCAACCGCCGGACCCGACCGCGATGACACATCCCAGAACCGCTGCGAGAGACTTCATCAGGCACTCCCTCCTGCCGGGATCGAGGCGGCCGCAAGTTGCCGCACTTCGAGCGGGAGGAATCAGATGCCGGAAGGGTGCAGGGGTCAAGGGAGACGGTGGGACGCGGGAAGGATGAAGCGGTTGGGAGACGCGAACTGGGGGAACGGGAGGAGAGGAACCGGGCGTGCTAGGCTGCGCGCCATCATGAGACGCGCTCTTCTTCTCATCGTTCTCGGCTCAACGCTCACGGCATGCGGCGACTCGGACAGCGGTGACGCGGGTTGGCAGGGAGACGCCCAGAGCGCTGCAGAGGGCGGGGGTGCAGAGGCCGGGCAAGCGGACGCATGGGGAGGGGACGCGGCCCTTGGGGACGGCTCGCCGGAGGATGTGTCGATATCCGACGCATTGGGACCGGACGCGTCGACGGATCCCGACGGTGGGGACCAGGATGCGGCGACGGAGGCGGCGGGGCCCACCTCGTGCAACTTCGACTACTCGGCGCAGTTCTCGATGCTGACGGGCGCGCCGGAGCCGTTGCCGCGCGCACCGCAATGGAGCTGGGAGGAGCCGGCGGAACACGCTGGGTCCTGGCACGGGTCCGGGGAGATCGCGCACGCGGATCCTCCGCCGCCGTCGACGTATCGGGTGCCGGTGTCCACGTTGCGCAAGGTTCCTCCGGACAGCCTCACGCTGCCGGCGTATGACGACGACATGCCGCTGTTCGAGCGGGGCGCGGAGTGGCCGGGGCCGACCCGATGCTACGAGACGCCTGTTGGGGTTCGGGAGCTGACGCAGGAGCAGGCGTACGACCTGTACCAGCGGATCGCGGAGCGCACGACGGGCGTGGCGATGAACGTGCATGCGGAGCACCGAACGGTGGTGGGGCTGCGCGGCTCATATCCGGGCACGTTCTCTTGGCACGGCAACGCGCCGAACAAGTTCAACGACACGCTGGTGCTGCTTTGGGAGGAGGCGTCGACGGGCAAGCACGTGCGGGAGTTTCCGGTGAACACGGACACGGGAGCCGTGGACTTCGGAGACGCCAGCTCCTCGTCGATCCGAGCCAATCGCCGCTACGCCTACGTCAACGGCTGGCACAAGACGTACAACGCGCTGCGCATTAACGAGTTGAGCTACCGGGTGCGCGACGACAACAACGGCAACGGGCATTGGGACAGCGACCGGAACGGGTGGTTGCCGCCGAGCGGAGAGGACGACTACGACCGCACGGGCAGCGGGCACAACATCCACATGGGTTCGATGGATGGGCCGTTGGGGGAGGCGAAGGTGAAGAACTGGTCGGCGGGGTGCCAGGTGATACCGGGGATGGCGAACTGGATCGAGTTCATCACCAACGCGTGGACGGCAGAAGGGGATGCGGTGGAGTACTATCTGGTGGACGTGCGCGACATACCGCCGGCGGTGTGGGCCCCGTGCACGCCCGACGGGTCGCACGCGTGTCCGCACCTGATCGACAGCCTGCCGTACGATCACACGGGGAACACGAGCTCACAGGGGGAGAAGTCGTTCGATCAGTACAACTGCTCGAACGCGAGCGAGTCGGGTGCGGAGGTGGTCTACGAGCTGCGCGTGAACAAGAAGGGGACGCTGACAGTGTCGCTGGACTATCCGAGCGGGGTGGATGTGGATGTGCACCTGCTGGACGGCGACGACGCGAAGGCGTGCGTCGTGCGCAACGACAAGGAGCTGTCGTATTCGATCGCGCCGGGGCGGTACCTGATCGTGGTGGACACGTTCGCGTCGGGAGGCACGGAGTTCCCGGGAGCGTACACGCTGTACGTCAGCCTGAAGTAGCGGGAGCGCGTACGCCTCTCGTTGCAATTGCCCTGTCGGCCATGGAAGGATGCGCGCCTCAAGGAGACGACATGAGACCTTTCCGCATCCTCGGTATCCAGCAGATCGCCGTCGGCGGTCTCGACAAGTCCGCCCTGGCCCGGCTCTGGGTGGACACCCTCGGCCTGGCGCGCGTCCACACGTTCAAGAGCGAACGGGAGAACGTGGATGAGGACATCCTTCGCATCGGCAGCGGTCCGCACGCGGTGGAAGTGGACATCATGCAGCCGATCGATCCGGAGAAGAAGCCGAAGGTGCACGATCCGCAGCTCAACCACATCGGGCTGTGGGTCGACGATCTGCCGAAGGCGGTGGAGTGGTTGACGTCGCAGGGGATGCGGTTCACGCCGGGCGGCATCCGCAAGGGAGCGGGAGGCCACGACGTGTGCTTCATCCATCCGAAGGGCAACGAGGCGACGCCGTTGAGTGGCGAGGGCGTGCTGATCGAGCTGGTGCAGGCACCGGCGGACGTCGTCGCCGCGCTCGGCGGCAACGCGTGAGCATCTCGCACCCGACCGATCGCCGCTCGATCGGTTGACGCATCCGACACGGCTCCGATAACCTCAGAGGCCATGAGACGCTGTCTCTTCTGGCCCAGCCTTGCGCTTGGCGGTCTGTTGGCCCTGGGATGCAGCGGGGGATCGTCCTCGAAGGTCGCCACCCAGGTCACCGTGGGGGAGTACTTCGCGTGTGCTCGCATGAGCGACGGCGCGGCGAGGTGCTGGGGATCGCGAAGGACGGCAGCGCTCGGCGCGGGGATGACGCACAGATCTGCGCCGCTGGAGCTCCTGCGTGGTCTCATTCCCGCGTCCCTGGCCTACGGGGCCGCGATCAAACCGTTGCAGGTCGTCAACCTCGAAGGAGTCGCGGAGGTCGCGGCCGGCAGGGACCACGCGTGCGCGCGCCACACCAACGGCCGGGTCTGGTGCTGGGGGAACAACTCGTACGGCCAGCTCGCATCGGAGGAGCGGAAGGAGCTGACGCGTCGTGGCGAGGAGGTCCCCTTCCCGATCCGCGTCTCGCGGCTCGAGGGAGCCGTGCAGATCACGTCGGGAGCCAACCACGCCTGCGCGCGCCGCTCCGATGGCACCGTGTGGTGTTGGGGTGAGACCACGCACAAGTCCTCGAGCGGGTCGTCGGAGCTCTATGCGCAGCCGATGGCGGGGTTGTCCTCGGTGACGGACGTGCGCGCGGGAGGAGAGACGACGTGCGTGCTGCTCGGAGACGGGACGGTGCGGTGTTGGGGGCGCAACGACTACGGGCAGGTGGGGGACGGGACGGCGAGATCGCGGACGGTCATTGCGAAGCCCACGCGGGTAGCGGGAGTGAAGGACGCGGCGCAGATCGCGGTGGGGCGTGTGCACGGGTGTGCGAAGCTGCGCAACAACGACGTGCGCTGCTGGGGACGAGAGGTGAGCGGCCACAAGCGGCTGCCGACGGGGTTCGTTCCGACGGTGATGGCCGCGGGGGAGGATGGGAGTTGCGGGCTGACCGCGGACGGTTCGATTCAGTGCTGGGGCGACGCGTCGTTGATGGGTTCCGCAAGCACCTTGCGCATCGAGGCGGAGTCCGCTCCTGCGTTAATCGGGAAGCTGCCCGACGCCGCGCAGATCGCGGTGGGGCGTCGCCATGTCTGCGCGATGCAGGCGAGCGGCGCGGTGACCTGCTGGGGGGAGAGTTGGCGGGACACTGCGGAGGTGAAGTCGGCCGACGCGAAGGGACCCTTCCTGGTCGAGGGGCTCGGCAGGGCGGTGCACCTGGCGGCGAGGGGCACGCGGACGTGCGCGGTGATCGACGACGGCACGGTGCGATGCTGGGGGTTGAAGCGAGCGCTGGAGACGGTGGAGGGGGTGCGAGACGCGGTTCAGGTTGCGGTGGGAGAGAAGCACGCGTGCGTGCGTCGCAAGAAGGGGCCCGTGATGTGCTGGGGGGACGACGAGCGGGGGCAACTGGGACGCGGCACGACGGACAAGAACGGCAGCAGGGTTCCGACGGAGGTTCCGGGCACGGAAGAGACGGAGCAGGTCGTGGCGGCAGAGAACGCGACGTGCGTGCGGGACAAGGCGGGGGCGGTGCGGTGCTGGGGGGTGAACACCTCGGGACAGCTCGGGATGGGGGTCTTCAGCTCGGTGGGATCCGAGTCATTGCGCTCCCGCCCGGTGATGGCGTCGCTGTCGGGCCCGGCGGTGGCGCTCTCGGCGGGTGCTGCGCGGTTCTGCGCGTTGCACGCGGACGGGGAGGTGTCGTGCTGGGGCAACGAGCAGCTATCGGCGTGCACGGGATTGGAGCCGGCTCGTTCCGAAGACCGCAAGCCTCCGAATCCGGTACAGGGGCTGCGTGAGGTCGTGCAGATCGCCGTTGCGGCGACGCATGCGTGTGCGCGTCGCAAGGACGGCGCGGTGATGTGTTGGGGGAGCAACGAGGCGGGACAGATGGCAGACGGGACGCAGGGGGAGGGAAACCTGCGGGCGTCGCCGGTGGCCGTTGCGGCGTTGGCCGGTGCGACGGAGCTTGTGGTGGGGCCGGACGTGACCTGCGGCAAGCTGGCAGGGGGCGGGATGTGGTGCTTCGGCGCGAAGGCGACGAAGGCGTGGGAAGTGCCCGGCATGCAGACGGCTGCGAGTGTGGCTGTTGCGAGCATGGGCGAACGCCGATGGGAGGGAGGGAAAGGCTGGCCTGGGTGTGCGGCGATGGCGAATGGCGCCCTGGCTTGTTGGGGATCCTCGGCGCTCGGAGCGTCGGACAGCGATGGGCCACCGGTGCAGGTGCGGTGGTAGGGAGGAGGCCGGAGGATGCAGCAAGGACCCACGTATTGCACGAGCTGCGGCATGCCGATTCAGCGGGTGGGGAAGGCGTGCCCGCACTGTGGCGAGCCGCTCCCTGCGCCACCGACGGTCCCCGGCTACGCGGAACCGGAGCGAATGGCTCCGCAGCCGCCACCGCCGCCGCCGGTGCAGCCGGTGCAGCCGCCGATGGTCGCGCCGGCGGTCGTCCCTTCGCCTCTGGCGGTCACGCCGTTCCCTCCTGTGCAGCCCCCGGGCACAGCAGAGCAGCAGCCCTTGCCACAGGTGATTCACGGTCACGCCCCGGCCGCGCAGCCGTTGGGCGTGGAGGTGCAGCCTCCGGCGCCGTTCGTGCCACAGCCGTTCGTGATCTCGCCGATCGTCCCGCAGGGACAGGGGACGCCACAGATACGAGATCTGAGCCCGATCGAATCCGCGGCGACGCTCCCGGCCGGCGGTGCGCTCGAGCAGGCCGGTCCGGCGGACACGCGCAAGGGGCGCACGTGGCGCACGATCGTGGGCGGTGGGATGCTCACTTGGGGAATCCTGCTGGGGATCGTGTCGACGACGTTCGTTGTCGCCCACGTGACGATCATCGCGAAGTCCGGCTGGGCCAATGTGCACGGTGCGGTGGTGGCGATGCTGTGGGTGTCGATCGCGATGCTCTTGGCGGCGTCGCTCGAGGCTGCTGCGGGAGCCGTGTGCCTAAGGGGAGGGCCATCGCCGCGAGCATCCGTGTCGGTGGCGACCGTCGCCCAGATTGTGTGGTCCGTCGTTGCCATTTCGGTGATGGCGAACCAGCTATCGTCGAAGGACGGTCCGGCGCTTCGGTTCGAGGTCCTGGTTGGGGTGTCGGTGCTGCCGACGATTGCGTTCGGGATTCTCGCGCTGGCTGCGGGCAAGTGGTTGTGGATGGGACCGCCGGGAAGGCGTCCTTCGCCGGTATCCTACCGAACGTGGGGACCGCCGCTGGTGATGGTGCTTGCGGCGCTGACGTTGTTGAGGCTGGCAATCCCCGTGTTGATCGTGCTGGTGGCCGCGGCCGGTAAGAGCAAGATACGCTACGAGGCGGACGACTACTTCTACGCGACGCAGCCATTCTGGGGAGCGGTCGTCGCGTGCGTGCTGTGTGGGGTGCTCATTGCCGCGTCGGTGGGGCTGCTCCGAGGCAAGCGCTGGTCGCTGTTCGCGGGCGCCGGGGTGGGGGTGATATCCTTGCTGCTGGTGATCGCGATTCCGTTGCTCGTCTTGGTGCAGAATGACACCTATGATCTGGGCGGCACGGAGCATCTGCCGATGCTGGCCTGGACGTGCCTTGTCCACGGAGCAGCGGCATGGGTGGCGCTGGGGGGCGCAATCGGGTTGCGGTTTCGTCTCCCATCGGCCACGGTGTGATCCGTCTCCCACCGCTCTCTGTTCCCCTCCGAGGAGTGCCATGAAATCGATCCCCGCGTCGGCTCGTGTCTGCTCGAACACCCGCCGACGAGTCCGCAATCTCACAGCGTGTCTTGCGTCGGGGATCGTGCTGCTCGGGATGGCGGGCACGGTGGAGGCCGCGCCGCGGTACCTTCGGTTGTCCTACTCGGGCGACACGACCACGACGATGTCGGTGGCGTGGAACACGGACAGCCAGGTGGCGAGCGAGGTACAGTACGGGCTGGTGGCGGGCACGTACACGAAGACGGTGGCAGCGAAGAGCTCGCAAGCAAACGGGGAGCTCGGATGGGTACA
This sequence comes from uncultured Polyangiaceae bacterium, assembly GCA_964393505.1. Taxonomy (GTDB): domain Bacteria; phylum Myxococcota_A; class Polyangia; order Polyangiales; family Polyangiaceae; genus JACRCQ01. The sequence continues at coordinate 25,286 of CAYMUE010000001.1, forward strand.
CGAGGCGACGCTGGAGGGGCTGCAGGCGGACGCGCAGTACTACTACCGAGCAGGGAGCGCCGCCGACGGGTACACGGCGGAGAGCACGTTCCGCACGGGGCCGGTGCAGAGCGAGAGGTGCGGATCGGTCAAGTTCGCGTTCCTGGGCGACAACCGTCCGGATCCGACGTTCGGAGGGGGAGAAAACTGGCCGAAGATCCTGGAGCAGTCGGTGGGGCACAATCCGGCATTCCTGCTCAACGGCGGGGATCTGGTGATTGAAGGGGACCAGCTCGATCAGTGGAACGACCTGCTGGGATGGACGCAGCCGGTTGCTTCGAAGTACCCGTTCATGCCCGTGATAGGCAATCACGACACGGGGCCGGGCGAGGGGGAGACGGCGAACTTCAACCAGTTGTTCGTGCTGCCCCGGTCCACGGGAGCGCACGGCAGTGGGACGGAGGACTACTACTACTTCACCTACGGCAACGCGATCTTCGTGGCGCTTTCCACGGAAGGGTTCAAGGGCGGGACGCCGGTGTTCTCGGAGCAGGCGGCCTGGCTCGACGAGGTGCTGACGGCGAATCCGCGCAAGTGGAAGTTCATCTACTACCACAAGCCGACCTACACGCACGAATCGTACTTCAGCATCAGCCACGGGGCGAACGAAGCGGGGCAGAACGAGGCGTTTGTGCCGGTGTTCGACAAGCACCATGTCGATGTGGTGTTCACAAGCCACAACCATTGGTACGAGCGGTTCGAGCCGAGCGCGTGCGGGGCCCAGGGCAAGCCGGGGTCGGCGGCGGCGTGCTCGGTGGGCAAGGACAACTTCGCGCAGGGGACGGTGTACTTCGTCTCCGGAGGTGCGGGGGCGTTCACCATTCCTGCGTTCCTGTGCGGTTCGGAGACGGGGCGCGCGACGTGCGCGGGCAAGCACCACTACATCCTGGTGGACATCCACAACGAGGTCGCGAAGCTCGAGACGTGGTCGGCGTATCCGGAGAAGAGCGAGGTCATCGACACGATCACGATCACGAAGGCCAGCGAGAACTGCACGAGCCCGCAGGACGCAGGGCCGGAGGCAGCGGCTCCGGACGGCGGTAGTGGGGGCGCGGCAGGTGGTGTGGGGACAGGCGGCGCGGGTGGTTCGCAACCCGACGCATCTCCGGGCAAGGGAGGAGCCGCGGGCACGGGCGGGGCTCCTGGCAAGGGGGGAGGGGCGGGCCAGGGAGGCGAGGCGGAGGCGGCCGCCACTTCCGATGGAGGGTGCGGGTGCCGCACCGATGCGCGCTCTCATGGATTCGCGCCGCTGGCGCTGCTTCTCGGAGTCTCGATCGGGCTGCTGGGCATGAGGCGGCGAGGCGCGTGAGCACCGTTCGACACGTCTCGCTGCTGGCGGGCTTCACGCTGGCGCTGCTGGGGGCGTGCTCGCGCAAGAGCGCTCCGACGGAATCGTTCACCTGCCAGCGTCTTCAGGAGCGGGTGGCGCAGTGCGAGGGTGACGCGCTGGCGCTGATCAAGCGCAGGATGGGGGACGGGGCACTCGAGAACTCGGAGATGCAGTATCGGATGTTCGAGCGCAGGTTCCGCGCGCGGGTGGCGAACCGGGCGGCGCTTCAGCAGTGCGAGAAGACCTCCGACTCCGAGAGAGCGAAGCGGATGAGGGAGTGCTGGGCGAGGAGCGGGTGCGACGCCTTCGCGGCGTGCATGTTCGAGCTTCCGGAGTAGCCGTCAGGCGGGCTCAACGCCAGGATTCGTGGACCAGAAGCCCGTCCTCGTCGAGGGTGTAGCGCCCGCGCTCCAGGTCTGCGGCGAGGTCCTCGAGGAACGCACGGAAGCCTGGCGCGACGACGCGACGCAGGGGTTCGTCATCGACGATCTCGACGATCTGGCCGGGCTCACCGCCCGGTGCAGGGTCGAGATCGAGGCAGTGGTGCCAGGTGCTTCCGCCGATGACGGTGAAGGGGATCCAGAGGGGATTCCACCACAGCTTCCGTACCGGTCCTTCGGACTCGGGATCGAGTCCCTGGGCGCCGATGGAATCCTGCCAGGTCTGCCACTCGGACAGCATCGCATCGAGGGACAGCAGCTCGAGGTGCGCGAAGGGCCCATCGCTCTGCCACTCGCCGGGACCGATCTTCTTCACGGCATCGCCGTTGTGGATGGCGAGCGAAGCTCGGAAGTCCTCGGGAAATCCGGCACCGAGCAATCCCTCGGCGGCGAGGATCGAGTTCTCGTTGGCGGGGGGCCCGAAGGACCCGACTGCACCCAGCGCCCGAACGCGGTCTTCGATGCGCAGCCAGAGGTTCTCCATGGACCGCGCCTAGCGCGGCGGCGCAGCGAAGTCGAGCGACGCGTCTTCAGCTTACGGACTCGAGGGGTAAGCGTGGAGCCTGCGGGTGCGTGCACAATGCGGCACGCGCGACGTGCCATCGGTCCTTCGAGATGGACGTGCTGAAGCGCGTGGACGACTGTTTGGAGAGGGGGGGCACGAGGCCATCGACCTGTACTACGGGATCAGCGGTGGGGCGATTCTCACGGGGATGCTGGCCAATGGCCACACAATCGACGGGTGCATGGCGGCGTTCGTGGTGCACGAAGGGGGGCGGGTTCCGCCGCTGAACCTGACTCCTGCCAGCGAACCGGCCGCGAGAATTGATGTCCATCAACGCGTTGGAACACCGCCCGTTCGCGGTGTTGTGGCGCGGCGCCTACCTGTCCACCCTGCAGAGGATTCAGGTGTTGCAGCACCGGATGTGCGGGGACGTGGCGTTGCTTGGAAACGTGCTGGACACGCGGAAGGCGGAGCAGGTGGCCGAGAGGCTTCGGGGGACGGAGCAGCCGTCGTTCGGGGACTTCTTTCCGGACGGGAGGGGTGGCGATGCGTGTTCCGTGCTGAGGTGGAGAGGGGAAAAGGGAGCGACGCGGCCCGTATCGCGGGGGAACTCAGGAGGGCGATCCGAAGAGGGACAGCACGCCGCTGTACAGGTGGATGGTGGAGCCGAGGCGTCCGGGGCCGATCTCGAAGCTGGTGCGGATACCGGCCAAGGGGAGACCGGGGAAGCGGTTGCGGATGAGATCGAGGTCGACGTTTCCGACGCCGTACATGTCGGAGCCGCGGCCCGCGCAATCGACGTAGATGCCGAAGCGGGGCATGCTGCCGGCCATTTCCCGGGACATCTCGCGCAGTGTGGTTTCGAGATCGGCACGGGCGGCGGAGGGGTCGCGGACGGCGAAGGCGACGGGCGTGCCGACTTCGATTTCCTCGCTGATGACCAGGCCTCCGCGGGACTCATGGATCCCGCGAATGCCGCGCAGGACGAGGCGGGGACGTTGTCCGGCGGGGTCGCGTCCGACCTCGATGGCGACGACGAGCAGCTCGCGGGCGGGGGAGCGTTCGGCCTGGTCCTTGAGCTCCTCGATGGCGCTGCGACCTCCGATGCGGAGCATCAGTGCGCCTTCGGCCTCGGTGACGGGGCGCAGCTCGCCGAGAAGGCGGCAGGCGACGGAGGCGCGGACGAGGGGCGGGGCGATTCCGCGAAGGGTGAGGCCGACGACGTCGGAGCTGACCACTTTGGAGCGGAAGATGGCGAAGGCGCCCGGGTTGCCGAGGACGCCGCCGCCGAGGAGCTGGACGCGCAGTCCGGCGGGCATGCGGACGGCGTCCATAGTGGTGGTGGGGAAGACATCGGGTTGGGCAAAGACGATGGCCGCACCGGCTCTGCCCTCCATGCGTCGTTCGACCTCGCGGGCGATGCGCGCCCCCATTTCGGCGCCTCCGGGCTGCTCTTCGGCGGAGAAGGCGAAGGGGCTGCAGGAGCCACCGCGCCAGAGGAGGCCCACGGCGGCGGAGGTGTTGTCGTGCTCGACGCGCTCGGTCATCACGCCGGCGCCGCAGGCGAGCAGCAGAGGGACATCGACCGCATCGGCGAGGGCGGCAGCGAAGTCGGGAGCCTGACGAGCAGAGGCTCCCGACAGGAGCACCAAACCACCCGCCGCACCGTTGAGGGAGGCGAGGGTCGAGCGAACGGACGCGGCGACGTCGGACGGCGCCGGATGCACAAGCTCGAAGCTCGCGGCAGATCCCATCGTGACAGGAGACTAGCAGGGTCTCGTGAGGGCGGCATGAAACGTTCGAGGAATGGACCCGGCAAACCTGTTCTTCTCGCGGCGGTCGGCTTGTCCTAGACTCGGTGGGTCTGCCAGTCCGCCCGTGCCGAACGTGCGGAGCGCCACGGGGCGGACACGCGAGCCAGCCCGACCATGCGATCCGAGACCATGATCCGCTCATTTGCCCTGACCGACGTAGGCCGCAAGCGCACGGCGAATCAGGATGCGTACCTGAAGAACGACGAACTTGGCCTGTACGTGGTGGCGGACGGGATGGGCGGGCACGCGGCGGGAGAGGTCGCGAGCAGCGAGGCGGTGGAGACGCTGTTCGGGATGGTGAAGAGGGGACTGGCGAGCATCGGAGATCAGCTCGTCGGGGAGGTCACCGAGGAGCGGGTGCGGTCGGCGTCTCGTTTGCTGGAGGGTGCGGTGCAGGGGGCGACGTACATGGTGTTCGCCATGTCGGAGCTCGATCGGACCAAGAGCGGGATGGGGACGACGCTGTCGGCGATGCTGACGCTGGGCAAGTATGCGGTGACGGCGCAGGTGGGGGACAGCCGGATCTACCAGATTCGGGATGGCGAAGCGGTGCAGCTCACCGAGGATCACACGCTGATCGCGTGGGAGCTGAGCCAGGGGATGATCACGCCGGAGCAGGCGAAGAAGTCACCACATCGCAACATCATCACGCGGGCTGTGGGCAACCGGGACTACGTGCAGGTGGACACGGGGCTGGTGGAGTTGCGAGCGGGGGACCGCTACCTGCTGTGCTCCGACGGGCTGCACGGATACCTGAGGACCTCGGAGATACCCTTCATTTGCGATGTGGATGTCCGGGGTGAGGACGTGGTAACGAATCTGGTGAAGCTCGCGAACGATCGTGGTGGCAAGGACAACATCACGGCGGTGCTGGTCGAGGTCGGCTGAGGCGGAGCCGCGATGAGGGCGCGCGGGGGGGAGCGCGTCTGCACAATACTTGGCCGCTTCTCCGAGAGGCTGATACGGCCCGCAATGGCAGCAACGCCCTTGTGGCGAACCGGCCACGCACGGACTGGACGTTGCGGTGGGAATTCTCACACCGCGCGCTTCGAGGTGCATGGCGCGGCTCTTGCTCCACCGGAAGGAGAGGTTCCCAGATGGTCGGACAGCGGGTTGGAGTCGTGATGGGGGGTTCGTCAGGAGAACGCGACGTCTCCCTGCGCACCGGCGACGCCATTGCCCGGGCACTGGAGGATCGGGGGCACGAGGTCTCCCGCATCGAGCTGGGCGCTGCCGACGACTGGTCGTCGCGTCTTCGGGCTGCGAAGATCGACGTGGCATTTCTCGCACTGCACGGGCGGTTGGGAGAGGACGGCTGCGTGCAGGGGATGTGCGAGGTGCTCGGGATCCCCTACACCGGCTCGAGCGTGCTCGCGTCGGCGCTCGCCATGGACAAGGTGAAGGCCAAGGAGCTGTTCCGGCTGCACAACATCCCCACGCCGTCGGCGTACACGTTCACGGTGGACGACGACCTGGCGGACATCGAGGAGATCCACGGATCGTTCGGCTTCCCGGTGATCGTCAAGCCGCGCGGCGAGGGCTCGAGTCTCGGCGTGGCGAAGGTCAACGGCTACGGCGAGCTGGTCGAGGCGGTGCGCAAGGCGTTGCAGCTCGACGACGTCGTGTTGGTGGAGCGCTACGTGGCAGCGCGTGAGGTCCAGGTGGGCGTGCTGGACGGGCGCGTGCTGGGGGCGATCGAAGTCGCACCGAAGAAGGGGATCTACGACTACGAGGCGAAGTACACGCCGGGAATGACCGAGTACTTCATGCCTGCCAGGCTGCCGCCGACCCGCTATCTGGGCGTGCTGAACCTGGCGGAGCGGGCCGTACGCGCCTTGGGCTGCAGCGGAGCGTGCCGGGTGGATCTTCTGGTGACCGAAGACGCGAACGAGTACGTGCTCGAGGTCAACACGCTGCCCGGGATGACGCCGACGAGCCTGCTGCCCAAGATCGCCCATGCGGCGGGCTACGACTTCACCAGTCTCTGCGAAGCCATCCTTTCGTCTGCGCACCTGCACGCGTGCACGCGCAAGCGTCCTGCTCGCGAGAAGCAGCACTCGGAAGTCGAGCAGCTCAGCCCCGCGGTTCCCTTCGCGCAGGCCGTCTGAGACGACTGGCACCCCCCTATCCCAACGGGCATACTGCCGTCCCCCCCCAAGGCAGGTGCCCCATGCGTCTCCGCTCCCGAGTCATCACCGCCTCCGTTGCCCTCGCGTCTCCTGTCGTGCTCGCGTCCCCTCCCCTGCTCGCAGCGGATTGGGCCGGTCCGGGCACCGCGGGACGCGCTCCTCACGTCGTGTCCGTTCGCGCGGATGCACAGCACGCGATCGTGGAGATCGAAGTGCCGGGCGTGTGGATCGAGGAGCGCAAGCATGCGGGCTCGAGCTTCGCGAGCCTGACGCTTCCCAGTGGCGCGGCCCACGGCAGCGTGGGTGAGCCGTCGCTGCCCGAGACAGGACTGCTCGTGGCGCTGCCCGATGGGCGCGCCGTCAGCGCAACGGTGCTGTCGGTGGAGACCGAGACGCTGGGCAGCATGCCTCCTGCACCGGTGCAGCCGGAGCCGTGTCGGTGCGGTCCGCGACTCCCCTCGCGGTTCGTCGTGGATCCGGGAGCCTATAAGGGCTCGGTCGTCCTGCCCGACGCTCCGGTCGTCGAGCTCGATCGCCCCGGCTTCCTGCGCGACGTGCGCGTGGCGCGGTTGAGCCTCCGGCCCGTCGCGTGGAATCCCGCCTCCGGAACCGTCGAGCTGCGCAAACGGATCACTGTGCGACTGGCGTACGACACCCCCGATCCATCGGCCGCTCCGCGTCGTGGATCGCTCGGTCTGCCGGAGAGCTTCGGCTCGGCGGCCTCGCGCATCGCGATCGATCTGCGCCAGGGGTCGCGTCCGATTCCCGGGCCGGATCACATGGTGGTCATCGGTCCGCAGGCGTGGCTCGACAATGCGCAGCCGCTGGTGGACTGGCGTGTGAGCACGGGAACGCGGGTGACGACGCAGTCGATCGAGGGAATTGGGACGAAGGCATCGGAGCTGCTCGGGTGGTTGCAGCATGCCTATGACACCTGGCAGGCTCCGCCGACGATCGTGTTGCTGGTGGGTGACGAGAACGCTGTGCCTCCGGGGTACGGGAACACGGCAAACGCGACGTCGGACTTCGTGTTCTCGAAGCTGTCGGGGAACGACATCTACTCGGACGTGATCGTGGGACGCTTCCCTGCGCGCACCGAGGCGGAGGTCGACACGCTGGTGGCGAAGACGGTGGGGTACGAGACGGCGCCGTCCACGGGTTCGGCTGCCGGGTGGTACCGCGGCGCGATGGTGATTTCGTCGAGCGAGGGGTCGGGTGCGAGCAACGACGACGTGCGCAGCGATCAGGTCCACGACCTGCTGCAGGGCTGGGGCTACGATCCGATTCCGAAGTACTACGCGTCGGACAACACGGCCAAGCCGGCCAAGATCAACCAGTCGCTCGACACCGGGACGTCGTGGATCTCGTACATGGGCCATGGCGACGAGACCTCCTGGGCCTCGACGGAGCCTGCATACGTCGCGGGGGCGGAGATTCCGAAGCTGACGAACGGCAACATGCTGCCGGTGATCTGGGACGTGGCGTGTCTCAACGGCGCGTTTGATCAGAGCTCTGCGTGCTTCGCGGAGACTTGGCTGAACACACCGGGCAAGGGGGCGGTGGCCGTCTGGGCCTCGACGGTGCTGGCTTCGTGGGACGAGCCTGCGATCTGGGCAGTCGAGAGCACCCGTGCGTTCACGCACGACGGCACGTTCCGGTACGGTGAAGCCAACATGGCGGGGATGCTCGGGCTGATCGCCATCGGCGGCACCGGCTCGAACATCGAGGAGGAGTTCGAAAAGTACGTGCTGTTCGGCGACCCGTTGCTGGAGATGCGGTCGCGCGAGCCTGTGGAGCTGGCAATCGATCACTTCCCGACGGGCAACGAGCTGGGAGGACCGTTCCCGGTGACCGTGACGACCGGGGGAAGCCCGCTCGCCCATGCGCGCGTGGCCGCTACGTCGAAGGGGCAGGTGCTCGACGTCGCCCTCACCGACGCCATGGGAGTTGCCGGGCTCGATTTGCCGCCGTTGTCCGAGCAGATGTTTCACCTGACGGTGACGGCGCGCGATGCGATTCCGGTGCAGAAGGACGTGGCGCTGCAGCCTCCGGAGTGCGGGTTCCTCGCGCTCGACGCGAAGGACCTGGTGGCGTGCGACCAGACCGTGACGGTCACGCTGGCGGACATCGATCTCGACGTGAATCCTGCGGCTGCGGACACGGCGGTCGTGTCGTTGACGGTCGGAGGAAGCGACGCGGGAGTGGTGACGCTGACCGAGACGGGGCCCGCGACGCACACGTTCACGGGAGCCGTGCACTTCGCGAAGGCTCCGCAGGCCGGCGAGGTGGCGCTCGCGCACGGGCAGCAGGTGTTTCTGCGCTACGACGATGCCGGGTGCAAGGGAGCGCCGGTCACGGTGACCCGCGAGCTGCTTGCGCAGTGCGAGCCGCCCCAGGTCACTGGGGTGACGGTGGATCAGATCGGACCGATGAGCGCGCGGGTAGGCTGGACGACGGACGTTCCGGCGAGCTCGACGGTGGAGTACGGCGAGACGTCGGCGCTCGGCAAGAACGTGAAGGCGACTTCGCTGGTGCAGAGCCACCAAGTGCTGTTGAGCGGGCTGACGTACGCGACGACGTACATGCTACGGGTCGGGTCGGTGGATCAGGTGGGGAACGCGGCATGGGACGACAATGCGGGTACGATGTACTCGTTTGCGACGCTGCCGTGTCAGCCTGCGTGCACAGGCAAGCAGTGCGGCCCTGACGGCTGCGGCGGGGTATGCGGCACGTGTGCGGACGGGATGCAGTGCGGAGCTGGCAGCGTGTGCGAGTGCCCGACGCACACGACGAAGGGGTGCAAGGACTGCAAGTGCGAGAAGTGCGTGTGCGCGATGGACGACTTCTGCTGCCTGCACGAGTGGGATTCGCAGTGCGCGAAGGAGTGCGTGGAGCAGTGTGGCGGGTGCGAGCTGGTGCAAACCGACGGTGGAGTGGAGGATGCGGCGATCGACACCCAGCCGGAGGCTTCGAGCGACGCCGAAGAGGAGGCTGCAGCGGACGCCGGGCCTGAAGCGGAAGCAGGGAAGGATGCCGCGTTTGACGCGGCGAAGGACGCGGCGGAGGCGAGCCCCGAGGCTGGCGTGGACGCCAACGCCGACGCGCGGGCGGATGCGTCACCGTCAACCGGTGAAGAGATCAGCGGAGGCGGTTGCTCCTGCACCAGCGCCGGTACACAGCGCGGATCGCTCGGAGCGTGGATGACGGCGGTCCTCGGAGCTTTCGCGTTCTCCCGCCGCAGGCGCCGTGTGTCACTTCACTGACGGCCATCGGACTCGTTGACAACGCTGGCCGCAGGGCGTCCGATCCCTGCATGCGCCTGTCGTGTCTGTCGTCGTGCCTCGGCTTCGCCCTGCTGATCGCTGCTCCCGATGTCATCGCACAGCCCAACTCCGTCAGGGTCTTCGAGCTGCGCTCGGCGGATGCCGCCGACTCGGCGCGCGTGCTCTCGGGGCTGCTGCGTGAGGAGTACGGCGTCGCCACGCAGCCAGTCATGCTGCTGGATCCGCTGCTGACGTCATTGAGGTGTCCCCCGCAGCCCGATGCGGCGTGCACGCGCCGTGTTGCAGACGCGGTGGGCACGAGCGACTTCGTATGGGGAACGGTCCGACGCGCGGCACCGGGGCAGGTCGAGGTGGAGCTTCACCTGTCGTCGCGCCGTCAACCCGAGCGGGTGCTGCATGCGGTGTGGCCCGAAGAGCTCGCGCCCGATGGAAACCGCGCGAGAGTGCGGCAAGCGGTTACCGATCTGTCCTGGCAGCGGGGGCTGGGCGAGGTGAGGGTCTTTGCGGGGACGGTGGACGGGGAGCTGTACGTGGACGGGCGCTCCGCGGGTGCGATCCAAAGGGGAGATGCGCGGCTCAAGCTGCCGGCAGGATCCCATCGGATCGAAGTGCGCGCGCAGGGGTATCGCGTCGCAGCTTCCGACGTCACGGTGCAACCGAATGGGACGGTGGACGTCACGATCAAGCCGGAGCCCGAGGCCGGCGGTGCGTGGAGCGATCCGGCGAAGCGAAGGAACATCCTGGGCTACGGTGCGCTCGGGCTAGCTGCAGTGTTCGTCGGAGCCGGCTACTACTCGGCCCGGCAGATTTCCGAAGTCAACGACGATCCGGGCTACGAGCGATACCAGGCGGGCAGCTCGGCGACGGACGTGTGTGCGGCCGCGGAGTCCGGCGAGGTCGTGACGGGGGCGCCCGCTCCCGGCGAGATCGAGGATCTCTGCAATCGAGCGCACAGGTACAACGTGGCGCAGTGGGTCTTCTATGGCCTCGGAGCGGTGTCGCTCGGCACGGGCATCTACCTGCTTGCGACGGATCCTGCGCCGGTGGCGAAACCGAAGTCCGGCTCGATCAGGCTGGCGCCGTCGGTCGGTCGTCAGGGCGCCGGAATCGGCGCCTCCTTCGCGTTCTGAGGAGCTGTCGCGCCGGGGGCCCGCGGAGGTTCATCCGTGCAGCTTCCCGGCCTTCCGGAGCAGTGCCTCCGCCTGGGCAGGATTGAGCATTCGCACGTAGGCGACTCGGCCCAACAGACGTCGCTTCTCTGCGGTGTCGAGCGATGGTGCATGCATCGCGCGGTGGAGCTCCGCGCGGAGTCTGCGCCGCTCGCCGCGCGACAGGCCAAGCACGCGATTGACCGTCACGCCCGTGACGCGCTGTGCCCCTCCCTTGCGCATCACGCGGGTCTTGCCGGTGTTGGGCTCGAATCCTTCGGAGCGCAGCACCGCCACGGCGCGCGCGCGAAGCTTGCCCACCAGATCGGTCCGATCCCCGGAGAACGTCAGGTCATCGGCGTAGCGCGTGTACGTGAATCCATGGGTCCGCGCCAAGCCGCTGAGCCTGCGATCCAGTCGCATGCAGATCGCGTTGGACAGCCCGGGACTGGTCGGCGCCCCCTGCGGCGCCCGGCGCGGTCCCACCGGGACGTGCAGCAGCTCGCCCTCGACCTCGACCGGCTGTCGTTCCGATTCGGTGCACAAGCAGGCGAGCGTGGTGGAGACTTCGTAGCCGTATCCCATGGCGACGAAGTACCCGCGGATGCGGGCGAAGGTCAGCGACGGGAAGAAGTCCTTCACGTCGAGCTTCAGGATGACGCGCTTGCCGACATGAGGCTCGGCGCAGGTGCGAATGGATCGATCGTGGCGGAAGCCGTGAGCCGCGTCGTGCACAGGGAGCTTGTCCACGAGCAACGCGAGGAGCTTTCGCTGCACGGCCTTGAGCCGTCTCTTGGGCGCGTGTATCAGGCGCACTCCCCCCGAGCGCTTCGGCACCTCGAAGGTGACGTAGTGCGGTGTCCGCTCGGCGATGCGGTGCATCGAGAAGTGGCGGAGCTGACCCAGCGTCAGGCCGAGAGACTTGGCGAGCTGCCGCTCGGTGTTCCACGCGGGTAGACCGTAGCGCTCGAGCTGTTCGGAGTCGGCCCCGAGGACGGAGAGCGTGCGATTCTTGCAGCGCATCGTGAGCGAGAAACGCCGTCCCGCTGATGGTGAGTCGAACAGCTTCTTGCGGCTGCGATGGCGCTCGCGTCGTCCCGGCTTCGGCAACAGCCGCGCGTCGCGCACGACCTTGCGCCGATGGTGCTCCTTGAAGGGGCCTCCCTCAGGCTCGAGGGTTTCGGTGACGACATCGACGGACGCGTTGCCTCGCGCGAGTCGTGAGACGTCGCGGACGAGGGGTTGCGTCTTCTTCTTGCGAGTGAGCGCATAGAGGATCGCGATCACGACAGCGATCACGAGCAACGGCGTCAGCGAGCCCATGACGAATCGCTCCCGGAGGCGCCCCAGCCACTTCGAGGCTCTGGAACCATGGCTCCCCACGTTGCGTACGTGGGGACCGTGGCGGAGAGAAGGGGACAGACAGCCACCGCGGCGAAACACCGCGGCATGAACGGCTGGCTCTGCGGGGCGCACCCGGGAGCTCGTTCAGTCATCGCCGCCCTCCTCGGAATCGTCAAGAGATTCCTCTTCCCGCCCGATCGCCGGCGCCTCGACGACGGGCTCCGTATGCACGGAGGTCGGCAGATCCTTGCGGCGATCGGCGCTGGCGCGTTCGAGCGCGATGAGGTGGGCGCAGGGCCCCTTCGTCATGGCGAACTGCGCGAACTGCTCGCAGCCGCAGCGACCGAAGATGATGCGGCCCTCGTCGCTGACCACGACCTCGACTTCGGCCTGGTCCCCCACCCTTCCGACCGTGACCCAGTCCCTGAGGATCACTTCCCGCGTGACGTTCTCGCCGTCGAGCTTATAGCAGCGCTGCTTGTGCGTTTCTCGGCTGACGACCTCCGCGACCTCCACGCAGCCGGTCCGGAGCCACTGCTCGACCTGCTGCGCACGAGGGTCCTCGGGATACAGCTTCTGCTCATCGACGGGTGAGGCGAACAGCTCGCGGTACCGGTACTGCCGGTCTCGCACGTCGAAGACCGCGCGTCCCCGACGAACGAGCCGATCGAGCGCAGCGGTGGCGACGGACTTGTCGAGAGCGGTGGAGGAGGCGAGCTCGTCGACGCTCGCGGCGAAGCGACATCGGAGCAGCGCGAGCGCCGAAGCAACGGGCGCCTCTGCAACGGGCGGGGGAGCGGCGAATCCGCTGCCGGTCGTGAGGGCGCTCGAGGACCAGCCGCTGAGGCCGAGCACGAACGTGTAACCGGGCATGCGCACGGCGTAGAAGCTCGGCATCGCGCGGCCCTTGAGATAGACCTCGACGCGATCGGCGTAGGGAAGCAGAGCCTCGATGATGCGCAGCCGACGGCGTCCCCAGGTGCGGATGATGCGCGGCTCGGTGTATCCGTGGGTGGCGCCTTCGAGGGGGAATCGCTTCTCGAAGGGTTCAGCCACGAGCTCCGCGTCACGTCCCGGAAGCAGCTCGTAGCGAAGGGCGCGCGGCGACACTTTGGCCTTGTTCTGCGCAAGAAATCGGATGACGGCGAGCAGGTCCACCGGTTTGACGATCACACGCGTCCCCGGAAACGCCATGGCGACCGAAACGTCGAGGAAGCCTCGCACCCAGCTCTCGGGCAGCTCGACCTTCTGCTCGAAGCGCCCGCCTGCAGCCTCGGTCTTGACCTCGACGCCGCCTGCTTCCACGCGGAACGTGGTGCTGCGGCTCGATCGCATCTCTCCCAGGGCGCCGTGCAGCCATGCGGTGAAGTCCACATTCGTGGTTCCGCAGGCGACCTCCCCCTCCGTGTCGAGCTCGTCGCGATCGATGATCACGAGCCCATAGGCGCTCTGGTCCTGGGTGAATGCTTCGAGCATCACCCGATCCGGATGCACGGTCACGACGGGATCCAAGGTGAATGCACGGAAATCGTCGTCCGAGAGCCAGGTATCATCGGACCAGATCAGCGACCCGAGCGTCTGCAGCGCGAAGCGGAACAGGAGCGGGTTGCGCACGCGCGCGACCATGCGAACCGGGCGGTGGGCGTTGGCTGCAAGCCCCACGAGGATGCGGTCGCGCGAAGACTCGAACACGCTCGGCGATGCGTAGGTGAGCGCGAGGGGGATCATGCGCGCACCTCCTTACGGAAGACACGGGGTTGCTCGCGCTCGGTGCGCAGGGACGGGTGCTTCTCGAGGATGGCGCCGATCATCGCGACGAGCCTCTCCTTGGGATAGCGCTTGTCGGGGAGCCTCATGGCGTCGCGAGCCTTGGGGAGTACGGCGCGGGCGGCCTCATCGGAGACGATGGCGTTGGCGAGCGCGTCGATGGCGATGGCCCGGGTCTGGCTGTGGAGCTTGCGCAGCAGGGCGGCGACGAGCAGGTCGAGGTTCTGCCGGGCGAGCTCCCGGGCCCGGGGCGAGTCCGTCGCGAGGATGGCGAACGCGAGTCGGTTGACGTGGATCTGCGGCGACTCGAGCAGATCTCGCACCACCGACGGGTCGGTCAGGTAGTCCTGGTGGCTGCGTTCGAAGAGCAAGCGCGCGAGGCGGTTGTTCTTGATGAGGGAGTCGTAGCTCCAGACGGCGCCGGCGGGCACGGACGACAGGACGTTGCCTGCGCGACGGGCGAACTCGCGGGGATTCCGAAGGAGCGTCTCGTAGTGTCGCGAGAGCAGCTCGGCCATTTCTGTCTGAGCCTTGGGGGCGCCGAAGAGGCCGCCGAATCCCATCATCGTCACGACGCGGCTCGCCAACCAATCCACGAGCGGCTCGTCGTCGGCGTCGATGGCCGCGCGACCGAGCGACTCGAAGGTGCGTCCCCAGCTTGGGGTGCAGTGCATCCGGAACGCCGATCGAACGAGCTCCGGGAAGCGTCGATACATCGCCAAGGCCGCCTGGTCGGACAGCGGTATCACCTGCGCGAGACTGAGGCCGGGGAGGTTCAGCTCGCGCCCCACCCCCGCGAGGAGCAGAAGACGTCGTCGGGTCTCGGAAGCGCCCAGAGCGTCGCGGTCTTCGACGAGCCTCGAGACGGCCTCGTTGTACGTGTCCTGGTTGGAGCTGCGGAGCAAGGCTGCCCAGAGCTGGAGCCAACCCTTCGTGTGCGCGAGGCGGATGAGCTTGTCGGCGCCGATCGGCTTGTTCGACCAGAAGAAGCCACGTCGCAAGTCGAGATGCCTCATCACGTACGGAAGGGCAACCTCGCCGCGCGCCTCGAGCATCTCGCGGTACACCTCGGCCGCGTTCTTGGGCATCAGCTCTGGGTGAATCCGCTCGAGTCGATCGACCAGCTCCTGCGAGCCCGGCACGTCGGCGATGAGCTTGCGGACGCGATCGGCCCACTCTTCGGGCGTGGCCTGGCGGCGGAAGAGTCTCTGCTCGAAGTCGAGATCTCCGCGGTTGGCGGCGCGTTGACGGAGCTTTCGCCAGGGCGGCGGCTTCTTGCTCCACTCCCAAGGGTACTCGCGCGGAGCGTGCGCGACGAGGAACTCCGTGCAGATCGAGGGGGCGGCTTCGTACATCGCGGAGGCGGAGGCCTCGTCGAGGTCCACGCCGGGCAGATCGAACATCTCGAGCACACGGCGACGCTGCGTGTCGTCGCTGGCCTGAAGGAACCGCTGCTCGAGGTCGGTACGCCAACGCTCGGGGGCGCGCCACCTTCCGCCAATGTGCTCTTCGTAGAGCTTGCGGAACAGCTGCACCTCACCATCGCGATCGACCTGCTCGAGCAGCCTCTCGAGGTCCCCGCGCGTGTCGTCGCGGGTCCAGGGATCGAACAGGTTTCCCTCGTCGTCGTAGTAGCCAGAAGGACCGAAGGAGTTGACGTGGGCGAGCAGGAAGGTGCGGAAAGTCCTACGATTGCGCTGGTAGAGGGCGGGCGCCCACAAGTGGCTCAACCCCGGAAACCGCATCGAGTCGGAGGCCGCGATCCGCTCGAGCGCGGAGAGCAGGGCGCGATCGTCGAGAGAGACGTCGCCAAGGGTGGCGATCACCTTTCCGCGCAGCTCGACCGCTTTCGAGTCCATGGACAGGGGGATTGTAGACCAGCGAGGGCGCCGGATGCGCGACTCTTGCTTGGCGCTTCGTGGGATTCACGCGCTGCCCGCTCCCTTGCAGCGCGCGTCGCGCACGGCGCTCTTGCGAGCGACTCCCAGCCCCGTTCACGCGATCAGGAGCAGGTCTTGTTCGACTTGCAGGTGCCGCTCTGGCAATCGGCGTTCACGAGGCACTTGTCGCCCTTGCCGCACGGCATGCACTCCCCTCCGCAGTCGGTGTCGGTCTCGCCCTCGCTCGTGGTCTTGTCGAAACAGTGCGCGGGGGCGTCGGGACCGGCATCGAGGGCGTCGTCGGCATCGGCGGCATCCGCCTCATCGGCGGCATCCGCCTCATCGGCGGCATCCGCCTCATCGGCGGCATCCGCCTC
>CAYMUE010000001.1:41442-104655 GCA_964393505.1 uncultured Polyangiaceae bacterium
ATCGCCTGCGTCCGCCGCATCCGCGGAATCGAGGACATCGGAGGTGGCGTCGGGCTCGTCCGCGACGTCGTTCGACGCGTCGACGTCGGCGTCCTGCGTAGGGCTCTCCACGCGCGGCGGTTCCTCGGGAAACACCGAGCACGCGGCGAGCGAGGAGACGAGCAGGAGGAGGAGACTGCGGTACACGCTCTGGCGAGTCTGCCACGGAACGGGTCACGAAGGTACGTGCCCTGGGGCGAGGGTTCCTTTTCCCGCGGGCGTATGGAATCATCCGCGCCGTCTTGCCGGAACCATCTCTGCGACTCGACAACGTCACCAAGCGCTTCGGAGCGGTCGCGGCGGTTTGCGACGCATCGGTCGAAGTTCATGCGGGGCGATTGCACGCGGTGGTGGGAGAGAACGGCGCGGGCAAGTCGACACTGCTGGGGCTTGCGGGGGGAGTGCACGTGCCGGACGCGGGCACGGTGCTGATCGACGGAGAGCGGCTCACGCCGATCACGCCGGCCGAGGCGTCCCGACGCGGAGTGGGGTTCGTGCACCAGCACTTCATGCTCGTGGAGGCCTTCACCTGCCTCGAGAACGTGATGCTCGGGGCGGAGCCGGTGCGGCGGGGAGGCGTGCTCGATCCGGTTGCTGCGAGGCGAAGGCTCGAGGAGGTGCTGCGCGACGCGCCGCTCGAGGTAGAGCTCGACGCGCGAGTGGACGGGCTCGGCGTGGGGGAGCGTCAGACGCTCGAGATCGTGCGGATCCTGTACCGCGGAGCACGCACAATCCTGCTCGACGAGCCGACGGCTGTGCTCACGCCGGCGCAGGCGGAGTCGTTGTTCGGCACGCTGCGCAAGCTGGCGGCGGACGGTGCGGCGATCGTGGTGGTGACGCATCGTCTGTCGGAGGTGCTGCGGTGGTGCGACGACGTGACGGTGATGCGGCGGGGGCGAGTGGTGAGCACGGGCCGGGTTTCGGAGTCGAGTGAAGACGCGCTCACGCGCGCAATCATGGGGCGCGATCCGCCGCCTCCGATCGTGCGCCCGGAGGTTCCCGTGGACGCGCCGATCCGCCTCGCTGTGCGCGGGCTGCGCGTCGCGGGACAGCGCGACGGCAGGCCTGCAGTAGACGGCGTGAGCATCGAAGTGCGAGCGGGGGAGATAGTGGGGCTCGCCGGTGTGGAGGGGAACGGGCAGACGGAGCTGGTGGAGGCGCTGGCGGGGCTGAGGGCAACGCGAGCGGGGAGCATCGAGGTCGCGGGACGGGAGCTGACCGCAAGGGGGGTGAAGGAGCGGCGCGCAGCGGGGCTTGCAGTGGTCCACGGGGATCGGCACCGCGAGGGGTTGATGCTCGAGGCGACGGTCTGGGACAACCTGGTGCTCGGGGACCTGGGCGAGGTGAGCGAGC
Organism: uncultured Polyangiaceae bacterium; assembly: GCA_964393505.1. Taxonomy (GTDB): domain Bacteria; phylum Myxococcota_A; class Polyangia; order Polyangiales; family Polyangiaceae; genus JACRCQ01. The sequence goes on from CAYMUE010000001.1 coordinate 42,835, forward strand.
CGGAAGCAGTTCGCAGGCGGATCGACGCATTCGGCGTGGTCCCGTCGGAGCCGCGCAGGCTCGCGGGAGAGCTGTCCGGGGGCAACCAGCAGAAGGTCGTGACCGCGCGGGCGTTGGACCGCGAGCTCAAGGCGGTGGTGCTGGCTCAGCCGACGCGAGGTGTGGATCTGGGCGCGGCGAGGACGATCCACGAAGCGATTCTGGGGGGGGTGGCCAAGGGAGCGGCCGCGCTCGTGGTGAGCGCGGATCTGGCGGAGCTGCGCGCGATCTGCCATCGCGTCCTGGTGATCGCGCGAGGCAGGATCGTTGCGACCCTTCCGCCCGAAGCGCCGGATCACGAGTTCGGCCGCGCAATGCTCGGCATGAGCGAGCGCGGGGAGACGTCGTGAAGCTGCGGCCCATCCCTCCCTCGTGGATGGTGCCGGTCGTGGCGATCGCGGCTGCGGTGCTGGTGCTGAATCTGCTGAGCGTCGCATTCGGCGGTGCGCCGCTCTCGGTGCTGGCGTCAGCGGTGCGCGGAAGCTGGGGGACGGCGTACGGGATCGGCCAGGTGCTGTTCAAGGCGACACCGCTGTTGTTCGCGGGGATCGCGGTGGATCTGGCGTTGCGCGCGGGGATGTTCAACATCGGCGTGGAGGGGCAGATCGCGGTCGGAAGCCTGGTGGGCGCGATCGTCGCGATCCACTTGCCTGCGGCGTTGCCGGGCGTGATCGCGGTGCTGCTGGTGTTGGCCTGTGCCGGGGGAGCCGGGGCCGCGTGGGCGGCGGTGCCGGGCGTGATGCGTGCGAAGCTCGGGGTTCATGAGGTGATCACGACCATCATGCTCAACCGGGTCGCCGATGCGCTCGTGGCGCTGGTGATGACCTCGATGCTGGCGCTTCCGGGCACCACGCGGACCGCGGACATCGCGCGCTCGACGCTGATTCCCCGTCTCGATCGATTCTTTCCGTCGCTGTCGGGCAGCGCCGGGAGCCTGGCGATCGTGGTCGCGCTGGCGACGCTGGCGGGCGTGTTCGTCTGGCTGCGTCGCGCACGCACGGGCCGTGAGGTGGTCTGGATCGGACACAACGAGCGCGCGTGCGAGGCACAGGGAGTTCCGGTGGCGCGTCGGCGTGTGCTGGCGATGGTGCTGTCGGGAGCGATCGCGGCGATGGCGGTCTCGGCGACGGTGCTTGGGTACAAGGGGTACTTCGAGATCGGTTTGGGGGCGGGGGTAGGTTTCGGGGGGATCGCGGTGGCGTTCCTGGGACGCGGAAGTCCGGTGGGGCTGGTGCTCGCGGCGTTGCTTTTCGGGACGCTGGAGCAGGCAGGATTGTCGATCAACGCGACGGTGCCGCGCGAGGCGATGGGGGTGCTCGAGGCGGTGGTCATCGTGGCGGTGGCGCTGGCAGATCGTGCTGCGAGGCGTGAGGCCCGCGAGGTCGCGGTCCCCGCGGAGCCGGGAGGCGGGGCATGAGCAGACTGCTTACGCTGACCATGCTCGCCGAGACGTTGCGCATCGCGATGCCGTACGCGTGTGCGGCCGTGGCCGGGGTGTGGAGTGAGCGAAGCGGAGTCGTCAACATCGCGCTCGAGGGGGTGCTGCTGTCGAGCGCGCTCGGCGCGGCGAGCGCGACGCTCGCCACGGGGAGCCCCACGGTTGGCATCCTCGGAGGGCTGGCGGTCGGTATTGCGGTGTCCTGCACGCACGCGTTGTTGGTCGCACGCTACCGGGTCGACGCGATCGTGAGCGGTCTGGCCCTGAACATCCTCGCGGCGTCGGGCACGCGCTTCATCCTGCGGGCGCTGTACGACAGCTCGTCGAACAGCCCTTCATTCGCGGGCTTTCACTTCGGTCCCACGGGATCGTCGGGGGCGGCGCTGCTCGCGCGGGTGTTGCTGGATCCGGTGACGCTGCTGGTACTGGTGGCGATCGGGCTGACGCCGTGGGTGCTGTCGCGCACGCGTTTCGGCCTGCGGGTGCGGGCCGTGGGCGAGAACCCCGTCGCAGCCTCGTCGGTCGGCATCCACGTCACACGCGTGAGGATCCTCGCGCTGGCCGTGTCCGGGGCGATCGGTGCGCTGGGCGGCATCCACCTGGCCTTCGATCAGCACCGCTTCGAGTCGGGCATGAGCGGCGGCCGAGGGTTCATCGCGCTGGCAGCGGTGATCGTGTCGGGGTGGCGCGCGGTGGGAGCGGCGACCGCGTGCCTGGTGTTTGCGGTGCTCGAGGCGACGCAGATCGTGTTGCAGGACCAGAAGACGGTCCCACACGAGGTGGTGCAGATGCTTCCGTACCTCGCGACGGTGATCCTGTTGGGCGCGTTGGCGGGGCGGTCGCGAGCGCCGGCGGGGCTGGGCAAGCACGCGACGGACTGACCGCAATCTGCCGTCCGGACTGCACCGTTCCCGGTCGCGCTCGGGCTCTGCTACCTTCGAAGGCATGAGCTCAGGCACCTTGCGCGTCGCCCCTCCCCTCCCCTTTGCTCGCTGGTCTCCCGCGCTCCTCGCGCTCGTCGTCGGAGCCGTCGCCTGCGGTGACGACTCCGCGTCCTCTGCTCCATGGACGTCGCCGGAGGATGGCGGCGTTCCGGGAGATGTGTCGCAACCCGACGCAGTTGTCACCGACAGCCCCACGACGGGGGACGCGACATCGAACCCGGACTCGTCGCCCCCCGGACCGGACGAGGACGGCGACAAGGTTCCGGACGCTACCGACAACTGCGTGTCGAATGCGAACCCAGGGCAAGAGGACACGGACTCCGACGGCGAGGGGGACGCGTGCGAGCTGCAGGACGGGACCTGGGAGCACCCGTTCATCATCCCGGGGGATCCGGCGGCGCCGGACTACCTGGACGCGCGGAGCACGAAGGACGCGGTCTCGAAGGTGGTCAACGCGTACCCGGGCTACGAGAACCTCGACGAGTCGGGGCCCGAGTACGTGTACGTCGTGAAGCTGAAGAGCCGGACGCAGCTCAAGGCGCGAATCGCGCCGGAGCCGTCGGGGACCGACGTCGACGTGCACCTGCTCTCCTCGGCGAAGCCTCTGGCGCTCGTGGCGCGCGGCGATCGCGGGGTGGACGAGCTGCTCGAGCCGGGGCTGTACCACATCGTGCTCGACACGTTCGTCAGCGGCGGCACGCCCAAGCCGGGGCCCTACTCGATGTCGGTCTCGTTGGTCGAATGGCACGCGGGAACGGCGACCGATCCGCTGCTGCCGGGGGAGCAAGCCGACGCGGCTTTGAAGCTTCCGTTCGTGTTCACGGACAGTCGGGACACGACGAACGCTACCTCGGACTCGTTCGACAAGTATCCTGGCTACGAGAACCTGGACGAGTCGGGGCCGGAGTATGTCTACAAATTCACGGTGGACGAGCCGGCACGCCTGTCGGCGTTCATCGACTACACGGAGCCCGAAGGGACGGACATCGATCTGCACCTGCTGTCGTCGATCGAGCCTCCGGTGGTGATGACGCGCGGGACGCGGTCGGTGTACTCGCTGCTGGAGCCGGGGACGTACTGGCTGGTGATGGACACGTACGTGGACGGGGGGGTGGAGCAGAAGGGGCTGTACAACCTGTCGTTGGCGATCCGCTCGAGGAACCCGCCGGCGCAGAAGAACTTCGCGGACTACGTGCTGGCGTCGGTGGACTACCTCGCCGCGAGCTATCGCCTGCTCGGCTACGACTCGGCGGTGCTCACGCACGACATCAAGTACGGCGATCAGGGGTATGTGAAGGCGACCGCGGGCGGCAAGACGATGTGCGTTGCGGCGGCGATGGAGGTCATCTTGACCGCGATGAACATCTGGGCGGAGGACAAGGCAAGCGACACGGTGTTCGACTTCCTTCCGATCACGAGCTGGCAGTCGCTCAACGCGTCGAACATCAAGGCGCACATCTGGGTGAACCACGATCTGGACTCGTGGGGCACGGCGGATGCCCTGCGGCACTTCGGGATGGGCGAGAACGTGGAGTTCGAGAAGCTGCATCCGGGTGCGTTCATCAACCTGAACCGCACCAACGGCACGGGTCATGCTGTGGTGTTCTTGTCGTTCATCGACATCGAGGGGACGGAGAGCCCGACGTGGCACTCCGGAGTGGTGGGGTTTAAGTACTTCTCGTCGCAGGGTGGACTCGCGGTGGGGGCGGGCGGGCTCGACTTCCGCTACGCGGTGTTTGACCAGTACGGGACGCCGGACATGCCATACAAACGCGACAGCGGCGTGATGGACAGCGACAACCAGCACTACCTGAACACGGGCGAGATGTTCTCCCCGCCCTACTGGGTGAAGCCATCGAGCGCGCCTTCTCCGACGCTGCCGCCGTCGATCTTCAACCCCCAGTACTTCACCGGTGTGACCATCGACGACGCTCTGCCCGCGAGGATCCGTCCTGTCCGGTGACGGAAGGAAGGCCTGCCGAATCGACGCATCCGAATCGATCGCCTCTCCCATCCCGGGTCAAGTTGAGTAGGCTCAGGGCCATGCAAAACGCCATCGTACCTCCCGCACAGACCGGTCTTGCGGCCGGCCCCTTCGCCCATCCCCGCTACACGATCAAGCGTCCGTTCTTCTCGTTCCTGGGCCGCAAGTTTTACGTATACGCGCCCGACGGGTCGCTGGTGATGTTCATCAAGCACCCGGTGCTGAAGCTCAAGCAGGAGTTCACGCTGTACACCGACGAGACGGAGAGCACGCCGCTGCTGACCATCAAGGCGCGTGCGATCATCGCGTTGAACATGGCGCTCGACGTTTTCGACTCGCGCACGGGCGAGAAGCTGGGGACGGTGAAGTCGCGCGGGCTCAAGTCGATCATTCGCGACACGTGGGACATCCTGGACCCGAACGATCAGCCGGTGGGGCTGATGCAGGAAGACGGCGCGGCGCTGCTGCGCCGGTTCATCCCGTTGCTGACGAGCAAGCACCACCTCGAGCTCGGCGGGAGCGAGGTCGCGGTGGTCAAGCAGCAGTTCCGGTTCTTCGCGAAGGAGTTCGAGCTCGATCTGTCCATGAGCCAGGGCAGGATCGATCCGCGGTTCGCCGTCGCCTGCGCGCTGCTCTGCCTGATGGCCGAGAGCCGACGCGAAGACTCCAACTAGAGCCTCCAGTCCTCTCCCGAAGCCGAAGCCGTGGTCGTCGATCGACCACGGCTGCGGACTGTCGTCGTCGCGCGGTGCGCGGAGCTACTGCACGCTGGGCGGGCAGGAGTGGGTGACGCCGAAGCTCGAGACCTTGGGGGTCACGAGGCTCTGGGTGGACTGGCTGACCGAGAGCCAGACCTCGACATCGAGGAACTTCTCCGGGTTGATGCCGGCGGCCTTGAGCTTGGACTCGAGATCGACGGGTGGCACGGCGGTGGGGATGACAGCCACGGTGACCCACTTGGCGGCGTCGAGAGCGGCCTCGGTGGCGGCGGTGCGGACGCGGAACATGACCGAGGTGCCGGCCGGGGTTTCGACGTCCCAATCGAGCTGGTACCAGCTCGTCTTGCCGGTGGTGCAGCCGGTGAAGCGCTCACGGTAGTGGCCGGGGTCGTTCTTGGCGAGGATGGCCTGAAGCCCGGTCATGTCGGAGTAAGTGTAGGGGCCCACGAGCCCTTCGACCGCGTTCGGCGTTGCAGCGTTGTCGTTGAGCCCCGGACCGGGCTTGATGACCGACGCGAACGTCTTCGAGTAGCTGATCGACCAGATCTTGCCGTCCTTGTCGACGGCCATTCCCTTGGTGCTTCCACCGACGTCGACGTAGGTGTTCTCGAGGGTGTCACCGTTCATCCGGATGACCTTGCCGTTGTTGTTGGCTCCCCAGACCCAGCCGTTGGCATCGGCTGCCACACCGTGTGAGAAGCCGTTGGCGCCGCTGTGCGTGTAGCGACTCGCGGCGGGAGCGGTGGGGATGTACCGCTTGAGGCCGGTGCCACCGCCGAGCCAGATGCGCTGCTTGTAGTCGACGGTGATGCCGTAGGTTCCCTCGGGCATTGTAATCGCCTGCATCATGGCGGAGTCGCACGAGTCGGAGCACTCGCCGGAGGCCTGGCACGACGTGTTGCACACCGGCTCGGCGGCGCACGATGCATCGTCCACGCACTTGGTCGTGTCGATGCGGCTGAGGCAGCCCTGGTTGGTGGCTGCCCAGAGCTGCCCGCCGCCGTCAAGCGCGAGACCGTAGCCTCCCGCCGGACAGGGGACCTTCGTGGTCAGCAGGACCTTGCCCGTCACGCCGTCGAGCTTCCAGAGGTTGCCCTCGGGCAGGCTGCTCACCCACACGTAATGCTCTTCCTGGATGTCGGGCGGCAGGTCGGGATCGGTGACGACCTCCTTGTAGATGTCCTGCGCGGCGACACCGCGGATCGTTCCATTGAGGGGAGTCTCCCACAGCACGCAGTCGTCCTGGCCGTAGGCGAGGATGTCCGCAGCCCCGGTGGAGGTGGTGACGGCACCGTCCTGGTTAGTGTCGGGGCACTTGGCGCCGAGGGCGGAGATCTTGGTGAGGCTGTGGCCGGTGCGGTTGCCGACGTAGACATCACCGACGGCATCGACGGAGGTGCGAGAGGGGTCGCCCTTGCCGGTGCGGTAGCGACCGAGCTCCTGGTAGGTCGTGGTGTCGACCTTGGACACGGTGCTCTGCTGGGAGTTGGCGATCCAGATGATGCGCGGGCTCTGGCTGGCGGAGCGATCGAGCACGAGAGCGCCGTTGGGGTCGAGATTCACGCCGGAGCTGTCGTTGGTGGCGGGGTCGAAGGGATCGCTGGTACCCGCGCCGGTCTCCTCGGTCTTGCAGTCCCCGGTGCACCCGGTCGTGCTGCCGTCGGTGACGATCTGACCAGCGCTGCCGGCGTTGCCAGCAACGCTGGCGTCGCCCGTGCTGCCCCCGCCACCGGCGGAGCCGTCGAGGGTGCCGCCGTCGTTGTTGCCGGTCCAGGTGCTGCCGGACTCGTCGCTGCCACAGCCGTTGACGGAAGCAGCGATGAAGAGCGACCCGATCAAGAGGACAGGGATCGTGGGAATGCGCATGGCGAGCTCCTCCGTTGGGCAGCCAGGTATCAACTGGATCAAGTGTGCAGGATTCGGCGGCGCGTGGCCAGGGTCTACGACAGGCAGAGCGCGCGCGGGGGTTGGGGGCGCCGTTGCGATGTTCAAACAAACGGCGTTTCGCGCGGTTTTGGAATGGATCGCAAACGATCCATGCCGAGAGATTCTTGCCCGATTCGGGCGCCAAGGCGAGCGTTTCGCGCGTGGGGACAGGGGAGCGACTCAGCCGTGATGGTGGTGCTTGCGCTGCCAGGCGTGGACCTCGGGGGACTCGGTGACGGCCATGCCGATGAGGCGGAAGCCTTCGAGGAAGTGCTTCATGCCGATGCGCACCAGCTCGGGGCTGGCGGCACCGACATCGGGATAGCCGTGCCCATCGGGATCGGTGGCGACGTTGCCCCAGTTGGCGAACAGCCGCCCCCACTCGCTTTCGAGCGCATCCTGCACGCGCTTCTTGCCGTAGACGGGGTACCAGAACATGTCGTGATACGAAACGGATGCGACGTACGACCAGGGAGCGAGCCAGGTCTTGAGGGACCACTCCAGGGGCTTCTTCAGGGGACCCCAGTAGATGCGGTGCTGGTTGCGCGAGGCGAACGTCATGTTCTTGAAGGGCCCCTCGAAGTTCCAGTTCTGGGAGGCGGCGTCGACGTCGCCCACGATCTCGATGTCCCGCGGGTCGCCGCAGCCGAGCCCCTGCTCGTGGGCCAAGCGCACGAACTTCAGATCCCGCATCGGGTCGAAGCCCATCAGCTTCGCCGCCACCGCGTCGATGGCCACCTGGTCATCGCTCGCCAGCAGCACGTTCTTCACGTGCGGCATCATGCACCGCGGCCCGGGGCCGTCGCCCGCGAAGGTGCCGTCCATCACCGCGAACACCCCGCGGAAGATCTTCTTCTGGATCATCAGCAGATCCACCAGCGTCTCGTGGATCACCGGGTGCGTCCAGTGACGGTGCTCGTTGAGCAACGCCCCGAACGCGTTCTTCATCGCGCCCGTCGTCGTCGTGAAGATGTGCGTCTTGACCGTCGGCAGGTGGATGATGTTCTCGCCGATGTACCGCTTCGGGATCGAGAACCCCTTGGGGTACACGTCGTTCAGGCACAGGAACTTCTTGGTCAGATCGCCGACCGCATCGCGGACGTCGATCCACTCCTCGCCCCCTTCGTACAGGTGCACGTTGCGCAGCCCGTGCGCCTGTACCACGTCGATCTGCTTGTTCTCCCGCTCCCCCAGATGCGCGTCGATCACCACCGTGCGGTTGTGGCACCCGTGGATCAGCTCCGACTTGTAGCCGTCCTTCTTCATCGCCCGGATCACTCCCTCGAGCTGCCAGGGCGTCGTCGATGCCCCAGGAAAGAAGAAGTGCCAGGAGATGTTGATCTTCAACGCGGTGTCCGCGTCTCTGGCCACCACGTCCTGGTAGCCCGCGAGGTTCATCAGGCGGTGGTAGTCGTCGAGCACCGTCGCGGGCGACGTGCGAACGATGGCAACCTTGGACTTGCTCATGGGTCTTGTTCTCCTTCGGGCCGGAACGCTCGATCGCCGCGTCCGCTTCCCACACGGGGAGCCCGAGCGTGGGTAACCTGACGCCGTCGTGCGCGGGCCGCAACGGGGATCATGCGTGCGACGGCAACGCGCGGCGGCCGGGGCTGCGGGAAAAGCGGAGAGAGGGAGGGATGGGCGCCCGGGGCGGCCGGAGCGGCGTGCCCGCACCGGCCCCCAGGCCGGATTGACGCCCCCGAGGTCACGTGCGAAGCCCGCGGGCAGGAGGACCGAAGAAATGCCCGACATCGCGAGCATCCAGAAGGAGATTCAAGCGGCTGGCTTCGACGGGTGGCTGCTGTATGACTTCCACAACCGCGATGCGATCGCGTGCCGCGTGCTCGGGCTCGACCCGGCGAAGTTCACCAGCCGTCGCTGGTTCTACTTCATCCCCGCCAAGGGCGAGCCGGTTCGCCTGGTCTCCAAGGTCGAGTCCACCAAGCTCGACTCCCTGCCCGGTCGCAAGATCACCTACCTCTCCTGGCGCGAGCTGCACGAGCAGATCAAGCACATCCTCTCCGGCTGCCGCTCCGTGGCCATGCAGTACTCGCCCACCGCGAACATCCCCTACGTCTCCATCGTCGACGGCGGCACCATCGACCTCGTCCGCACCGCCGGTGTCGAGGTCGTCTCGTCGGCCGGGCTCGTGCAAACGTTCGAGGCCGTGCTCGACGACACCCAGTACCAGACGCACGTCGAGGCCGGGCACCGCATGCAGCGGATCAAGGACGAAGCCTTCGAGCTCATCGGGACCGAGCTGCGGGCGGGGCGCGCGCTGACGATGTACGACGTGCAACGCTTCATCATTCGCCGCTACCAGGAGGAAGGGCTCACGTGCATGGGGGAGTTCCCCATCGTGGGCACCAACGAGCAGCCGGCGGATCCGCACTTCGAGCCCACCCCCGAGAACGCACGGCCCATCCGTCACGACGACACGGTCCTCATCGACCTGTGGGCCAAGCTCGAGAAGCCCGGCGCCATCTTCTACGACATCACCTGGTGCGGCTTCGTCGGCAAGAACCCGCCCCCCAAGTACGTCGAGATCTTCCACGCCGTGCGCGATGCGCGCAATGCCGCCCTCGCATTCGTCCGTGATCGCTTCGCGCGCGACGAGCCGGTGTTCGGCTGGGAGGTGGACGACGCCTGTCGCAGCGTGGTTCGCGAGGCCGGCTACGGCGACTACTTCATCCACCGCACGGGCCACTCCATCGGCGAGCAGGTCCACGGCAACGGCGTCAACATCGACAACCTCGAGACCAAGGACGAGCGCCGCCTCGTCGCCGGAATCTGCTTCTCCGTCGAGCCGGGCATCTACCTCCCCGGAGAGATGGCCGTCCGCTCCGAGATCGACGTCTTCATCACGCCGTCGGGCAAGGTCGACGTCACCGGCGCGATGCAAGAGGAGCTGATCCTGATCGACGCTTGATCCTCCGCGCACGCGGGCGAATCCGTCGCGCCTGATCCCCACTGATCGTCTCCGCCGCTCCCGTCTTCGAAACCCACTGCTGGCACATGGTGTGCCTCCCTTCTTCGCGGGAGGGACGCATGGATCTCGCTGCGATCCGATACGGAATCGAACACCCGTCGCAGAGCCCAGGCTTCGTTCGAGCCGCCAAGTTCGAATATGCCGTCAAGGGAGTCGCCTACTCCCTCGTCGGCGCCATCGCGCTGCTCTTCGCCTTCGGAGGTGGCGACTCCGCGCGCGGGACACGCGACGGCGTGGGCCAGGTCATCGGTCACCCCGTCGGCCACATCCTGCTCGTCGTCATCGGCGTCGCACTCTTCGTCCACGCGTTCTGGCGCCTCCTCGAGGCGGGCATGGACCTGCGCGCGCAAGGCGACACGCCGAAGGGCATCGCTACGCGCGTGGCCTATGCCGCCAGCGGCCTGGTCAACTTCGCCGTCGGCGTGCTGGCGCTCCAGGTCGCCTACAGTCCCATCTCCGCCGGCTCCGGAACCCGCGACTGGTTCGGCACGCTGCTGTCGGGGACGCCTGGCCGCGCGCTGCTGATCGCTCTCGGCTTCGCCGCCGTGGCCTTCGGCGTGCACCAGCTCCAGAAAGGCTGGCGCGAGCGGTTCCTTCGCGACCTGCGCATCGGGTCAATCCTCGGGCAGCGACGACGTCGGATCATCCGGGCAGGGAGGCTCGGCTACGTGGCCCGGGGGATCGCGCTGCCGATCGTGGGCGGGTTCCTGCTGCAGGCTGCGATCGACGGCGGGATGGACCGGGGAGCCGGGGTGGGGGGCACCCTGCAGGCGATCGTGTCGCAGCCTTTCGGGGCGTTCATGATCGGGATCGTGGCATTCGGCCTCGCCTGCTACGGCGTCTACGAGATGCTCTTCGCCAAGTACGGGCGTCTGGTCCGCTGACCCGCACACGCTCCAACCCGTGCGAGCGGTGGGCGCAGCGCTCGTTCGATGCGCGAGAGGAGGCTCGGTCTACTTGACGCAACGCACGTTGCGCTTGTCGTAGGGCGACGTCCCTTTGTGGGAGACGCCGAGAGGGAACTCGATCGTGGTGCGTGGCGGAAAGTAGACCTGGGCGAGCAGGTTTCCATCCACTCTCGTCCGTCGAGCCGAGCTCTCGTCCGAGGTCCAGAACGCGCCGCGCATGCTGGAATCGAGCCCCTTGAGGGTCATCAGCTCGTTGGCCGACGGAATCCTCCAGCCGTTGCCCCTGGGCTCGGCAAGCTCCTGGGCAAGCAGGTTTGAGCGGTTCCGCAGCGGGGCTTCCGAGAGCCTCAGCTCCGAGCAGTACTCCTCGGCCTTGTCGTAGGAGAGCCCGGAGCGGATCTCCTTGGCCCACAACAGCCCGGTCTGGGAATCGCGCAACACGCCCCCCTTCGACACCAGCCGCTGGGATGCCGGCGTCGCAGGCGCAGAGGTGGACACGGGTGGCGACGCCGCAGGCGCAGAGGTGGACACGGGTGGCGGCGCCGCAGGCGTGGCCTCGGCCCGCTTCTCTTCGGTGAACGCGGGCGCATCGGGGATGGGGATCACCTCGACCCGAAGCATGGCGCCGCAGTCGTTCGGGGGCTCGGAGTCCTTGGTCGTGGACCGCGCACACGCCGCCTCGTCGCCCGCCTCGTCGATCGTGGTGCGCTTCGATTGCTTGCGGATCCCGGTCTCCACACCGGCCACACCGATGCCTCCTCCCTTCTCGGAATCAGTGCCTGCGAAGAAGTCGAAAGCTCCCACGATCAGCGCGCTCACGACGTGCGTTGCCTTCGAGCAATCGGGGCCCTGCAGATCGCCATAGCGAGGGGTTCCGCTCCACTCGTAGCGTCCGACCATGACCATGGCGACATTGAGCTCACCCGCGGACTTGAGCGCGCCCTCGAGGGACGCAGCGCCGAGGGGGAGCTTGGCGTACAGCTCATCGACATCGCGCACGACGATGCTCTCGCGCTGCTTGTTGAGGGCCGTGTAGGCGTACTGGCCGGGGAGCGCGCACTGCTTGAGGATCTCCATCTCGCAGCCGACGTAGCGCACGGGCACGACGGCCTTGCGGGCGCGGGCCTCGAGGGTGGCGCGGTCGGCGCCGGGCCATTCGACGATGAGGGGATTGGCCTGGCTCTTGAGGACCGAGCAGCGGGTCTGCTTGTCCGTCGGAAGGGCGGGAGGCTTGACCGGAGACGAAGGGAGCGTGGCACATCCGAGGAAAGCGGTGAGGCACAGCAGCAGGACAGGGCGAAGCATCGACGCGGGAGGATAGCACGCCGTCGCGCGCAGGACTGCTCCTGTCGGGGGCGAGACCGGGCCTTCGTGCGGGGGACTGGGGGACTGCGCGAGCGCCAGGCCCTTACCTTGTGCTCCGCACGCCGCTACCATGCGCTTCCATGCACCACCGTTTCGCTCTGCTGATCGCCTTGCTTGGCTCGTTGTCGCTGGCCGGATGCTCCTCCCCTCCCCTCGGTCCCGACCCGGACGACCACCCCGATGCGTCTTCGGACGCCACGGACGAGCCGGACGCAGCCGCAGCCGAGGGTGGCGATGCAGGAACGGATGCAGCGTCGGAGGAAGCGGAAGGCGGGGGACAGGAGGCCGGAACGGACGCGGCGTCGGAGGACGGTGCAGCGGATGGTTCGTCACCCGAAACGGATTGTGATCGCCTCGCGACGTTCGAGGTACAGCTCGGTGCGGCGGCAGACGCGGCTGCGCGGCTGGCGTTGGTGGACGCGTTCCAGGCGGTGGTATTCGCTGCGGAGGGCTTTCCGATCCGCTGCGAGGGCAGGGCGACGTTCCTGTTCCGCGCGCCGGCGGGTTTCGGCACGCCGCACGTGGCGGGGGACTTCAACGGGTTCGTGGCGGACGCTGCACCGATGACGAAGCTGGAGGGTGACGCGTGGAGCGCGACTCTGGACGTGGAGCCCGGGGCCAAGCGATTCAAGTACAAGGTCACGGACGGCACGCAGTGGGTTGCGGATCCGCTGGCGCGCCGGTTCGGCTTCGATCAGTTCGGCGAGTACTCGCTGGTGAGCGGAGGCGCGGACGCCGGTCACCTCGAGAGGCTTCCGGAGTACGCGGGCGCGGGGCTGGAGTCACGGCCCGTCACCGTCTACCTCCCCCCCGGCTACGAGACGTCGTCGTCTTCGTACCCGGTGCTCTACGCGCACGACGGGCAGAACCTCTTCGATCCGAGCGCGCTCTGGGGGAGCTGGAAGCTCGATGCCGCGATCGAGGAGCAGCTCGCCGCCTCGTCCATCCAGCCCTTCGTCGTGATCGGCATCCACAACACCGTGGACCGGATGGATGAGTATACGCACGTGGCGGACCGGTATGACAACCAGGTGGTGGGTGGGAAGGCCGATGCGTACTACGAGCTGATCACCCAGACGATCATGCCCGACGCGGCGAAGCGCTACCGGCTGATGAGCGGCCCGGCGAACACGTGGACGATGGGCTCGTCGCTCGGCGGACTGATCTCGTTGTACTTCGGGATGAAGCACCCCGACGTGTTCGGCCGGGTCGCAGGGCTGTCGTCCACTTGCGGCTGGGGGAGCATCGACGCGGACACGCACAACACGACGCTCATCGAGCTGTTGCCGACGCTGGGGAAGCCGGCAGCGGTGTTCTACCTGGACTCCGGAGGGGGCCCGGGAGCGGGGTGCGCGGACAGCGACAGCGATGGCATCTTCGACGACACCGGTGACGCGGCGGACAACTACTGCGAGTCGATCCAGATGCGGGACGTGTTTGAGGCGGCGGGGTACGTGTACGATCAGGACCTGTTCCACTGGTGGGAGCCGCAGGCGGAGCACAACGAGGCGGCGTGGGCCGCGCGGGTATTCCGGCCGCTTCAGGTGCTCGCCAAGCCCTGAGCCAGAACGAATCCTCGGGTCTTCGTTGCTGCAGGAGAGTGCCCGCACTTCCCGGGCGTTGGTCCGGGCGTGCGGGGCCTCACGAAAGGGCACCCGGAGCCGTTCGTGCTACACCGCCTCGCACGCTGACCTTCCGCCGCATCCTCGCGTTCTGGACCCCGCTCGAAGCCACCTGGCTGATGATGGCGCTCGAAGGGCCGATCCTTGCCGCCATCCTGGCGCGTCTTGCGGAGCCCAAGCACAACCTCGCCGCCTACGGGGTCGCCATCGCGATCGCCATGCTGGTCGAGGCGCCCATCATCATGGTGATGAGCGCGGCCAACACGTTGGTGGTGGACCGTCGGTCGTACCGCACGATGCGCGACTTCTCCTTCGCACTCGACGCGATCGTGACGCTGGCCATGGCGGTGGTGGCGATCCCCCCCGTGTTCGCGGGGCTCGCGGCGTTGCTGGCACTGCCAGAGGCGGTCGCATCGCGCACGTGGACAGCGACCGTGCTGCTGCTGCCGTGGCCGGGAGCGATCGGATATCGCCGTCTGTACCAGGGGATCCTGATCCGCTCCGGTACGACACGACTCGTCGCATACGGCACGGTCATCCGACTGGCCACGATGGCGCTGACCGGCGTGGTGTTGGCGTTGGCGACGCGACTCGAGGGGGCATCGATCGGTGCGGCCTCGCTGTCCGCGGGAGTGGTGGCCGAGGCGATCGGGAGCCGGTGGATGGCGCGCGAGGCGGTCGCTTCCCTGCGTGACTCGGAGCGTCCAGCGTTGGGCTGGGGCGAGGTGGCGCGCTTCTACTACCCGCTCGCCATGACGTCGCTGCTTAACATGGGCATCCAGCCGATCGTGACGTTCTTCGCTGCAAGAGGGAGGATGCCGATCGAGTCGCTGGCGGTGCTGCCGGTGGTCAACTCACTGGTGTTCCTGTTTCGGACGTTCGGGTTGGCGGGGCAGGAGACATTCATTGCGCTGGATTCGGAGGGACGGGAGCCGCTGCGCCGCTTCGCGTACGTGCTCGCTGCGGTGGCGAGCGGAGGGCTCGCGCTGATCGGCTGGACTCCGCTGGCGCACGCGTGGTTCGAGCACGTGTCGGGGCTCACGCCATTTCTGGCGGGGATATCGGTATGGCCGACGCGGGTGCTGGCGCTGATGCCAGCGCTCACGGTGTGGATGTGCTGGCAGCGAGCGACGCTGGTGACCACGCGGGTGACGGGTCCCGTGACGGCGGCGACGGCCATCGAGGTGGGGAGCGTGGCCCTGGTGATGATGGTGGGCAATGCGCTGGGGGTGATGGGGATCCTGTCGGCGGCATTTGCGCTGACAGTGGGCAGGCTGGCGAGCAACACGTACCTGATGAGGCCGGGGCGGGCCGCGCTCGCTCAGTCGGCGCAGCAGCGGAATCCGGTCGAGTAGTCCCAGTGCAGCGTGTTGTGCGCGGTGGTCGCATACAGGCAGCCGATACCGTTGAGCACCGTATCGACGTAGAAGCCCCCCCGGAAGGTGCCGGCAGGATCGGCGGTCCACTCGTGCAGATTGCCCATCATGTCGAAGGCGCTCTCGGCAGTGACGCAGCCCTGGCGCGCCCCCGCGGGCTCCACGGACTGCGGTAGCTGGTTAATGCAGGCGTTGCCGATCTCCGACCAGACCCAATCGTCGTCGGTGCCGAAGTACTGAATCGCGGGGTGCACGCTGCGGTGATCGTTGCACACGCCGGGAACTGGCGCGTCGCCGTAGGGGCACGTGAGCTCGTCGGGCCCCTGACACGCGCGCAACCACTCGGCGTCAGTGCACAACCGCTTGCCCGAACTCGCGCAAGCGGCGGCTGCCTGCTCCTGGTTGATGTAGCCCTGGGGGACGGCGCCCTCGACGCTGACGGCGCGCACGGCGGAGGTACCGGGGTTGAGGTAAGGAGACCACGAGGCGCCGCTGCCGACTTCGACGAGGGAGGCCTCGTACTGGTCGACGCAGAAGGAGGCGACAGGGATCATGCCCGGGGGACAGCCGCCTTGCCCTGGCAGCTCGAGGGTTTTGCCGTCATTGGGATACTGGGGGACATCGGGATCGCACAGGGCGAGGCCGCAGGGAGTGCAGCACTGGATCTCCGACGGTCCGGAGCAGAAGCCGGCGGAGCTCGCGTGATCGGGAATTGCGGCGCACTGGTCCGTGTCGAGACAATCGCCGGGTACGCCGAGCACCGAGCACGGGCCCAGACTTCCGTCGGTTCCCGGCTTCGAGGAATCCGCAGCGTCCCCAAGGCCGACGTCCACGGCGCCGCTCTCGATCGTGTCCACGGTCGCGTCGGAGGGGCCGTCGGCGCCATCCTGCGCAGCGGCATCGGCGGTGGTTTCCTCGAGGCCGGAGTCGCTTCCCGGGAGTTGCCCCCAACCGTTGTCGGAATCGTCCGAACCGCAGGCGGACAACAGAACGCCGGCAACGAAGGCCGCGGTGAGCGAGCGGTAAATTGCAGCCATTCGGCACTCCTCGGGCTGGGACGGAGTCGGAGCGTAAGGGGTTGCGCGTTACCGGGCAAGTGAGCGCGACAGGCGTCGTGCGTCGGGTTCTTCCGGGGCACGAATCGGTTGTCCTGTGCTAGAGCTACCGGGCAGTCGCGCCGTCGAACACGCCCTCCATGATCGATTCGAAGCCAAGACGATCGAAGCCGAACCGGTTGCGCTATCGCGTGCTCGGTCAGATCGGGCGTGGAGGGATGGCCGATGTCCACCTCGCGCTGGCCGAGGGGCCGGGGGGCTTTTCGAAGCTGGTCGTGCTCAAGCAGTTGCGAAAGCAGCAGGGGCAGGAGCAGGAGCAGGACGAGGAGCTGGATCAGTCGCAGGAGCACGATCGGTTCGATCTGTTCAGCGGCGAGGCACGCATCGCCGGGCGTCTGAGCCACCCGAACGTGGTGCAGACGATCGAGGAGACGGAAGCGGGCGGCGCGCCGATGCTGGTCATGGAGTACCTGGAGGGGCAGCCGCTCTCGTCGATCCTCCGCAAGTGCACGGGGGAGCGGCGCGTGGAGGACGTGCCGATTTTGCTGCGGATCGTGGCCGAAGCGCTGCAGGGGCTGCACTACGCGCACGAGGTGCGGGACTTCGACGGCAAGCCGCTGGCGCTCGTCCACCGCGACGTGTCGCCGCAGAACATCTTCGTGACGTACGGCGGCGAAGTGAAGGTGCTCGACTTCGGGATTGCGAAGGCGACGATCACGGTCACCGAGACGGGCGAAGGGATGACCCGTGGGAAGGTGGAATACGTCTCGCCGGAGCACCTGCTGGGCAACCGCGTGGATCGGCGCGCGGACATCTACGCCGTGGGGTCGGTGCTGTGGTTCATCGCCACCGGGCAGCCGTTGTGGCGCGAGGAAGCTCCCGGCAGGGCGTTGCTCCGGCTGCTGCGCGGCGAGGTTCCAGTGCCGAGCGCTTACGCAGACGACGTCCATCCGCGCCTCGAGGCGATCTGCATGAAGGCGTTGTCGCTGCGTCCCGACGACAGACCGCCGACGGCGCTGGCGCTGCACGACGAGCTTGAGGCGCTGCTGCGGGACATCGGACCGAATCTCGGCACCCGGGAGATCGCAGCCTTCGTCACATCGCGTTTCCGCGAGGAGCGCGCCACCGCCTCCGCCTGGGTCGAGCAGCGCATCGCGAAGGTCAATCGTCGTCCCAAGGACACCGACACCGGGCCGCAATCCCTCTCCACCTCCGGGCGATTCCCCGATCCCCTCGCGGACACCGCAGCGCCGCTCACTCTCACCGCCTCGGAAGTGAGACCGATGCCCCCGCCGGCGGTCGCCGAGGCGATGCCCGATGACTTCGAGTTGGCGCTCGCGGCAGGGCGACGGCGACGCAAGCTCGGACTCGCAATCGCGATCGGTGGTGTCGCGATCGGCGTCCTGACACTGATCGTGATTTCCCTGCTGCGCGGCGGCTCCACGCCGTCGGACGATTCGGCTTTGACTGCACCGTCGTCGGCAAGCGCAACGCCGCAGTCGACAGCGGCGTCTTCGGCTCCGGAACCGGTGCAGTCCTCGCGCGCCGAGGCGAGTGCCGGGGGGCGCGAGGAGCCTCTGCTGCCGGGGGCGCCGACGGGTGGGGCAACGGCCGGAGGTGCGCATCAACAGCCGGCGGTTGCGGGGCAGGCGACGCACTCGAAGACGCCGCGTCCTGCGGCAACGGCCAAGAAGAAGGAGCCGACGGAGCCCGGGACTGCGCGCGATCGAATCCGGACGCTCGACAAGTCGAATCCGTGGGACTAGCGGAGGGCCGGTGATTGGGGAGGGGACGGAGGGGCGTGGGGGGTCAGGGATTGACGATGAACTTCTTCACGCCCTGTTCGAAGTAGGCGACGATCTGCCTGGCGGCGGCGAGGCCGGCGTTGACGTTGGCCTCTTCGGTCTGGGCGCCGAGCTTCTTGGGGGTGCAGAACACGCGGTCGCCGAACTTCTCCTTGATGACCGCGAGTGTGGCAGCCTCGGGCTCGATGTCGGTGGCGTACTTGAGGTCGGGACGCTTCTCGAGGGCTTCGAGCAGCCCTGCCTCGTCGATGACCTCCTTGCGCGCCGTGTTGATCAGACACGCGCCCTTCGGCATCATGTTCAGAAGGCGGAAGCCGATCGACTTCTTGGTCTGCGCGGTGGCGGGGATGTGCAGCGAAACGTAGTCGGAGCCGCTGTACAGATCCTCGAGCGTCTCCACCGGCTCGGCGCCAGCAGCCCGGATCTGATCCGCTGGGATCACGTCGAACGCCTTGACGGTCATTCCGAAGCCGCCCTTGGCGATGGCAGCGACGCCGCGTCCGACCGCGCCGATGGCGTGAATGCCGAGGCGCTTGCCCTTGAGCTCGGTGCCGCTCTTGCCGCCGAACTTGCCTCTGGCCATGTAGATCATCATGCCGAGGGCGAGCTCGGCTACGGCGTTGGAGTTCTGGCCGGGGGTGTTCATGGCATCGACGCCCTTCTCGCGAGCGCCCTTGCAGTCGATGTTGTCGTAGCCGGCGCCGGCGCGCACCACGAGCTTGAGGTTCTTCGCTGCGGCGAGCACCTCCGCATCCACCACGTCGCTGCGGATGATCATCGCGTCGACATCGGCGACAGCCGCGATGAGGTCGCTCTTGTTCTTGTAGTTCTCGAGCACCGGCACCTCGTATCCGGCCCCTTTCAGGATCGCGATCACTTCGTCGCGCGCGGTCTTCGCAAAGGCCTTCTCCGTCGCAAGCAGGACTTTCCTAGCCATGATTCGACCTCTCGTGTGAGTTGGGTGCTGCTCGCCGGTCCTACCGCAGAAGCGGGCCCCACTCAAGGCGGGCAGGCCTCCCCACGCGGGAGCGTCGGGGCGCCCCACGACGACGCGCGGAGCGATCGCTCGAGGGGTGAATCGCAGGGCAGATCGTCGTGTCGCTACGTGTCGCAAAACCGGTCTTGGAGGAGCGTGCGGACGATGATGGCGGAGGCGGGTTGGCCCGCCTCGCGGTCTGTCGTAGCATCCGCGCCCTATTTCCAGCCCGGAGAACCAGCGTGCGCACGATCCACTTCCTGGCGGCCCTTCCCCTGTTCCCGGTCTTCTGCGCCGAGCCCAAGGCCATCCGCGCGGCCGAGACCCATCCCCTCAACGTCCACGACCTGGTGACCCTCGACCGCGCGTCGGAGCCAGTGATTTCACCGGACGGGCGCAACATCGTGTTCACGTTGCGCACGACGGATCTGGAGGGGAACAAGGGGCGCAAGGATCTGTGGCTGGTCAAGTCGAACGGCACGGGGCTGCGGCGGCTGACCTCGCACCCGGCACCGGACTACGGCGCGCAGTGGGCGGGAGAGCGCACGGTGGTCTTCCTGTCGAGCCGAGGAGGCTCGAGTCAGATTCACACGATCGACATCGACGGGGGCGAAGCGGAGAGCGTGTCGGAGTTGCCGGTGGACGTGGAGAACCTGCGCGTGTCGCGGGACGGAAAGCTCTTCGTCTTCAGCGCCGAGGTGTTCGTGGACTGCGCGGACCTCGAGTGCACCGCGAAGCGCGACAAGGAGATCGCGGGGCGCAAGGCCACCGGCAGGGTGTTCGACTCGCTGCCCTTCCGCCACTGGGACACGTGGTCCAACGGCAAGCGCAACCACCTGTTCGCGATGGCGCGCGGGGGCAAGCCCATCGATCTGATGCGTGGCATCGCGGCCGACGGTCCGACGCGTCCGTTCGGGGGTGTGGAGGAGTTCTCGCTGTCGCCGGACGGCAAGTGGCTCGCGCTCACGTTCAAGGCGCCGATGGGGAGCCAGGCGGCGTGGTCCACCAACGAAGACGTGTGGTTGGTGCCGACCGACGGATCGGCGCCGCCGCGGAATCTGTCGCAGGACAATGCCGCACGCGATCAGCAGCCGGTGTTCTCGCCCGACGGGCGCACGCTCGTGTGGCTGTCGATGAAGCGTCCGGGCTACGAAGCGGACAAGCAGCGCCTCGCGGTGTACGACGTTCGCTCGGGGGAGAAGAAGTACCTGCTGGAGGACTGGGATCGGACGCCGAACACGGTGACGTTCAACCGACTGGGGGACAAGGTGCTGCTGGCGGGCTACGACCTGGGGCAGCACTCGATCTTCTCGGCGGATCTGCGCACGGGCAAGGTGCAGACGGTGGCAAAGGAAGGGCACAACGACTCCCCGATGGACACGGGGCAAGGCGTGGTCTTCCTGCGGGAGACGCTGGGATCGCCGGCGGACTTCTGGGTGGCGGACGGCGGGCGTGAGAAGCGTCTGACGGAGCTGAACCGGGAACGGATGGAGCAGATCCGGCTGGGCAGCTACGAGCAGTTCACGTTCAAGGGGGCAAAGGACGACACGGTCTACGGGTACGTGGTGAAGCCGGTGGACTTCGACGCCACGAAGAAGTACCCGCTGGCGTTCCTGGTGCACGGCGGGCCGCAGGGTTCGATGGCCAACGACTGGCACTACCGGTGGAACCCGCAGACGTACGCGGGTGCAGGCTACGCGGCGGTGGTGATCGACTTCCACGGATCGACGGGATACGGGCAGGCGTTCCAGGACGCGATCAACCACGACTGGGGCGGAGCGCCGTACGAGGACCTGATGAAGGGGCTCGATGCGGCGGTGGCGAAGTACCCGTGGATCGACGGAGATCGAGCGTGCGCGCTGGGTGCGTCGTACGGCGGGTTCATGATCAACTGGATCGCGGGCAACACCGATCGATTCAAGTGTCTGGTCGCGCACTCCGGCAATCTCGACGAGCGCATGGCGTACTTCGACACCGAGGAGCTCTGGTTCCCGGAGTGGGAGCATGGCGGCACGCCGTGGGAGAACCCCGAGGGGTACAAGAAGCACAACCCGATCGAGCTGGTGAAGAACTGGAAGACCCCCACGCTCGTGATCCACGGCGCCCTCGACTACCGCGTGGTGGACACCCAGGGCATGTCGGTGTTCACCGCGCTGCAGCGCAAGGGGATCCCCTCCAAGCTCCTGTGGTTCCCCGATGAGAACCACTGGGTCCTGAAACCGGCCAACAGCATCCTGTGGCATGAGACCGTCCTCGGCTGGCTCGACCAGTGGCTCAAGCAGCCGAAGAAGGGCTGATGCCCGGCTGCGAGCCGCTCCCCATCGACCCGCTTCTGCGGACGATCGCCGACAGCCTCCGGCAGCATCCGTGTCTGGTGCTCGAAGCTCCTCCCGGCGCGGGCAAGACGACCCGTGTGCCCGCAGCGCTGCTCGATGCGGGGTTCGCGCAGCAGGGCGACATCGTGGTGCTCGAGCCCCGGCGCATCGCCGCACGGCTCGCCGCACGTCGCGTGGCGGCGGAGCGGGGCGAGCGCGTGGGCGAGTCGATCGGCTACCAGGTCCGGTTCGAGGACGTCTCCTCCGAGCGAACGCGCGTGCGCTTCCTGACCGAAGGGATCCTCACGCGCAGGCTGGTCTCCTCGCCGCGACTCGACGGAGTCTCGGTCGCGATCCTCGACGAGTTCCACGAGCGTCACCTGCAGACGGATCTCGCGCTCGCGCTGCTGCGACGTCTCCAGCAGAGGGAGCGGCCCGACCTGCGCGTCGTGGTCATGTCCGCCACGCTCGACCCCGCGCCCATCTCCGCGTTCCTCGGCGATTGTCCGATCGTGAAGTCCGAGGGGAGAAGATTCGACACACGAATCGACTTCTCCGACGAGCCGGACGATCGCCGACTCGAGTCGAAGGTCACCTCGGCGGTGCGGACGTTGCTGGCCGAGGGGACAGACGGCGACGTGCTGGTGTTCCTGCCCGGAGCCGCGGAGATCCGCAAGGCGCGAGAGATGCTTGCCCCGTTGGCAGACGCGGCTGGAGTGGAGCTGGCCATGCTCCACGGCGACCTGCCCCTGGCCGAGCAGGACCGCGCGATCGCGCGATCGGACCGTCGCAAGATCGTGCTCTCCACCAACGTCGCGGAGACCTCGGTCACCGTCGAGGGCGTGGTCGCGGTCGTGGACTCGGGCCTGGCTCGCGTCGCAGGCCAGGCTCCCTGGTCCGGGCTTCCGACGCTGCGCGTGTCGCCGATCAGTCGGGCGTCGGCGACGCAGCGTGCGGGACGTGCCGGGCGGCTGCGCCCGGGACGCTGCATTCGCCTGTACGCGCGACGGGACTTCGACGCACGCCCCGAGCACGAGCTGCCCGAGATCCGGCGCTCGGATCTGGCCGACACGCTCCTGGTGCTGCGCTCAAGCGGTGTCCGCGACCCGTCGGCCTTTCCCTGGTTCGAGGCCCCCGAACCGTCCGCCCTCGCGTCAGCCGAAGCCCTGTTGCGCGCGCTCGGAGCGATCGACGTCGAGGGGCAGCTCACGGGGATGGGGAGCGAGATGCTTCGCTACCCGATCCATCCGCGGCTCGGAAGGATGCTCGTGGAGGGGGCGCGACGCGGGGTGTTCGAGGACGCGTGCACGATGGCGGCGCTGCTCGGCGAGCGGGACCTGTCCCTCGAGCGTCGCATGCAATCCCGGCAGCCGGGACCCGCCGCGCCGCGGGATCTCGCCGCATCGTCGTCGGATCTGCTCGACGCTCTCGAGCTGCTCCACGAAGCCCAGGCGGCGGGCTTCGACGCCGATCGGCTGCGCTGGGCGGGAATCGACGCGGGCGCGGCGCGCTCCGTGGAACGCTCGCGCAAGCAGCTCGCACGAGGTGGACGTCCCGCCGAATCGAAGACCACCGCTTCGTGCGACGCGGAGAGTGCGCTGCTGCTCAGCGTGCTGGCCGGCTATCCGGATCGGGTCGCGAAGCGGATCCGCGGACGGGAGCTGGGGCTCGCCGCGGGGGGCGCGGCAACTCTCGACGACTCCAGCGCGGTGCGCGATGCGGAGTACCTCGTGGCGGTGGATGCCGAGGAGCGCAGGGAGTCGCGAGGGCGTCGCGTGATCGTGCGCACGGCGAGCGCAATCCGGCCCGACTGGCTGCTCGACCTGTTCCCCGACGTTGTGCGCAGCAGCTCCTCTGCCCTCTGGAATCCCCAGCGCGAGCGTGTCGAGACCGTCGAACGGCTCGAGTACGGATCGCTCGTGCTCGAGGAGTCGCGTTCCGTGGGGATCGCCTCTCCGGAAGCCTCGGCCATGCTGGCGCAGCAGGCCGAGAGCCTCGGCGTCCACACGCTCGCACCCGACGGTGAGCTGGAGCGCTGGCTGGAGCGTGCGAGGGTCGTTGCTGCACACGTTCCCGAGGCTGGAGTCGTGGCCCCTGCGTCCGATGCAGTACGGCTGGCGCTGCGCGCGGCGTGCGAGGGGATCACCAGCTTCGCGGAGCTTCGGCAGGCGCGGATCCTCGGCGCCTTGAAGGGCCTGTGGTCTGCAGCCGAGCGCCAGGTCATCGAGTCCTGCGCACCGGAGCGCGTGTCGCTGCCGGGGGGAAGAGCCTTGCGCATCCACTACGAGCCGGGCGTGGACCCCTGGGTCGAGTCGCGGCTGCAAGACTTCTTCGGCTCTGCCTCCGGCCCGAGCATCGCCCGCGGCCGACTGCCGCTCGTGATCCATCTGCTGGCGCCGAATCAACGCGCGGTGCAGGTCACGCGTGATCTCGCGGGGTTCTGGGAGCGCACCTACCCGGGCGTCCGCAAGGAGCTGTGCAGGAAGTACCCCAAGCACGCCTGGCCGGAAGACGGTCGCACCGCCGCACCTCCGGTGCCGGGTCGTCCACGACGCTGAGCGGGGCGCGATGCATGAACGACACAAACCGTCGCATCTCCGACGGCGGGCGCGCCCGTCCACGCACCTGCGTGCGCGGTCAGAACCCGCCGAGATACCGAGGAGGCAGGCCCACCGTCGTGTCCACGCGCGACGGCTCCAGCTCCATCAGGCCCGTGCCTGCTCCGGCGCTCCAGCGACGCAGCACTCCCGTCTCCGCGTCGGCCATCAGACACGGCTTGCCGCACGCCGTTGCGCAACGCACGTCGCCCAGCGAGTACGCCGCGGACTCGGCCAGAACCTTCACTTCGCCGCTCTCCAGGTCGAGGGAGAAGGCCGCGTCGCGGCTCCCCGATTCCAGATCCCCTACCACTCGCCCCACGACGCTCGCGTTGGAAGCGAATCCCACGGTCCACCCCACCGGGCGTCCCAACGCCGACGCGACGTCGTACCGCCTCAACTCCTTGGGAACGCCTCCGGACAGGTCCATCCACACCACCGCGCTGCGCTTCATCTGCTCGGGGTCCGTGGCGGTCGAGCCGGGAAACACGCCGGTGCAGGTCACCGCGATCCGCTGGGAATCGGGGGCCATCGCGAGCCCCCCGCAGTTCGCCAGTCCCGCCAGCTCCACCGACCACGCGATCGCGTCCGATGCCGTGTCGATCCCGACGAGCCGGCCGTCGCCCGCCTTGACGAACGCGGCATCGAAGAGCTGCAGCGCGACGATGGCGCGACTGCCTGCGAGGAGCATCCGGTCCGGCGAGGGGCGCAATCCGGTGTCGGCGGGGAGAGGGACCGAGGAGGTCCACGCGAAGGACCGCAGGTCGAGGACGGCGAGATCGCCCGCGCCGTATCGGGACACGTAAGCCTTGTCGGCGGAGACCTCAACGTAGTCGTGGGGATTGGCGGGCAGGCCGTCCAGCAGCGAGAGCTGGGCGCGGACCGTTGCGGAAGCGGGGTCCGCCCAGGTGATCGTGCCGTTCTGACGATCGATCAGCACGACGTTGCCGGAGGGGGGAGTCTGCAGGGGAGCCACGACGTCTCCGGAGAACGCTGCGCTCGCTCCCGCAGGCACCGCAGCGCTCGACAGGAAGGAGGGCGACACGCCGACCCCGTCGAGGTTGGCGAGGGAGACATTGGTCGACGCGTAATCGCTTCCGCTGCTCACGACCGCGACACCGCGTCCACAAGGAGTACTCTGCAGAGAGACTCCTCCGCTCGATCCCGGGGGCGCGGGGACGTTGCACGCGGGGATGAGGATGGCCGCAAGCACAGGGAGCAACCGCGTGAGAGCTACCATCTCGCCTCCATCGTTGCGTACAGGGAGCGGCCCGGGAGAGCGTAGCCGATCACGTCGAAGCGACGCCGGTCCAGGAGGTTCGCGAGCCTCGCGCGAATGGCGAGGCGCTCCGACAAGAGCCGCACTTCGGACTCGAGGTCCAGGGAGCCTTGCGAGGGAATCACCACGAGCCCCGCTTCGTCGGCATAGCGGCTGGATTGCCAGGTCCAGCGCACCAGGGCGCTCGCCCGCGTGATTCCCGCGCTCCGCCACCGCGAAGTTCTGCACTCGAGCGCCGGGGAAATCACGAGCCTGGAGCGGAAGGGGAGCAGGTCATTGGCCGGCATCCTTCCGGAGGTGGTGTCCCGCGGGTCCATCACGGTCGTCGCCACCTCGGTGCGCAACCACGCTGCAGGCTCGATCGCGGCGAGCCCTTCGAGGCCCGTCACGCGAGTCGACCCGACGTTGTAGGGACGGATGTAGCCGAGCCCGGATCGACGCCACGCGACGAGCTGATCGGACCAGCGTGCGAAGGCGAAGAGGTCGAACCATGCACCGCGCACACCTCTCCAGCGCCCCGAGGCGACCCGAATGCCGGCGTCCACCCCGAGCCCCTCCTCCGGTACGAGCTGCGGATTGCCGCGCACCAACCCCGAAGTCCCGTAGAGCTCACCGAGCGTGGGAACGCGCGCGTATCGGCTCGCGTTCGCCAGCCCCACCACGCGCCGCCTTCCGAGCTGCACACCGATGCGCCCTGAGGGTTCGAGGCGATCGCAGAAGGACCAGCCGTCGCTCGACGTCCCGTGGCACTCCGCGCTCCCCAGTGCCCTGAAGGTGGTGAGATCCCCCGCGCGCCACTCCACGCCCGACGCCAGCCTCGATCGTGTCCTTGTCGCATACAGACCGCTGGCCCCGATCGCGGTCACCCGCAACCCTTCGAGCGAAGCGCTCGCGGACGGGGAGATCGTCACCGCATCGGACAGGTCGATCCTCGCCGAGAGGCCGTGTTCGGTGCGCTGGCCGGCGTTGTCAACTCGCGCGGCCCCCAGCGCGAGCTCGAGGTCGGGGTCGTGCAGAGTGGAGCGCGCCACGAGCGCCGACGACGAGACCTCGATCCGGCAGCGGTCGTCGCGGCCGCACGGGGCGCGCAGGCGCCCACCGAGGATGCTGCGCTGCAGATCGGCGCGCGCGGCACGGGTCGGCAGCAGCAGCAGCCCGGGGACGCCCTGCTCCCTGCCGACCGCGTTGACCACCATCTCCGCGGACCAGCCCGGTCCCAGGCGCGCAGAGCCGATCGTCCAGAAGTCCATGGAGTGCACGTCGGAGTTGGTCCGCGTGCGCACGAGATCGTCTCCCGGATCGAACCGCGTGCCGCGATCGTCGAGGAACGAGTAGTCGTTGCGGGCGCTGTCGAGCCGGACGCCGACGAGCGCCGAGGCGTGTGGAGCGCCGGTACTGGCGTCGGCCCAGATGCTTCGTGTGCCGAACGAACCGATCGTGGTACCGGCGCCGGCTCCGGGCCTGCCGGGACGGCGAGGCTCGAAGAAGATGGCGCCGCCGATGCCGAGCTGATCGGCCTCGATAGGGGCATTTCCCCGGTAGATTTCCACGCGATCGATGAGCCACAACGGCACCAGGGACAAGTCCGCGGTGCCGGCGACGTCGTCGTTGAGACGGATCCCCGCAAGGTAGACCGGCGTCTGCGCCGAAGTCGCCCCACGGATGCTCGCCGTTGCCAGCGCGCCCTGCCCCCCCGTCTCCACCACGCCCAGGCCAGGCTGCGTGCGCAGGACGTCCGCAGCCTGCAATCCCGCGGCTCGCAGCCGATCGCCGCGCACCACCGAGCCCGCGACGGAGCGGTCCTTGGCGGGTACCGGAGGGCGGTGCCGCTCACCTTGGACCACGACCTCGATGGGGGCGGACGGCTCCTGCGCGCTGGCAGGGAACGCCAACGAGAGCGCCGCAGTGAGCGCGACGAGGTGAGCCGACAGGGCATCGAGCTTCGCCATCCTCGCGACCTTCTCAGGGACACGAAGCGTGGATCACGCCGACGGCGTCGAGGTCGAAACCTGCGGAGGGCGGAGCCGCTGCGTTGCCCGCGTCGCGGATGCGAACGAAGCGCGCCCGGGCGAGGCCCACCTGCGCGAGGTCGAAAGCCTCACCTCCGCTGACCGCTGGATCGAGCGCAGGGATGCCGTTGTCAGGGCTCGAAAGCACCGGATGCGTGCCCGCGCATCCCTCGAACGGCGGCACCTCCGCGTCGCACGGGAAGGCCCTCCATGCGACGCCGTCGTCGCTGACGCTGACCTCGCCGGGCTCGGCAAAGGGGAGTGTGGAATCGCCGCCTGCGAAGAACGCGTTTTCGAAGACGATGAAGTCGGCGCCAGGGCCGTCCTCGATGCCGCTGCCGGAGAAGCCCACCACAATCTCTCCGCCGGCTCCGAGCGAAAGGACGTCGGTGGAGCCCGCGAGCGTGCCGGCCCCCTTCGGAGGCCCGAGGACGATGGACGGCATGGCGGTCTGCCCGAAGCCGGAGTTGGGGCCGTAGGTCGCGGACACGACCGCGGTGGCGAATCCAGGACCGCACGTCAGGGCGGGCTCCGTGTCCGCGGGCTCCAAGGAGCACGCCGCGCACACGGCGGAGACAGAGGCGATCAGGGCCTGGCGCCAGAGGGATCGGGTTCGCAGAGACGGATGCGGAGCGGGCTTCATGGGCCTCCACGCGTGAGCGTCGCACGCCGGGGGGGTCGGCCTCCCGCGGTCCGCACCGGGCACCGAGCACGGCGAGGGCCGACGGGATCGCTGGAGCAGGTCTTCTGGCTCCCGGATCATCCGCATCGACCGCCTTCCCGGCTTGCGCCAGTGGCTTCGTGGTCGAGGCGTCCCCGGTTACAGCGGCGGCACCGCGCCGGTCTCACACCGGCTTCCCTCGAGGCCCTCGCAGGCACTCCAGCGACCCGACGTGCATACGCGAGCGGGCGATGCGAGGCAAGGGGGACGGCTGCGGAGAGCCGGGGAAGACGGTCTCAGTTCTGGGTGAGCTGCTGGACCTGCTCGAGCAACGCAGGGACGTCGAAGGGCTTGTAGGTGACGCCCACAGCGCCGAGGTCGAGCGCCTCCTGCACGAGCGCCTGTTCCGCGTAGCCGGTGACGAGGAGGATCTTGAGGTTGGGGCACCGTTCCCGAAGCGCCGTGAGCACTTCCTTGCCGTTCATCTCGGGCATGAGCAGGTCGAGGAGCACCAGGTCGATCCGATCACCCTGTTCTTCGACCAGCCGGATCGCGGCCATCCCGTCTTCGGCGAGCAGCACCTCGTAGCCTCGGAACGAGAGCAGCCTCGCCAGAGAAGTCCGGTTGGCCGGCTCGTCGTCCACGACCAGCAGCCTGCGCGTGGTGGTCTTGCGGGTCCCGGGCGAAGGCTCGGACGCGCGCTCGGGCTCCGTCACCGGAGAAGCGGGGAGCAGGACCTCGAAGCTCGTTCCATGCCCGACCGAGGACTCGATGCGGATCGTTCCGCCATGCCGCTCCACCGTCGCTCGCGCGGTCGCAAGTCGCACTGCTCCGGTTGCGTCGGTGCTGATGTCGGGCTGCGACAGGACGTCGAACGCGTGCGCGGTGACGTCAGACGGCATGCCCAGTCCGGTGTCGCGCGTCTTGATCTCCACGTAGCGGCCCGGAGCGAGCCTGGCATGGCCGGCAGCGATCGTGCGCTCGCGCGCCTCGACCGTGAGGGTGCCGCCGTCGAGCATGGCGCGGTAACCGTAGGAGATCAGGTTGTCCAGCGCTCGCTCGAGCTGTCCTTCGTCGCCACGCACGGCGGGCAGCTTTTCGGGCAGGTGGAGCTCGAGGAGCACGGGGCTTCCTTGGACGTCGTGGGACTGGGTGACCTTGCGGATGAGTGCAGCGAGGTCGAGGGTTCGTGCAGCGGGAGCGCGCATGTCCGCGATGTCGAGCAACTCGGAGACGAAACGCGTGGCGCGGGCGGTGGCGGAGCGGATCGCTTCGACTTCGGTGTACTCGGCGGAGGACTTCGAGACGGCTTCGGAGAGGATGAACGACGACGCCTCGATGGTAGCGAGGACGTTGTTGAACTCGTGGGCCACGCCGGTCGTCAATGCGACAAGCGCCTGGAACTTGTCGTTCTGCGCGGAGCCATCGCGCAGCTCGTGCTCCGCCGAGACGTCGTGGAAGGCGAGCTGCACCACGGGTTGGTCCTGATACAGGATCCTCTGGCCGCAGACGCTGAGCCATACGCGCGTGCCGTCGGACGCCGTGATTTGGACGTCGTCGCGAACCCAGGCTCCGCCAACGAGGATCTCGTCCCACGCCTCGTGCAGCGCCGTCGCGATGGCGGGCGGCATGGCCGCCGCGGCGTGCAGCCCCACGAGGTTGGTCCTGGGAAGGTGCAACAGATCCACCGCCGAGGCGTTCACCTCCACGACCCGTTGCTCCGCGTCGCACATGACCAGCCCATCGCGCACGAGCTGCAGCGCACGAGTCTGGCGTCGATCCGCCTCCTGAAGCGCCGCCAGCGCACGCCTCGTCCGCCAGGTCATCATCGCAGCGATTCCCCCGACCATCGCCAGTGAGATCAACCAGAGGATCACCATCGGAGCGCGCGCCATCTCCTGCACGGCGGCGGCTCGGGCGGCAGTGCCGGACAGGTTGGCCCACACGGCGATCGCGACGACCTGGGCCATCGACAGCACCGTGGCGTAGATCGACGAAATCGCGTGGAGACGGATCGACGCGGCGAAGATCAGCACGAGGTATCCGGAAGCCGCCACGGCGGCGGCGGGCGAGCTCGGCGCAGGCTCGCTGACCACGGCAGCGAGGAGTGCGGAGACGACTGTCACGTCCACCGTGTTCTGCGCGTACCACCAGAGCGGCTTGAGCTGCTTGCTACGCGCCACGCCCCAGACGAGACCGGTCACGGCGGCATCGATCGCCACCAGAGCGAATCCGATCACGGCGGTGCGCCCCGCGATGACGTTGGTGCCCGAGGCGATGAGCAACGCGAGCAGGCCCGCGGCGCAGATGCCCATGCGCAGCGCGCACAGGCGCTCCTCCATCTTCGTGGTGTCGAGGAGCGAGATCCAACCCGGTTCTTCGGAGCGCGTCATGAGGCGGCTTTCGTCGATTACCATCGTAGACAGCATGCCTCGGCAATTCACGGACAAAACGAAAGCGACCGCACGCGGGCCCCGCGGGGCTCTTCGCGCCGGGGCACGCGCGACCGCCGTTTCGCGCCAGTCACGCGGGTTGCCCCGTTGTCTCGAGAATGATTCGGGTGACGATCCCGCTCCAGATTCGCTAGGATACCGGAGGCTCTTCCCCAAGGACCTTCCGAGGTTTTACCCCGTTGACACTCCCGGCAGCTCTCGCCATCGCCATCGCCACGCTCGGTTTCGCCCTCGCGGCGTTCGGCTGGCGGGTCGCGCGTGCCCCTGGATGGCAAGAGCTCCGGTGGCTTTCGTTTCTCGCCATCACGGCGGGCTTCCACGCCCTGTTCGATGCGGCGGCTACGCTCCGTCTGCCCGAGGAAACGGTGGTCTGGGCCTCCCGATTCAGCCTTGCAGCGCTCGCACTTCACGGCCCTGGATGGCTGTTCTACCTGGCCGCCCGGGAAGGCCGTCGGCCCCGAGCGCGCGAGGTCGCCTTCGCGGCCGCGGGAGCCGCGGTCGCGCTGCTGACCTTCGCCCCGGGGATCCTCGTCGCTGATGCCGTAGAGTACCGCTACGTCGAGTGGCTCGAGACCACCTACGCTGTCACGAGCTCCGCGCCGCGCGAGCTCGTCGCGTTGGGGCTCTGCTCCGTCCCGCTGATCCCGGCCCTGGTCTCGTTCGTTCGCGATGCGCTGCGCGGCAAGGCCGAAGCCATCTCGCACTGCGCGGGACTCCTGGCGTTGATGCTCGCGGTGGCCTTCGACGCGCTCGTGGTCACCGGGTGGGTGGCGGCCCCACCGTTGCTGTCCCTCGGACTCATGGTCGCAGTCACCGCTGCGGGAGGCTCGAAGATCGGACGTTTCGTCGAGCAGGCGCGCACGCTCGACACCATCACGCGGGAGCTGGAACTCGAGGTGGAGCGACGCTCCAATCAGCTCACGGCGGCCCAGACTGCGCTCGAACACGCGGAACGCCTCGCGGCCGTCGGTCGCCTCGCCGCCGGCGTCGCCCACGAGATCAACAACCCTGCCACCGTGCTGCTTGCCAACCTCGAGTACCTTCAGCAGCGGATGAGCGCCGAGGGCAAGCCGCCCTCCGACACCGCTGCCTGCCTAGAGGAGTCTGCCCACGCGGTCCGACGTGTCTCGCGCATCGTCCGTCAGCTCGTGGACGCGGGTCGTGTCGCACGCAGCCCGGTCTCCGCCGAGCTTCGCCCCGTCGAGCTCCTTCCCGTCGTCCGCAAGGCCATCGACGCCGCCTGCGTCGCGTGCCCGAACGAGGCCGAAATCCTGCTCCACGTGAACCCCGGGCTATGGGTGCTGGGCGAGGCCACCATGCTCGAGCAGGTGCTGCTCAACCTCATCGTCAACGCGTTGCACTCGGTCGAGGCCGGGGCGGGGCGGCTGGAGGTCGCGGCAGCGACGAAGGGCGAACAGGTCATCATCGACGTGTCCGACGACGGTCCTGGAATCCCCAAGGAGATCCGCGGCCGCGTGTTCGAACCGTTCGTGACGACCAAGCCGTTCGGCAAAGGTACCGGGCTCGGGCTGTCGGTCTCGCGCGGTCTGATGAAGTCGCAGCGCGGGGACTTGAGCGTGGCTTCCACGTCTTCGCGCGGCACCACCATGCGCCTCACCCTCGGCGTGAGCCAGCCCCCGACGTCCGACGGTGCCGCGCAACAAGACCCTGCGGCGGAACGGAAGCTCTCGTTGCTGCTCGTCGATGACGAGGCGGAGGTGCGCGACGCGCTCTCCCGGCAGCTGGGTCCGTCGTTCGATGTCACCGTCGTGGACGGCGTTGCGGCGGCGCTGGAGCGGCTCGCGTCCACGCCCCGGCGTTTCGACGTCGTGCTGTGCGACATCATGATGCCCGACGGCGGTGGGCAGCGTTTCGCCAAGGAGATCGCGAAGACGGCGCCGGAACTCGCGACGCGCACGATCTACTTCACCGGCGCGGCGACGGACGAGGCCGCACGGGAGTTCTTCGAGTCGCTCGGCCCGCGCGGCATACACAAGCCGGTCGACTCGACAGTGCTGCTCGATCTCGCGCGTTCCTTGCTCGAGCGCCCCGCCTCTGCGGCATGAGGCATCCGCGCGCCACGATCGTGGTAGCCTCGTCCCGTGAGCCGACGCCAGCAGAAGAAGGTCGTCGCGCAGGGCGTTCGTGCGCTGCGCTCCAACCCGTCGTGGGATCCCGCTAGGCATCGCCCGGAGAGCACGACGGAGCGTCTGCGCGCCGAGATCGAGCGCTCGCGGATCGGAAGCGCCCTGGATGACGCCGCAACGTGCGAGGCGTGCGGGAAGCTCCGGGAAGAGACGGGAGATCCTGGCGCCCTGTGCCCGGACCACCTGCGCGGCGCGCTGGGGCTCTGACACCAACTCCACTGCCCCGGCTGTGAGCCGTCAGGATACGGTCCTCTGTCGCCCGGTCTGGCCCAGGCGATTGCGCCGTTGGCGCTGATCCGCTTGCCCCCTACCCCGGCATGTGCGCTAGCTCTTCCCCCGTGCAATCCCCTGCCCGCCTTGTTTGCGTCGTGCTCTTCGACATCGACGGCACGCTGCTGACCGGTCCGACCAGCGGCCCCAGCGCCGGCGTTGAAGCGATGGCCGCCTGCGCCCGCACCGTCACCGGTCAGGACGGCCTGCATCGACGCGTGGAGTTCGCCGGGCGCACGGATCGCCAGATCGCTCGCGACATGCTGGTCGCGGCCGGCGCTGCCAACCCCTCGGCCCACGAGCTCGAGGCCTTCGTCGGCCGCTACGTGGAAGCCCTCCGGGCCCGCATCGGCCAACGCCCCTACCGGCCCCTGAACGGTGTGCGAGAGGCGGTCCGCGTCCTGCACGACCACGGCGCCATCGTCGGGCTCGGCACCGGCAACGTCCGCCTCGGCGCCCAGGCCAAGCTCCAGAGCGCCGGGCTCGCGGATCTGTTCGACCTCGATCGGGGCGGCTACGGCGACGACGCCGACACCCGGGCCGAGGTGCTGCGCGTCGGTGTCTCACGGTGCGATCCGACAGGATCGCTGCCCGTGATCATCGTGGGCGACACGCCGTACGATGTGCACGCCGCGCTCGACATCGGCGCGCTCTGCGTCGCTGTGCCCACGGGGATGTACGATGCCCCCTCGCTGATCGAGGCCGGCGCGCATCGGCTCGTTGCGGGGCTCGATGCCACCCTCGCCGACGATCTGCGCGCCCTGCTCCCATGAGCGAGAAGACCGAGGAGCCCACCCCACGCAGGCTCGAGCAGGCTCGACGCGACGGCGATGCTCCCGTGTCGTCGGCGTTGATGGGCGCCGTCGCCCTCGTGGTCGCTGCCTCGCTCACTCCAGGTGTCGTCCGGGCCTCCGCATCCGCGGTCAGGAGCATGCTCGTCGGAATCCTCGCCCACCCCGATTCCCTCCCCTCCGCCACCTTCGCCCTGCGCGCCGGAGTCGCCCTCTGCGTACCCCTGCTGCTCGCCGTGGCTGCCGCGGCTGCGCTCGTGGGCGCCGTGCAGACCCGCGCGCTCGTCGCCCCTGCCCGCATCGCGCCGAAGCTCGATCGGCTCTCCCCTGCGGCGCTCGCCCGGTCCCTGTTCTCTCCCCAGCGCGCGTTCTCCGTGGCACGAGCGCTGCTCACCGCGGTGGTTGTGGGGTGGCTCGTGGTGCGACGCATCGAGGATCGCCTCCCCGACCTCGCGAACGCCACGGGCAATCTCCATGCGGCCGCAATCGCCGCCGGGTCGATCGCCGGGTCGATCGTGCGCGACGCCGTGCTGGTAGTGCTCGCCCTGGGGTTCGTGGATCTGGTGATTACCCGACGCACCTGGTTGTCTCGTCTGCGGATGACCCGGCAGGATGTGCAGCGCGAGCACCGCGAGAGCGAGGGGGATCCGCAGCTCAAGTCCGCCCGAGAGCGGACCCATCAGGAGCTGCTCGCTGCGGCGACCGTCAACGCCGTGCGCGATGCCACCGTGGTCATCGTCAACCCGACTCGCCTGGCCAGCGCGCTGCGCTACCGGGAGGAGGACGACGACGCCCCGATGCTGGTAGCGAAGGGAGAGGGGGAGCTGGCGCGCAGGATCGTGGACGCGGCGCGCGCCTACGGGATCCCTGTGGTTCAGGACATACCGGTGGCCCGCGCGCTGGCGGCGCTGCAGGAGGGCGATGCAATCCCAGCCGGAATGTACGAAGCGGTGGCAACGATTCTTCGGGAGCTCGACAGCGGTTCTTGAATTCGGTCGGAAGGAATCGCTCACGTCCGCGTAGCAGGGGAGGAACTCGGCTGAATCGTTCTCACGGACACGTTTTCCGATCGCCTGGAGGACTCACGAGATGAAGAAGTCGCACGTGCTCGCGTTCGCTGCTTTCGCAACAGCGCTCGTCGCCTTCGCGCCCGACGCTATGGCGGATGATGCCGCAGCGAACGATCCGCCGGCGCCCGCTCCGACCGAGGCGGCGTCCCCGGCGCCCGCGCCCACCGCCGAGGCCGCCGCCGAGGCTCCCGAGGTCGATGACGAGGGACAGCCCCTGCCGAAGCTCAAGCACGTCGCCATCACCGCCAACCCGCTCTCCATCATCATCGGCCGGTGGAGCGTGAACTTCGAGTACCTCCCGGCGAGGCACCACGCGATCATCGTCGTGCCGAGCCTCTGGACCATGAGCGCAACCTCGAACATCAACTCCGACAAGAACGAGAGCTCCTTCCGGTACCTCGGCGGAGAGCTCGGCTACCACTTCTACACGGGCAACCGGGGCGCCAACGGCTTCTTCATCGGACCGTCGCTCGTCTACATGAACATGAAGGTTACCGACAAGTCGACAACCTCCGCGGGGACGACCGAGACCTCCGCATCCTCGTCGCTGTACGGCGTGGCTCTCGACATCGGCGGGCAGTACGTTGCGAAGAGCGGCTTCACCATTGGCGGCGGCGGCGGCGTGATGTGGGTCAAGGTCAAGGACGACACCAAGGGTACGAGCGAGCCGTCGGTCAAGGTCAGCGGCACGCTGCCGAGGTTCCTGTTCACCATCGGCTACTCGTTCTAGATCTGCACACGCGCGACTCGACGCATCCGCGACGCCCGGTCGCGGGTCGACAGCCCCCTGACGCCATTTCACTTCCGATACCGCGACTACTCCCAGGCGGCGGCTTCCGTCTTCTGACCGGAGCGCTCGTAGATGGTGCGCACGAACGCCTTGCACGCCTTCTCGGCGATGGAGCTCTTCGCCTCTCTCGCGCGGGCAAGCGCCTCGAGGGCCTCGGTCAACGCATCGAGACGGGCGCCCGTGCCGGCAAGACCGATGGCGAGAGCCAGGTGGCTGCGAGACTGCTCGATGAGGCCGCAGCCGGAGGCTTGCTTGCACGCCTCGCGCAGCACGCGCAGGGCCTCGCCGCGGTCTTGCCCCTTGTCGATCGCGACCATCGCACGGACCCGCTCCACCACGCGCAGCCGGTCCCCCGACATCGTCTCGCTTCCAGCGAGCTGCTCGAGGGGTTCGAGATCCCTCTTGGTCAAGGCCTCCCGGGCAGTCAGCGGCAACCTCGCCGCGAGCTCGTCTACCTGGCGCGCCTTGATCAGGGTCTCCGGGGGGAGGATCGATGCCATCGGCAGACGCGGTTCCGGAGCGGCGTCCTGGATCGTGGGCTCGCCCATCGGAGCGCGCACGAGGTCCGGAAGCGATGGTGGCTTCGGAATCACGGCCGGGGGCGAGCTCGACTCCGCGAGGGGCGACTCGATCGGCGGATAGGAGGAACGCCCCTCCTGCTGGGCCTTGCGAACCAGAGCTGCCGCGAAGTTCGAGATGGGAGGATGCGTCGAAGCAGTCCGGTTCACCGCAACGGGACCGGGAGTCGCGCTGTCCGCGCCGCGGACGCGAGCTGGGTCCGCTGCGCGCGCCGCACCCAGCAGCTCCAACGCGCACGCCTCGAGCCCCGCATCGGAGGCGATGCGCGCCGCCTCGGCGTACAGGCGAGCCGCTCGGCGTCGGTCTCCGGCGAGCGCAGCCTGCCGGGCAGCCTCGGCGCGAACGACCCCCGACTCGGAGTTCTCGATCACGATCGAAGCCGCGCGATGCCATGCGGCGTGACGATGGTCGGGCAGGCACTCGCCGATCACCGCAGCGTGGGTGCGAGACGGAACCGCGATTCTGTCGGGTTGGGATTCCACGAGCCAGTGCAGGCCGATCAAGCGCTCCGAGATGCGCGCGACATCCACCGGCGCATCGGCTGCAGCCTGCAACAGCAGCGATGTCGTCTCCACCGACGCATCCCCGCCCAGCACTGCGACGGCAAACAACAGCGCACGCGATTCGCCGTCGAGATGGGCCCATCGATGGGCGATCCAGTCTCGCGCGTCCAATACGCTGCCGCGCGGGATCGATCGCTGACGAACCTTCACGCCCTGCTGAGAGGCGGTCAGCTCGCCCGAGTCGAGCGCCTCGAGCAGCGCTTCGGAGATGGCCAGAGGTCCACCTGCACCCCGGTGGGCCCACTCCTGCGCCCACGGTCCCGGCTCGACCTTGCCCATCATCGCAAGCACCAGCTTCTCGCTGTCGCTGCGGGAGAGCGGCCCGAGCACGGTCTCCGGGCCGGGGGGCAACGGGGCAAACTGCAGGGGAAGCGGCGTCCGGGAGTCGATTCGCGCAATGCAGCGGAACGGACGCGTCGCGCCCAGGATCGACGAGGCGATCACATCGAGAGTCGAGGCATCGACTTCGGCCGCATCGTCGACGACCACCAGCCCGGGCTCATGCGCCCCCGGGGGAGCGAGCCACTCCTCGAGCAGATAGGCCGCCGCAGCCGGATCGGTCCCGCTGCCGTCGAGCAACGCCGCGAGAACTCTGCCCTCGTCATGCGGCAGACTCACCAGACCGCCCTGCCGAGCATCGCGCGACAGCGCCCTGCGCAACGCTCCCAACGGTTCGGAGGAGAAGCCCATTGCTGTGACGAACAGGCATCGGCCGGCCGCCGACTCGACGCACTCACGCAGGAAGCGCGTTCCTCCCATGCCCGGATCCGCTCGCACCACCGCCAGAGAGCCCGGTGCAAAGGACATCTTCCGCAACTCGGTCGCGCGCCCGAGCAACGACGGCTCTTGCACGCGCCACTCCACTTCCGCCGCCGTGGATCGCAACCCGCTCTCGAGGTCGAGCAGCACCCCCCGCAGCTCCCGCCCCTCCGTTCTCGCCAACCGAGTGCCCTGCGTCGTCAGGGGCACGCGCGATGACGACGCGAGCTCCGAGTCGATCAGCACCTCTCCCGCGCGCCCGAGCCGGGCGAGCGCCAGAGATCGCGACACCGACGCGCCGCGTCCCAGCCCCACGGCTCCGCGGCAGTCGAGCAGAAGCGAGAGCTCTCCACGCGAGACGCCGACCGAGATCGCTTCGCGCGCGCCCTGCGCGTCCTCACCCGCCACGAACTCGATCGCGTCCTCCAGATCCTCCGCGGCAAATGCGAAGGACACGGTCGACGGGCCCCACGAACAGACCGAAGCCCCCATCGCCTCTGCCCGCTTGAGCAGCGAACGGATCTCGTCGAGCCCGGCTCCCGGGCCCGACGACTCGCGCCCCCGGCTGCGCGCTCGCAGACTGACGACGATCCGTTCGGCCATCGATCCCCCGCAGCCCTCAACCCACCCGGAACTTCTTGCGGAGCGCCTTGAGCTCGTCCTCCACATCGGTGTCGCCTGCGGGCTTGCCCCCCGCCGATGCGCCGCCTCGCTCGAGCTGCTCGAAACGCGCCTCGAGCTCCTCTGCGGACAATCCGCCCCGAGCCTGCCCCGGGTCGAGGGCGGCCTTCGCCTCCTGCATCGACTCGGTCTCGAGCTCCGCCCGCTCCATCTTCTCTTCCATGCGCTGGAACTCGTCGAACGGCGTCGGCCCGGTCCCCTTCGCCCCCAACGCCTCCGCGCCTCCCCCCGCTCGAGCTTGCTCGTAGCGGGCCACAATCGTGCCCTTGCGCGACTTGAGCTCCTCGAGCTTCGCCCCCGCGCGCTCCAGGTCGTCCTTCATCCGCAAGGCAATCCCCCGCTGCTCGGCGCGCAGCGCCTCGGCCTTGTCGCGGTCCGCCACCAGTCGCTTCTTGTGCAGCAACGCCTCCCGCGCGAGCGCTTCGTCCTGCGCCTTGACCGCAAGCTCCGCACGGTGTTGCCACTTGTCGATCTGCGCGTCGAGCTCCGCCACCTTCTGCTTGAGCTGCTTCTCCGCCGCGAGCGCGCTCACCACCTCCTGGCGCCCCTTGCGGATCTGCTCGCCCATCTCCTCGATGAGCTGATCGACCGACTTCCTCGGATCCTCCGCCTTGTCGAGCAGCGAGTTGACGTTGCTCGAGAACACCTTCCCCATCCGATCGAAGATTCCCATGTGAAACCCCTGCGTCGACGATTCCCGCCAGGCTCCCGGAGAACCTGCCTGCAACGCGGGCTGCTGTAAAGCACCCACGTGGCCCTCGCTTCGCACTACCATATCACTCCCCGAAGGAGGGCCAACGGACATGCCGACGTGCAAAGAATGCGACAACGAGGTCGACGAGCTGGTGACGGTGAAAGTCGACGGCAAGAAGAAGAAGATGTGCCAGGACTGCGCGGACCGGGTGCAGCAGGACGACGAGGTCGCCCGCGAGAGCGAAAGCGTGGTCCAAGGAATGATGGGATTCCGCGGCAGAAGGTGAGCGCGCCGCGCCTCAGCGGTTCATCATGTGGATCGCGTGCCCCAGCGAATGGGCCGCTGCCTCCATCATCGCCTCTCCCAGCGTCGGATGCGGGTGCATCGTCAACGCCAGATCGTCGGCCACTGCACCCATCTCGATCGCCAGCATCCCTTCGGAAATCAGATCGGTCGCCGAAGGCCCCACGATGTGAACCCCGAGGACCCTGCGGGTCTTCTTGTCGGTCACGACCTTGACGAAGCCGTCGGTCTCCCCGATCGCCATCGCCTTGCCCAGGGCCGCGAACGGGAACTTGCCCACCGCGACCTCGTAGCCCCGCTCCTTCGCCTGATCCGCCGTCAGCCCCGCGGAACCGATCTCCGGCTCTGTGAAAATCGCCCCCGGAATCGCCGTCCAGTCCTTCGCGGCCTTGCGCCCGGCGATCACCTCCGCCACGACCTCGCCTTCCTTCGAAGCCTTGTGCGCCAGCATCGGCATCGAGCTCACGTCGCCAATCGCGAAGATCGTCCGTACGTTCGTCCGCCCCTCGGCGTCCGTCGACACGAACCCCCGCTCGTCGACCTTCACCCCCACCTCGACAAGCCCCACAGCCTTGCCGTTGGGCCGCATCCCCACCGAAACCAGCAACGTGTCGCATGCCACCGTCTCGGTCTTGTCCCCCACCTGTACCTTCAACAGCAGCGAGCCGTCGGACTGCTTCTCGTAGCCCAACGCCTTGGCACTCTTCATCACCTTCGCGCCGCTCCGGGTCAGCTTGCGCTCCACCACCTGCGTGCACTCGGGATCGATCCCCGTCAGGAGCTGCGGGAGCGCTTCCACGATCGTCAGCTCGCTGCCGAGCTTGTGGAACACCGTGCCGAGCTCCATCCCGATCACGCCGCCACCGATCACGCACAGGCGCTTGGGCACCTCGCGCAGGCTCACCGCCTCGCGCGGTCGAATCACCTGCTTGCCGTCGAACGGCAGGCTCGGGATCTCGACCGTCGTCGCCCCCGTCGCCACCACGATCGCCTTGCCTGCCTGGTACTGCTCCTTGGTCCCGTCCGGCAGCATCACCTCCACCGCCGTCGGTCCGACGACCCGCGCCGTCCCCATGACGAGCTGCACCTTGTTGGCCTTGAAGAGCTGGCGAATGCCTCCGGTCAGCTTCTTGACGATGCCGTTCTTCCAGTCCTGCATCGCCCCGGCGTCGAGGGTCGCCCCCTCGGTCCGGATCCCCATCGCAGCGCCGGCGCGCGTGCGCTCCCACGCGTGGGCAGTGGAGATCAGCGCCTTGGACGGGATGCAGCCCCAGTTGAGGCACACGCCGCCGACTTCTTCCTTCTCCACGCACACGACGTTCTGGCCGAGCTGCGCGAGTCGAATCGCACACACGTACCCGCCGGGCCCGCCGCCAATCACGATCGCATCACAGGTCTTGGTCGTCATCTTCCGGCCTTTCGACGCGCCCACCGAGGCGCACTCCTCGCCTATGCCCCCGACGGTCACCCGGGACAAACGAAAAGGGCTCGTCGCGCTCGAGGCGAGCGCGTTTCAGGGCTTGCAGACCCCCAGCCAGGTCGGGACGTCGGCCAGCGCCGCGCACTTCTGCCCCTGCGGACAGCCGCCTTCGCCGGGAACCGGCGACACGGGCATCTCCGCCAACCACGGCGGCTTCGATCGCATGCACAGGTACCGGCACGTCGCCGTCGCCAGCGCGCCAAGACAGATCTGATCGTCACCGCAGTCGTTGAGCGACCCGCACGACTCGCCCTCGCTCTTGAAGACCTCCCCCGCCGGCGGCACGCACGCCCCGGAGCCGTCCTCCGCAATGACCTGGCAGGCCTGTCCCTCTGGACACTCCCCCGCCCACAGGGTGCATGGCTTGAGGTAGGAGCACACGTAGACGAAGTAGTCCCCCGTGGTCCCCACCGCGACGGTCACGTTGCAAAGCCCGCCCGGACCGCAGATCGCTGCCTGGTCTTCCTTGCAGCAGTACGGGCCACAATAGCCGAAGATGCACTTGAGCCCGGCGGCACAGTCAGCCGCCTTCGAGCATGTCTCGCCGCGCGTCTTGAAGCCGTTGTTCGAAGATATGCACTGGGTCGTCGGCTGACCGCCCTGCTGCAGCGGCGCGCATGTCTTGCCCAACGCACAGTCCTGTCCGATCAAGTCGCATTCGGTGTTCGGAACCGTCCCCCAGGATCCGGCGGGGCATACCGGCGCAGATGCTTCGGGTTCCGAAGTAACGTCTTCTGCATCACCGTCCCATCCGGAGTCCGGTGCGCCCCCCTCCCCCTGCCCCCCTGCTCCCCCCTGCGCCTGCACCGGTACGTCTCCCTCCGAAGAGCACGAAACGATCGCCAGCGCGGCGATCAGCATCACCCACGAGCCCACGAGCACGCGCCCGATCATGGTCGGATCGTAGCACGTTCGGATGGGGCTCGACGCTGCCCGCGCACCGGCCCGGCTCCGTGCCTCGCTACTGTGGATTCGCACCCGCGTCGGTGCGCGCCATGTCGGGCGTGACCCTCTTCGGCAGACGCGGGTGGAACTTGGGGCGGTCGAGCTTGACCGGGGCCTTGGACCGCTCCAGCTTCGGTGGCTCCTCCGTGCACGTGCACGCGGGTACGACCGAGAAAAGCAAGGCGATCGAAAGCATGATTCTCATGGCGGGATTCCAAACGACAAGCGGCGCGTACGCCTTCCGACGCACGCGCCGACTCGCCCGGATCGCGCGTCAGTCCGCGGTTGCGTCGGACTGCACCACGTCGTCAACCACCGCGTCGGTCTGCACCACGTCGGTCTGCACCACGTCGGTCTCGACCACGTCCGGCTCCACCGCATCAGGCGTGGCGTCAGGCGTGCCACCGTCCGTGTCCGGCCCCTTGCCGTACTCCCAATCGCAGAAGCCGATGCCGTACTGACCGAAGGTCTCCGTGTCGCAGAACACGTTGTCCTTCTTGTCCAGGCAGTCCGCGTCGGTCGAACACATCTGCCCGCAGAACCCCAGGTCGCCGTAGTTCGCCGCCGAGTCCGAAACCCAGAGGCACAGGCCGAGGGAGTCCTCGATGCCGCATGCGTTCGGGTCGCCGACAACGCACGTCTCCAGGCAGATGTTCACCTGGTTGTCGGGATCATCCGCCCCTGCTTCGTCGGTCTTCGTCCAGTCCGTGCAGAAGCCCATACACTTGGCGCCGGCGTCGCCCTCGCTGTCGTTCCACTCGGTGCAGTTCGAGCCGAGCGGCAGGCCACCCTTGTACGACGGGTTGCACATGCCCCACTCGCGATCGCACGGCACGCCCGACGGGCAATCCGTGTCGTCGCCGCAGAGCGGCCAGCATCCCCAGATCTCCGTGCTCCCGGAGCTGAAGGGGTAGCAGGCCACGTCGGCGCGGCCCCAGCACTTCTTCGAATCGAACCCGTCCTCGGAGTCCGTTCCGCCAACCGTGCACCCCTGCAGACAGTACGCCTTCGCGCCAGTCCCCTCGCCGAGCCCGATGCAGAACGCGTTGGGATCGAGCGCCGTGCAAGCGTCGTCGCCGTCCTGCGTGCAGTCCTTCGTGCAGTAGCCGTGCGCCGGTCCGCCGCCCATCCAATCGGTCGCCGACGGGAGCGCGCAGATCAGCCCCTCGCTGCAGTCCGTGTCAGCCTTGCACTTGGCGCCCAGCTTCATCGCCGGCTCTCCACCACCGGCCGATCCCGCTGTCCCAGCGCTGCCACCCTGCTGCGTCTCACCTGCCGAGCCCCCCTTGCCCGATGCCCCTGCCTTGCCGGCCGAGCCGCCCTTGCCAGCGGCCCCTCCCGCCCCTGCCGCGTTGGCATCCTCGCTGTCGTCCGATCCACAAGCCACCACCATCATCGCGCCCAGCAGACCGGCCACCGCCGTCAACGCCAACCAAGACTTCGCCATCGTTCGCCTCCTGAAAGCCCCTCGCGGGGAAAGGTTATGAAGTTCGTCCCGGGCCCCTCGAGCGCCCCGGAATCCTGCCTCGTTCCCATGGTGACGCGAGCGCAAGGCCCACGCAAACCGTTTCCAAATGCTGCGCGACCGCTTATAACCGGTTCCGACAGGGCGAGCAAGACACCTCGGTCATTCACCCGTGTCTGCAACGGGTCTCGTTTCGCCCCCTTCGATGAGGCGCAATGCCTCCTCGAGGACCTCGGCGTCCACCCGCGACGCATCCCCGCGCATCGCGGCCAACACCGGCTCTGCCTCCTGAAGCCGGGCCTGGCCTGCTGCCGCGGCCGCGGCGTTCCTTCGATCCCGCGACCAGGCTCGCAGCCCTCCGAGGATCCGAGCGCGCGCTTCGACGTGTCCCATCCGCGCCAGAGCCACCAGCGCCATCCACGACCCCGCATCCGGACGCCACCGGCGCACCACCGCGAAGGCCATCCGCTCCAGTGCCTCTCGCGTCTCCTGAAGCCCCAACGCTCCCGCCAGCTCGATCGCCGCCGCCGCGTCCTCCGGATCCAGCCCCTCCACCCTCCCCTCCACCGCTCGCACCAACGCCCTCTTCCCCGCCAGGTTCCCAGCCCTCGCGAGCAGAATCGCGGCCGCAACCCGCACCGGCTCGTCGATGTCCGTCAACCACTGCTCCGCGGCTCGCTCCACCGTAGAATCCAGCTCGATCGCGGTGCTCGCCGTCCCTTGCTCCCCGGAAAATATCTCCTCGCACACCCGCACTGCCACGTACCGCACGTGCGGGTCGTCGTCCTTCGCAAGCTCCAACACTGACGACCTCGCGTCTTTCGGAGAAACGCGCGCCAACGCGATGATCGCCTGGAACCGGACCTCCGCGCGATCGTCGCCCAACGCCCGAACCAGCCGCGCCGTTGCACGATCGTCGCCGATCATCCCCAACGCGTCGATCGCCGCCTGACGCACCCCAGGATGATCGTCCTCCATCGCCATCTGCAGCGCCGGCAACGCCCCCGCCATTCGCGCGTCTCCCAGCGCATAGGCCGCCTGCGTGCGCACCATCGCGTCCTTGTCCTGCAGCGCCTTGGTCAGCCCCTCCTGCGCCTCTGCCGTCCCCGCGTCCCGCGCATGACGCGCCAGGTCGATGATCGCCGACCTGCGCACCCGATCGCTCGGATCCGCGA
This sequence comes from uncultured Polyangiaceae bacterium, assembly GCA_964393505.1. Taxonomy (GTDB): domain Bacteria; phylum Myxococcota_A; class Polyangia; order Polyangiales; family Polyangiaceae; genus JACRCQ01. The sequence continues at coordinate 87,007 of CAYMUE010000001.1, forward strand.
TATCCCGGAGCGCCGCCTCCAACGTGCGCGGCAATGGACGATAGAACATCGGCACCGGATTACCACGCCACGCCCGTTCGCACCACGCGTCCAGGGCCACCGTGTCGATCGCGCCAGGCGCTCGCAGACCACATCCAGCGTCCGGAACCCGACCGCACGCAGGGACGAGACGCGTTCTCGGGGCGGCCTCGACGCGCCGCCGCACCGAGTTGTGTGGAGGCCGCGCGCAACTTGCTAACATGCGCAGCCATGTCGAACTGCAGGAAGATGTCCGCATCGCCGCGAGCCACGGCGATGGCTGGTGTCGGCATCGCCTTCGCGACGTCGTCGCTCTGGCCGCTCGCCGTCGCGGGATGCCAGGGCAGCGACAGCTCGGCCGACACGTCGAGCCTCGACGCAGGCGGGGACGCCTCCAGTCCCCTGGGCGACGGGGCCGTGCCCATCGACGCTCCGCACAGCGAGGCGAGCACGGTCCATCCCGTCCCCGGCTCGGCCGAATGCGCCTGGCAGCCGGGCGCGCGCCCTGCGGCACAGCTACCGGACACTCACACCAAGCAGTACGTGATCGATCTCGATCACTGGCAGATCTCCAACAACCGGGGAGACCCGGTCGAGACGCGCAGGAGGATGAACGACGCGATCCAGTGGGCGACGAGCAATGGCTACGACAAGGTCGTGGTGCCGGACGGCGTCTATCTGGTCGGAGAGCCGGAGAGCAGCAACTACGAGGCGGGCATCGAGCTCCGAGGCAACATGACTCTCGAGCTGTCCCCCGGAGCCGTGATCGAAATGGCCGCCAACGACAAGTGGAACTACTGCGTCGTCACGGTCGCCGGCAACAGCAACATCACCGTGCGCGGCGGTGCGCTCCTCGGCGATCGCAAGGCTCACAAGTACGACGCAGATGGCGGCGGTCACGACGAGGGACACGGGGTGTGCGTCTGGACCGGTGTGGATCGAATCCTGATCGAGGACATGGAGCTGCACGAGCTCACCGGCGACGGCGTGCTGCTCGTCGGGGCAGCCAGCTCGAACGAGTCCGCCGAGAAGCCCTCCACCAACGTGACGATCCGCAACAACCACATCCACCACAACCGCCGCCAGGGCATCTCGATCGTCGGCGGACAGAGCGTCGTCGTGTCGGGCAACCACATCCACCACATCGAGGGGACTGCCCCGCAGTTCGGCATCGACATCGAGGGAGCTGGCCGTACCGACAAGGACGTCCTCATCTACAAGAACAACTTCCACGACAACGCGGGCGGGGACTTCGTCACCTCTTCGGGGCACAACGTGTGGCTCGAGGAGAACGTGATGACGCAGTGCCAGGTGGACGCAAAGGGCAGCTACGATCCCGCGCTGCCGTGCGATCTGAAGTCGCAGAGCGACGGGCCTGTCATCCACTGGAAGGAGACCGACAACGTCATCATCAACAATACGATTCGGATGATGAAGCCCACGGCGAACGGGATGTGGGGGATTCTGGGCTACACGGGAGGAGGCGGGCCGACGCGCAAGAACCCCGTGGGCAACTACGTCGCCGGAAACACCCTGCACAACGCCGGGATTCACGCTGTCGACAACAGACTGTACTTCTTCTCCGGCAACACACTCAACGACGGGACCCTGCTCGCGGCCTGGCTCGGCTGCACGCGGCTGGAGGACAACCACGTCAATCGGGTCAAGGGACTGACCTACATGTTCCGCAACACCGCAGGCATCGCTCAGGACAACTTCGTCAACAGGACCGAAGGCGCCCCGCCCGACAAGGAGATCCCGGTTCACTTCCCCATGGCGGACGATGCGCCCTACCGCAACTCGTCGCCCGTGTTCTGGTGATGACGATGCGCGTGTCCAGCAAGCTCCTGACACTCCTCGGCGCCACGTGCCTGGCCGCAGCCGCCGCGCCGTTGGCGTGGTCTCGGCTCGACCGCTCGCCCATCGGTCCTGCTCCCGACTCCACGCAACGCCACCTCCCAACGGGCGACGGCACGTGCCCGTCCGGGGTCGGCGATGCCGGGTCGGGCCCGGAGATGGTCCGGTTGCCCGCGGGGTTCTGCATCGACAAGACGGAGGTCTCTCGTGCGCAGTACGCGGCATGGCTCGAGACTTCGCCCGCGATCGGCAAGCAGAAAGCGGACTGCGCCAAGAATGCGGACTTCACCCCCACGTGCAACTGGCCTCCCGGCGGAGAGCCGGATCGACCGGTGACGTGCGTGGACTGGTGCGACGCCAAGGCGTACTGCGAGGCTGCGGGGAAGCGGTTGTGCGGCCGCATCGGCGGCGGAGCCGTCCCCTTCGCTCAATACGACGACCCCGCGATCAGCGAATGGCATGCAGCCTGTACGTCGGGGGGAAAGTACGAGTACCCCTACGGCGCCGAGCTGAACACCAAGATCTGCCGCGGTGGCGACGCGGAAGACTACACCACCTGGGGACTCGTCGATGTCGGGACCCTCACGGGCTGTCACTCGCCCGACACGACGTACCGGGACGTCCTCGACCTGAGCGGCAACGCTGCGGAGTGGGAGAACGCGTGTGACGGCGACGGGCCAGAGGCCGGGTGCCACATCCGCGGAGGAAGCTTCGAGCACAACGAGCACGGCCTGCGGTGCGCCATGGCTCGCGATCTGCACTGGCCGCGAACGCGAACCGTGGCCGCGGTGGGATTCCGCTGCTGCGCGGACTGAGGACGCGCCCCCACGCCGCGACAGAATGACCCCGTCGTTGCCGTGCCCCTACGACACGCCCGCGCCGCTCGCTCTCCTCAGAAGGAATCCTCGGCGTCTTCTCCCGCGGAGTCGACGGGATCCTCGGCATCGCTCACGGACGCCTCGGTCGGCTCCTCGACGTCCGGTTCGTAGTACTCCACGTCGGGGAAGCCGCCGTCGTAGCCCTTGCAGAGCGCATCGCTTCCGCTTGGATCGGAGGCCTCGAACTGACGGCTGATACAGACCTTCGTGCCTTCGGGGTCGGTGTCCACGACCGAGGCGCCCCAGGGGTTGGCGGCCGCCATGTTCACGCAGTCGTAGCCGCTGCGGCAGTCACCGTGGTCGTCGCAGCGCTTCATGCAGAACGTGCGCTGGAACCGTGGAAAGGTCTGGGGATCCTCGCACACCGGGTCCAGGCGGCTCTGGAACGCGACGCACTGGGATTCTTCCGGACAACCGTTCGGCTCGCAGTTGAAGACGGTGCAGTACCCGCCGGGCTGCGTCGAGTCGCACAAGCGGTCTCCTCGCAGCGAGCAGTCCGTGGACGACGAGCAGTCGTCGCCGATCTTGGGCGAGCACCCCGCTGCGAGCATCGCCACAAGCAACGCCGCCGCGAGCCACGCAGGGGAGGAGAACCGCCGGTTCATGCGGGGCGAACCCTAGCGAAACCCCCGCGGGACGCAACCCCCATCAATTCCCCCTCGCCCGAAAGGCCTTCGTGGGCGATGATCCGGCCCCGACAGGTTCCCCAGCATGGCCCTCCTCATCGGCCCGGAATGCATCCAGTGCGCGGCTTGCGCACCCGAGTGCCCCAACGACGCCATCCGCGCCGACCAGGACACTTTCGTCATCGATCCGTCGCTCTGCACCGAATGCGTCGCCTTCTACGACCAGCCGCGTTGCCTTTCGCTCTGCCCCGTCGAATGCTGCCTCCCCGACCCCGATCGCGTGGAGACCGAGGACGTCCTCGCCACCCGCGCAATCGAGTTGCATCCTGACGACGACGAGCTGACGGCTCGCATCGACGCCAACGACTTCCCCTCCCGCTTCCGAAGATGACGATCCTCCGATCCCCCTCGGCAGTCCTGCTCGCGACCGCGGCGTGCGCTTGCTTGTCCGCGTGCGCTGGAGGAAGCCCGCTGCTGCACCCCGCGCACACTCTGCGCCCCGGTCAAACCCGGTTCTCGGCTGGCATCGCCGGACAGTTCGCCCTCGGCGAAGCATCGAGCGCGTTGAGCGACGCCCGCGGCACACGCTCCCCCGCAGCGATTGACAAGCCCGCCAACGACTACGTGCGAGGCGCCCTCGTCGCTGCAGCCATCGCACCGGGCCTCAGCCCCTTCGCCTCCGGAAGGACCGGAACCTGGGAGGGCGGCGAGGCAGGCCTCAGCTACACCGGTCGCACCGCACGCATCGACGCGCGCCATGCGCTCGACTTCGGCAGCCTCGCGCTGTCGGCCGGCATCGGCGCAAGCGCCATCCTCGGACATCGCACCGGGGGTACCAGCGATCAGCTCGATCACCTTCAACTCGACGGACTGTCGGGATGGGGAGCCGACGTCCCCATCGTCTTCGGATGGCGCAGCAAGGCCGACGTCGTCTGGCTCTGGCTCGGCGCCCGGGGAGGCTACGAGCAGCTTCGCGGCTCCATCGGCTACGTGCTGCCCTCATCCGCTCCCGGTGATGCCGAAGCCACGCTGTCCGGCGACGTCGACGGGCACCGTGTTCACGCCTCCGCGCTCACCGGGCTCGCCATCGGATTCCGTCATGTGCACGCAGCGATCGAGCTGCAGGGGGGATGGCACGACGCGCGCGGCACGTTGTGGGGCGTGGACACGAAGGTGCAGGGCTTCACGCTCACGCCCGCCGCCGCGCTCATCGGCTCGTTCTGAGCCTGCCCCGTCTGCACCACTCACTCGGTGTGCGGAAGGCCCGCCGCGCCGGACTGCAGCCACGCGGCCACGACCTGCGCCGCGGCATGGGCGGCAGACCGATGGTTCAACCGCCAGGCCTCGCGACCGTTCGGTCCGAGCTCGTGCGATACGCCGAGCACCGCCGCGAAGGGCACGTGTCCTGGCGCGCAGGCCAGGCCGACACCGAACGCCTCTAGATGCTCCACGTCGCAGTCGAGCTGCTGCGACAGGCGCAGCGCGAGCTGGCTCTCCATCGTCATCGCCAGTGGGCTCGCCACGCGCACCGGACGCGTCGTCGACATCGACAGCGCGCTCGTCAGCACCTTGTGCGTGTCGATCTGGCCCGTCATCGGATCGGGATACGCCGCACGGCCCGCGACCACCGCGGCATCGCCAAGCACCATGCGCGTGGCGACGACGACCTGTCCTGGGACCAGGCCTCGGCCAGGATAGGCCGCGCAGGTTCCAAGGAGCACCACCCCCGCAGGGCGGGACGCGTCGATCCTCGACGTCGTGCCCGCGGCAGCCATGGGCAGACCGATCCCCACCGCAACCGCCTTGACCCGAAGACCACGAACCGTGGCCGACAGGGACGATCCCAGCAGCGAAGACAGCCCCTCGAGCTCGGGCGTGTAGGGAGCGACCAGGAGCACATCGGTCGTGGACACGGCTCCATTTTTACATCAATCGGGCACCGGACAACGATAGGATTCGCTCATGGACCTCGACACGCGAATCAAGAAGCTCGTGACTGGCATGTCCGCACGAGAAGCCGCCGATGCCCGCACCGCTCCGGAGCAGCCGTCGGGCTCCGCCGAAGACAAGGACCGGTTCGCCGAGTTCTCGGCCACGGTCGAGGTCATGTTCCTGATGGCGACGGTGGACGGATCCATCGAGAGTGACGAGATCACCAAGCTCGCGGAAGGGATCCGTCACATGGCGAGCGGGGCCAAGCTCGACGAGACGACGCTTGGCGCGTGGTTGCAGGAGCTGCATGACAAGCTCGAGAAGGACGGCTGGAGCCGCAGGTTGTCCGAAGCTGCCGCGAGGCTCACGACGCCCGCTGCCCGCGCGCGCGCTTTCCGTCTGGCCACCGCGGTCGCGATGGTCGACGATCACGTGGCCCACGCAGAGGCCGCCGCATTCGACGCCTTCTCCCACGCGCTGGAGCTCGACGACGACGTCGTCTCGCGCATCCTGCGCGAAGTGCAGGAGGAGCTGTTCGGACCGGGCTGATCCTCGCTTCGCCCTTCAGCTCCTCACCTTCCGCGGCCGCACGCGTCGAGGGTGCTCAGGATCTTCAGATAGTTGTCCTTCGAGAGTCCTCCCCTGCGGTCGGACCAGATCGCGACCATGTGCTCGTAGACGCGCACCTCGCCTCCGCCCTTGAGCATGAAGTCATAGTCGCGTGTCTTCGCCAGGTGGTCGGACTCGTAGATTCGCGGCTTCATGCCGAACGCGCGCTCGATGCACCCAGAGATCGCTTCCTGCTGGGCAAACTTGCGACCGATCGACGGACGAGGTCGGATGCTCACCTGCTCGAGCTTGCCACCCTTGCGGTTGGGCCACTGCAGCTCGGCCTCCCCGTACCAGGGGTGATCGATAGCGACCTCGAAGTTCAACCCGACGTGCTTGTTCGGCGCCGCGGCCGGGAACACCGCCTGCATCGCCGCGGTCGCCCCGTCCACATCGGCTCCAAAATCGACCTTGCCGAGCTCGTTCAGCGGATAGCCGGTTCCCAGCCACGTGCGCGCTTCGGTCGGCGATACCTTCACCCTGCCGTACGACGCCTGCAGCACCGCCTTCCACAGCATCGCCGTCTGCTTGCGCCAGTGCGGGTTCGGCGAGAACACCACCTTCTGCTGCCCGTCCCCGTGCAGCGTCGTCCCCCCGCAATACAACTGCAGGCCCCCGAACAGGTAGGTATCCCCGTTCCAGTGCACCGGAAGCTGCTTCTTGAGGTTCGCACACACCGGCGCGATCTGCGCCCCCTCTCGCACCGAGAAGCTGAAGCGCGCGACGTGATCCGGCTCCTCCTTCCTCCACTCGAACGTCACGTTCGCAAAAGGCCCATCCGATAGATGAACCACCGTGCGATCCGAAAACGTCGTGTAGCCGGGATACCGAGTCCGCATCGTCGACTCGGTCTCCGCCATCGTAAGTGCGTCGAGCGAAGACGACGGACTCTCCTTGCCACCACCCACGGAGTTCGATCCGCCGGAGCTGCGGCTGAGGGAGCTCCGGATCGCGAACTGCGAGCCGGCGACGGCGAGGGTGACGACGACGGGGACGATCACGCCGGCGACGACGGCAATCGGATTGGCCTGTCGGTGATAGCGGAGCGGGACGTTCGATGGCGCGGAGAACTGCGGCGGCGGCGTCCAGGTGCGCGGCGCCTTCCAGCCCGTCGGCGTCTGGGGAGACAGCACCGGCATCTGCCGCGGTTGATTCTGCACTCCGCAGTAGCGGCACTTGACGTTCCCGGACGGCTGCCGGACGTCGAGCGGCGCTCCGCAGTGCGTGCACTGAGAGATCATCGACGGGATTGTACGCGGCCGTGAGATGCGACGTCTCGATTTCCCCCGAGCAGATCTCAGGCGTCGAGAAATCGAGAAGAATTGCAGGCCCCTCCCGTCCGCGCGTGCCTCCCCCGTTGCGACCCGTGATATCGTACGCGGCACGATTCCAACCAGCGAGGGGCACCATGGCAGGTACGCAGGCGGACTTCAACGCCACCCGTGACGTCCTCGGGTCGGCCGGCATCCCCATCCTCGGCAAGATGGTCAACACGCGCGAGGAGGCGACCGCGATCGCTGCAGAGCTCGGCTATCCGGTCGTGATGAAGCTCGTGTCGCCGGACGTCATCCACAAGTCCGACGCCGGCGTGGTGCTCCTCGACGTCGACTCGAATGCTGCCGTCGCCGCCGGCTGGGACACGATCATGGAGCGGGCCGAAAAGGCCGGCGCGAAGAGGCTCGACGGCATCCTCGTACAGAAGCAAGCGCGGCCCGGATTCGAGGTCCTCGTCGGCGCGCGCCAGGACCCCATCTTCGGCCCTGTCACCATGGTCGGCCACGGCGGCAAGCTCGTCGAGCTGTACAAAGACGTGTGCCCCGGGGTCGGCGTGCTCTCGCGCGCCGACGTCGAGCGCATGCTGTCGCAGACCCTGGCGGGGCGTGTGATCGACGGCTTCCGCGGACCGCTGCTCGACAAGGAGGCCGTGATCGACCTCGCCATCAAGGTCTCGCGCCTTATGGACGAACGCCCCGACCTGACCGAGCTCGATCTCAACCCCGTCATCCTCTATCCCAAGGGCTTCGCCGTCGTCGATGCGCGCATGATCCTCGGTGAGCCGGTCTTCCGCCCCCGCGCAGGCGACATGTCCGACAAGCGCATGGAGAGCCTGCGCGCCATCTTCGAAGCCCGCTCCGTCGCAGTCGTCGGCGCCTCCAAACCAGGCTCCATCGGCGGCATCATCCTCAAAAACTCCAGCCGCGTCGGCAAGCTCTTCCCCATCAACCCCAAGCGCGACACCCTGCTCGGGCTCAAGTGCTACAAGACCTTCCAGGACATCGGCGAGCCCGTCGACGTCGCGGTCTTCGCCGTCTCCCCCGAGACCACCATCAAGTCCTTCGACGAGTTCTGCGAGGCGAAGGGGCGCGGCGCGATCGTGGTGAGCGACGGCTTCGCGGAGATCGGACGCACCGACCTGGAAGATCAGCTTCGCGCGGTGTCGGTGAAGCACGACGTCGTGTACATCGGCCCCAACGGCCTCGGCGTGTTCGACAACTTCAGCGGCCTGAACACGATGTTCCTCCCCATCCGACGCTCCGAGGTGCCGTCGCACGCAGGCCCCATCGGCATCATCTCGCAGAGCGGTGGCATCGGCCTCGAGCTGCTCGAGATGCTCGCGGCCGACAACCTTCCCGTGGGCCAGTGGGTCTCGTGCGGAAACGCCAGCGGTGTTTCAATCGCCGAGCTGCTCGCTCACATGGGAAACGACCCGCGCATCAAGGTCGTCGCCGCCTACATCGAAGGCATGCGCAACGGCCGTCAGTTCATGGAGATCGGCCGCGAAGTCGCCAAGAAGAAGCCCGTCATCATCATCAAGGGCGGGGTCGGCGGCGGCGCCGCCGCCACGATGTCTCACACGGCCTCGCTCGCCGGCTCCTTCGAAGCCTTCAAGGCCGCCTGCAATCAGGCCGGCTTCTTCCTCCTCGAAGACCTCACAGAAGACCCCAAGATCCTCATCAACGTCCTGTCGATCCTCACACGCCAGCGCCCCGCTCGCAACGACCGCGTCGCCGTCGTCAGCGTCGGAGGCGGCGCCGCCATCCTCCTCGCCGATCAGGTCACGGCGATGGGCATGCGAATCACGACGTTCTCCGATCGCACCAGGGCACGACTGTCGGAGCTGCTCGCCTTCAAGATCCACGCGGCCGGCGAGCAGGAGCGCGCGCGCATCGCCCAGCGTGTCGCCGCAAACCCCCTCGACCTGTTCGGCGATGCCGACGACGATCGCCTGCTCGACGCGCTCCACATCCTCGACGAGGACGAGAACACCGACGCCATCGTCGCCGCGCTCTACTTCCAGGTGCCCTATCTGACGGAGTACATCGCCGAACGGCTCGTCGAGGTGAACCGCGAGCTGCACAAGCCCCTGATCATCTCTCCTCGCGGCTTCTCACCGTACCTGGCGCAGACCCGCGCCTACATGACCAGCAAGAACCTCCAGACGTACACCGTCCCGTTGGTCCAACCCCTGCGCATCGCCATGGATATCTGGCGACGCTACCCGTCCGTGGACTTCCTGACGCCGTAGCCCCCCATCCGCCCCGCACACGGGTACGCGCACCCTTCCCCGCGTTCGTGCGCGTGTTCGTGCCCTCCCTCCACCGCTACATCGCCTCCAGACTGAACTCCGCCACGTCGAACCAGTAGCCGAGCCCCGTCAGCGAATCGAGCTCCGCCTGCACGATCGCCAGATGGCCATCCTCAATGTCCAGGAAGCGACCGAACATCTTCCGATCCGCCTCCGGCAGCGTCGCGACCAGCTCGCGGTACATCGCGCCCGTCTTCTCCTCAAGCTCCAGCGCCAGCTTCACCAGCTCGAGCTCCGCCTTGGCGGCCACGTGTGCCGGGCCGGTCCGGTGCAGCCCCGTCACCGCTTCGTCCTTCAACTGCTTGCGCGTCGGAAGAACCGTCCCCAGCTCCGGCGACTCAACCTTCCCGCTCTTCTCGAACTCCCAGAGGCGGTGCTCGAGGTAGTCCACGTGTCCCTGCTCTTCCTTCGCGAGGGTCTCGAAGACCTTGCGCCCCTTGGGGTCCTGGATCGCCTTGGCGCCCTGGGCGTAGTGGTCCCGGATCTGGATCTCGCGGCTCAATGCGGTCTTGAGGGCCTCGTGCAGGTTCATGCTCTCCTCGCTTGGCGGCTCCGGTCGGTCCCGGTCCGCGACAGGGTTGGATACCTCGATGGTCCATGCGTTACCATGTCTGCGCGCATGGATCCCCGAGAACGTATCCTGCTCGCCTGGTCACGCCTCGACAAGGCCTCGTACTACGACCTGCTGAGCATCGACCACGGCGCCGACCGCGCCGCCCTCCAGCGGGCATTCCACCGCTTCGCCCTCGCCTATCACCCCGACCGCCACGTCGAGCTCGACAATGCCACTCGCGACAAGGCCCGCGCGGTGTTCCAGCGGGGAGTCGAGGCGTACACGGTGCTGCGCAACGAACGCTACGCCTCCCACTACGCCGAGCGCTTCGCCAAGGGCGCTTTGCGCCTCACCCCGGAGGACATGGCACGGCTCGCTCACCCACCCTCCATCCCCCCCCCAGCGCGCAAGCCCAACTCCATCTTCCCCTTCGTCGATGCCATGCGCACCTCCGACGGCGCCGAGGTGGCCGAACGCGTCGAGCGGCTGCTCGCCGAAGGACGCACCCAACAGGCCTATCAGCAGCTCGGTCTGCTCGAGCTCATCGAGCCCGACAACGCTGAGGTCATCCGCAGGATGGACGCCGTCGGCAGGGCTCTCAAGCGCAAGGGCTGACTCCCACGCTGACAAGGGTTCCGTCGAATTGACGTCGCAACCGCGGGGCAGTACGACCTGCGCGAGCGAGGGCGAGGAATGGAAGGGATCTTTCGGAAGAAGTCGATCGCGGACTTGCAGCGCGAGGCTGCTGGCGATCACGGGATGAAGCGGGCCCTGGGCCCGGTCAACCTCACCGCCATCGGCGTCGGAGGAATCATCGGCGCCGGCATCTTCGTGCTCACCGGCCAGGCCGCCGCCAACTACGCCGGGCCCGCCATCGTCCTCTCGTTCGTCCTGGCGGCCATGGCCTGCGGCTTCGCGGGGCTCTGCTACGCCGAGTTCGCGTCCATGATCCCCATCGCCGGCAGCGCGTACACCTACTCCTACGCCACCCTCGGCGAGTTCTTCGCCTGGTTCATCGGCTGGGACCTCGTCCTCGAATACGCCATGGGCGCCGCCACGGTCGCTGTCGGCTGGTCCGGCTATGTCGTCTCCTTCCTGCGCAACTTCGGCGTCCACGTCCCTCCCCAAATCGCCGCCTCACCAGGCACCGAGTTCGTCTTCGTGCCGACCGCAATGCTCAACGCCGCCGACCTGCACCTGCCCGAAGGCTGGCATGCGATCACCGCGGTCAAGGAGGACCTCCTCCGCATCGGCGTCGACATGGCCACCCTGCAGCACGCCTCGGCCTGGTTCAACGCCCCCGCCATCTTCGTGGTCGCCGCCGTCTCCGCGCTGCTCGTCGTCGGTATCCAGGAATCCGCCAACGTCAACGCCGCCATCGTCATCCTCAAGCTCGTCGTCATCCTCACCGTGATCGGCGTCGGCTACGCCTTCATCGACACCGCCCACTGGCAACCGTTCATTCCCCCCAACACTGGCAAGTTCGGCCAGTTCGGCTACTCGGGCATCGCCCGCGGCGCAGGCGTCATCTTCTTCGCCTACATCGGCTTCGATGCCGTCTCCACCGCCGCTCAGGAAGCCAAGAACCCACAGCGCGACATGCCCATCGGCATCCTCGGCTCCCTGGTCCTGTGCACGATCCTCTACATCCTCGTCGCCCTCGTGCTCACCGGCGTCGTCCCCTACTCCCGCCTCTCCGTCCCCGATCCCATCGCCGTCGCGATCGATCACATGCACATCCCCTGGCTCGCCAAACTCGTGAAGCTCGGCGCCATCGCAGGCCTGACCTCCGTGATCCTCGTGCTGCTGCTCGGACAGCCGCGCATCTTCTTCAGCATGTCGAAGGACGGCCTGCTGCCGCCCGCGTTCTCCAAGCTGCACCCGCGCTTCCGCACGCCGCACATGACCACGATCGTGACCGGTGCGGTGGTCGCCATCGTCGCCGCCCTCGTGCCGATCCACTTGCTCGGTGAGCTCGTCTCCATCGGCACCCTCAGCGCGTTCGTGATCGTCTGCGCCGGCGTGCTCGTGCTCCGCAAGCGCCAGCCCGACCTGCACCGCCCCTTCCGCACTCCGGGCGTGCCCGTGGTCCCCATCCTCGGCATCCTGTTCTGCCTCTACCTGATGGCAGGCCTGCCCTTCGACACCTGGATGCGCCTGCTCGGCTGGCTCGCCCTCGGACTCGCCATCTACTTCGGCTACGGCCGCAAACACAGCGTGCTGGCGCGGGCAGAAGCGAAACCGGGGTCGAACGGGGGCGCCGCCTGACCTCCCCCCGGAACATGCCGACCCCGAGAGCGCCAGCCGAACGACGCGGCCGCTCCTCGCACGCGGTGTTGTACGAGCTGCACCAGGGCGACTGCATCGCCTGGATGCGCCAGGCCAAACCCTCCAGCATTCACGCCATCGTCACCGATCCCCCCTATGGCATGAAGGAGTACTCCGAAGAGGAGAAGGGCAAGCTCCGACGGCGACACGGCGGCGTCTGGCGCATCCCGCCGTCGTTCGATGGTTGCGAGCGCAGCCCTTTGCCGCGCTTCACCATCCTGTCGATCCGCGAGCGCGAGGCGATGCGCGAGTTCTTCGGGAGGTTCGCCCGGGGAGCGATGCGCGTGCTCGTCCCCGGCTCACACGTCTTCATCGCGGCCAACCCCTTGCTCTCCCACGTCGTGTACCAGCCGATGATCGAGGCCGGCTTCGAGAAGCGCGGCGAAATCATCCGGCTCGTGCAGACGCTGCGCGGTGGAGACCGTCCCAAGAACGCCCACGAGGAGTTCCCCGACGTCACCGTGATGCCGCGATCGTGCTGGGAACCCTGGGGGCTGTTCCGCAAGCCCTGCGAAGGGCGCGTGCAGGACAACCTGCGCAAGTGGAAGACCGGCGCGCTGCGCAGGCTTTCCGACGATCAGCCCTTCTGCGACGTGATCGAATCCGCCCCGACGCGCAAGCAGGAGCGCGATCTCGCGCCGCACCCGTCGCTCAAACCGCAAGCCTTCATGCGGCAGATCGTCCGCGCGTCGCTCCCCCTGGCAGAAGGCGTGGTGCTCGACCCTTTCATGGGCGGAGGCTCGACGATCGCCGCCGCAAACGCGCTCGGATACCGCAGCATTGGGGTCGAGGAGGATGCCGCGTACGTCGAGCTGGCCAGAGACGCGATCCCCAGGCTGGCTCGCTTGCGCACGTGCTCGCTCCCCTCGAGTCGCACACCATCCGGTGGCCGGTCGGCCGTTCGATCGCGGAGGACTGCGGACAGCTCCTCACCCGAGTAGCGCTCGGAGCCCACTGAGTGCGGGCATGGTGTTCGGCTCATGCGGCGCGCCGCTCCGCGACACCCTGCGACGGCACGCCCGTTCTCACTCCAGCGCCGGATCCACCCCCGTCTTCACCGACCCGCGCCACAAGAAGTACACAGGCGCGCCCAGGATCACGATGAGCAACCCGGGCCACGTGTACAGCGGCTTGTACAACAGCAGCACCAGCATCATCACCGTCGCCGCCGCTACGTACAGCAGCGGCACCCAGGGATAGCCCCACGCCTTGTACGGCCGCGCCATCTCCGGCGCCCGCTTGCGCAGCACGAACACGCCGAGCACGGTCAGCACGTAGAACAGCAGTGACGCGAAGATCACGTAGTCGAGAAGGTCGTTGTACGTGCCCGAGAGCGCGAGCACCGACGACCACACTCCCTGCAGGACCAGCCCCTTGACCGGCACACCGCTGCGCACCCCCAGCTCTCCAGCGCTCCTGAAGAACAGCCCGTCCTTCGCCATCGCCCAGTACAGCCTCGGCCCGCTCAGAATCATCCCGTTCAGGCACCCGAACGTCGAGACCATCACCACGATCGATATCGCCATGGCCCCCCACGGAACCACGCGCCCCACCGCCGTCGCCGCCACCCGCTGCTCCGGAGCATTCGCGATCTCGTGGAACGGCAGCAGGTTCGCGTACCCCACGTTCACCAGGAGGTAGAGCAGCACCACGCCGCCCGCCCCGAACACCAGCGACAGCGGGATGTTCCTGCGCGGGTTGCGAACCTCGCCCGCTACGAACGTCACGTTGTTCCACGCATCCGAAGCGAACATCGACCCGACCATCACCGTCCAGAACGCCGCAAACAGCGGCAGCGTCCCCCACCCCTCACCCGTTCGTCTCACGAACCATTCCTCGTGGACCGCAGAGTCCGCCCGCCCGTACAGCAGCCCCACGACGATCAGCGCGACCAGCGAGATGACCTTGGCGAACGTGAACGCGTTCTGCACCCACTTGCCTGCCTTCAGGTTGATGCAGTTGTTCGCCGTGAGCAGTGCGATCACCACGATGCCCACCGCCTGCGCGGTGTTGAACCCGATCGGCAGGGTCTTCGAGCCGATCGTCACGTCCCCGAACCTCACCAGCCAGGCCGACGTGGAAATCCCTGGTGCGAGCACGCCGAGGTATCTGGCAAACACCAGCCCCACCGCCGCGATCGACGCCGACTGGATCACCATGAACAGCGTCCAACCGTAGAGGAACCCCCACACCGGCGAGTACGCCTCGCGCAGGTACACGTACTGCCCTCCCGCCTGCGGATACATCGCGGCCAGCTCGCCGTACGACAGCGACACCATCAGCGTCATCACGCCGGTCACCGCCCACACCACGAGCATCCACCCGGGCGACCCCACCCCCTGCGCGATGTCTTGCGACACCACGAAGATCCCCGAGCCGATCATCGCCCCGGCCACGATGTTCGTCGCGTCGATCAGCCCAAGCTCGCGTACGAACGACCCCTCACCCTTCGTCGTCACCCGACCACGCTACCACAGCCTCCCCCCCTGTTCCCCTCACTCGGCGGGCCCCCGAAGAAATCCTTGGGAACCATCTGCGACGGTCGATGTCATTGTGACCGAGCGCCACGAACTCCCGTCGCTCCCGGACATGCGGGAAGAATCACGACGAGCGTTGCATCCCCGGCGCCGACGCGCCCCCGGCGCGACCCACGAGCCAATCCCCTGCTGCGCGCAGGACGACGAGGAAGGTGCATGATGACGAGCCCGTTCGATCGCAACCTCAACCCCTTCACCACCACCGCCAACGATCCGTTCGCGCCCTCGCCTTTCGCCTCCGACGAGGCTGCGCCCAGCCGCTACGTCATGGTCCGCAGCGGCCCCGAAGTGAACCCCGCCGAAGTCGAACACGCCGAGCAGACCGCAATCGAAGTCATGATCCTCTGGGGCGACAGCGTTCTGGAAGTCCGCCACCTCGAGCCCGGTCGCAGCTTCTGGCTCGGCGAGCAGGACGACAAGGTCGTCAAGTGCGACTGCATGATTCCGGCGAACAAGCTCGGCTCCGACCGCGCCCCCTTCGTCCTCGGCTCCCGCCAGGTCTCTCGCGCCATCCTGCTCCCCGGAACGACCGGCTACGTCGTCGTCCCCGGCGCCGGACGCATGGACCTGAGCGTCGCGATCGCCAAGGGGATCGCCACGCCCTGCGGAGAAGTCCCCGGCGCTCACGAGCTTCCTCTGACCCCCGACACGCGCGTCCACCTCGAGCTCAACGGACTCGTGTTCCAGACCGCCGCCGTGCGCGCAGGACGCAAGCCCGCAGGCGGACTTCTCGCCGATCGCGACTGGTCCGCCACGATGTTCGTCGGCTTCTCCATGGCGGCCCACGCCGCAATGATCGCCGCGGTCGCCATGTTCATGCCTCCCCTCGGGCTCACCGACGCCGAGGCCGCGCAGAAGGATCAGCTCGTGTTGATGCAGCAGTACCTCAGCGCCTCCGCGGAGCGCGAAGCAGAAGCGCGCGAGGCTGCCAACGTCACCAACGACGACAAGGCCGACGATCGCGAGGGCGGCTCCGGTCAGCGGGCCCAGGGCGAAGAAGGCAAGATGGGCTCCCTCACCTCGAACGCGACCAACCGCACCTACGGTGTCAAGGGGCCCAAGAACAACACCGACCCACACATCGCGCGCGCCGCCGCACTCAGCGAGGCCGCCCAGTTCGGCATGATCGGCCTCATCAACACCGGCGCAGGCGGTGACCCCAACGCCCCCACCGCACCTTGGGGTCGCGACGACTCCCTCGGCTCCGACCCGATCAGCGCGCGCGGCAACATGTGGGGCGACAGCATCGGAGACGCTTTCGGCGGCGGCGGCCTCGGCCTCAGCGGCATCGGCGAGGGAGGCGGCGGTCGCGGCGAGGGTATCGGGCTCGACACCATCGGGACCATCGGACGCGGCGCCGGCACCTGCACCGACGTAAACTGCCAGGGGATCGGCCGCGGGCACGGCAGACTCGCCAAGGGCCACACCTCCAGGGCTCCGGTCATGCGCGAGGGCGCCACCGTCTCCACCGGCAAGATCCCGCCCGAAGTCATCCAGCGCATCGTGCGCCAGAACTTCGGCCGCTTCCGCGTCTGCTACGAGAACGGCCTGCGCACCAACCCCAACCTGCAGGGACGCGTCACCACCCGCTTCGTCATCAGCCGCGAGGGCACCGTCGCCAACGCCGCCAACGGCGGCTCCGACATCCCCGACCCCGGCGTCGTCTCCTGCGTCGTCAGCGCCTTCTACGGCATGAGCTTCCCGGCCCCCGAGGGCGGCATCGTCACCGTCAGCTACCCGATCATGTTCTCGCCTGGTGGCTGATCCCCACTCAACTCAATCCTCGTCCCGTCCGACGCCACCAGCCACTCGCCTTCGTATCCCTCGAACGCTCGCTCGATCATCCCCGGCACGAGCACCTCGGGATACAGATGCGTCAGCACCAGCTTGCCAGGACGCGCCACGTCGACCACGCGCCTGACACCGTCGGGGGACATGTGGACCGAAGGCTTGTCGGAGGGCGCGACCGCGCACTCGCACACCAGGCAGTCGGCGCCGCGCGAGAGCTCCACGAGCGAGTCGCACGGCTCGGTGTCACCGCTGTAGGCCAAAGACCAGCGCCGCGAGGCTCCCCCTCCCTCGATGCGGAATCCGAGCGCGCGCAGACCGCAGTGCGTCATCGGCCATGCCGTCGCCTTGAACCAGCCTGCGTCCAGCACGCCGCCGGCCGCGAGATCGACCCACTCGAGATCCTGGTTCCGCTCGATCAGCGCGGAATCCGCAGCGTCGCACACCCGACGCACGTGCTCGCGAAAGCCCGCCGGGCCCGCGATGACCTGTCGCGGCCTTCGGATCTCGACAGGGCCATAGGCCCGGAAGAACAGCAGCGTGAGCAGGTCCGCCCAGTGGTCGAGGTGCGTGTGCGAAAAGACCAGATGGGTGACGCTGTCGAGACCGATGCCCGCCCTCGCAAGCCGATCCTTTGCACCGCTGCCGGCGTCGAACAGCGCCGCGACCCCATCGCCGAGGAGCGCGTGCGACGCGCATCCACGCTCCGCGTGGGGCACCATGGTTCCGGTTCCCAGGACGACCCATTCCATGAATTCTTCGTGCGCCGTCGCCGCGCGCACCGCAAGAGGCGTCTCCCAGGGACCGTGCGCTCGACGTGTCCCGAAAACGAAAGCGCCAGTCCGGGAGGGTCTTTCCGGGCTGGCGCGTTCGGTTTTCTTCTCGTGCGAAGGGGGGGACTTGAACCCCCACGGTGTTACCCGCTAGCACCTCAAGC
>CAYMUE010000002.1:0-4119 GCA_964393505.1 uncultured Polyangiaceae bacterium
TCGAGCTCCAGCCGTTCTTGGGCGACCTCCTGCGTCATCCCGGCCAGGAACTGCTCTGCGACTGCCTCGAACGCGGGCGTCGCCGCCTGCCGGGCCAGCTCCTCCCGCGCCGCGGACCAGCTCGCGAAGTGCTTCTCCCACACCCCGGCGCTCGGGATCTGGCGCTCCTTGGTGGCGAGCGAGAGCCAATCCACGGGATTGACCCACGCGGTCGTGTCGCCATCGGGCCGCACCCGCACCGCAACCACGCGCTCGAACTCACGGCCTGCCTCGCTCCGAACCGTGCACAGGAACGTGTACACGATGGCCGGGCCGTCGCCCTTCACCACGGTCACGCGACGGTCGAGGATGGCCGACGGGTCGCCCAACGGCACGTTCCGCACGCGGTCGAGCGCGCGCCGAACCACCGGGTGCGCTCGGCCGAGGAACCCAAGCGGCCGCCCCTCGGAGTCCCGGGTGAGCTTGGGGTCGGTCGTGAACCGCAGCACGCGCGCTTCGGTATCCCAGCCTGGGACGTCGTCGAGCCCGTGAACCCACGCCGGGGGCAGACGCAGCACGAGCACCGAGTCGCCGTCGTGCTTCACCGCGTCGCCGGATCGGAGCTCGGCTTCCACCGCCTCGCACACGAGCCTGGTCAAGTCGAAGCCCCCCAGGGACTGGCCCGAACGAAGCGCCGCGTTGGCCTTCTCGACCTGCGACGCCTCCACGCCAAGGTCGATCTCGCTCATCCACGCGTGGGTCTTGGCCGACTTCTCGAAGTTGCCGATCGCGTGCTCGATCTCGGTGAGCAGCTCCTGGTAGGCGGGCTGGCTCGTGTTCTCGTCGTGGGCGGTGAACAGCGACTCGGACCCTGCCTCGCGCTTGAACAGCGAGCCCTCTTCTTCCGCGAGCCCCTGGATCAGCCTCTCCGTGAGCTTTTCGGTGTCGGTGACGACCACGCCGAGCGTGTTGGGCACGAAGGTCAGGCGAGCACGCTGCCGCTCGTACTTCGCGACGAGCCGCAGCAGGATCCGCTCCTCGAACGTCCCCTCCAGGTACAGGTACCGGACCACCGGATCGAAGTTCTGACCGTAGCGATCGATGCGTCCGTTGCGCTGCTCGAGCCGGTTCGGGTTGTACGGGAGCTCCAAGTGCAGCAGGTGGTGGCAGCGCTCGTGGAGGTTCAAGCCTTCGGCGGTCGCATCCGTGCTCACGAGCACGAGGCCGTCTTCGGCCTGGAACCGCTCGGTGGCGGCCTGACGCTTCGCATCCGCGTCGTCGCCCTGGATGGAGAGCACCTCGCCCTCGAGCTCCTTGCGGGCCACCGCGGCCTGAATCGCGGCCAGCACGGCGGCCTGGCTGTCGGCGTACTCGGAGTAGACGAGCACGTTGGCACGCGGCTCGGCTTCGCGGATCGCCCTGATCTCGGCGACGATCCGATCGAGCTTGGGGTCCTCGTTCTCCGCGTCTGCGGCGAGCTGCACGAGCTGCTGCAACGCCTCGTGCGTGGCGTCGAGGGCCTTGGTCTTCTCCTTCGCGCGCCGCTGTTCCTTCTTGAGGTCGTGCGTGAGCTCCTCGAGCTTCTTCAGCAGCTCGCCCGCCTCGATCTCGCGAAGCTGGGCCGCGATGTCCTCGGCCTCGAGCTGGGCTTGATCTGCTTCTTCTTCCGCGGACAGCGCGCCGTAGCGGTCCACCCGGCGCTGGTAGTCCCGGAGCGTTCGCATCCGTTGCTTGCGGGCTTCTTCCTCTTCGCTCCCCTTGCGGATCATGTCCGCGTAGCGTTCCGTCACGACCTCGAGCGTGGACTTGCAGGCGCTCACCGTGGACACGGACCGCTTCAGCAGCGAGATGAACGCGAGCACGTCGCCGTAGCTTCGCTTGCGCATCGCCGCCTTCAGCCTGGGGGCGATCATGGCCAGCATCGCCGCCTGCAACGCCGAGAAGCGAGGCCGCTGCGCGGCGCCGAACGGCACGGGACTCGGGATCACCACGCGGGTCTTGAACAAGGGATCGCCGGTCTGCGGGTCCTTGATGTGGTGCTTGAGCCGCCGAACCACGTGCTTCCGGTAGTTGTCGGCACGCAGCGTTCCTCGGCCATCGACGAGGCTCGGGTCGAGCAGGTCCATGATCGACGCGAAGTGCGCATCATAGCCGTCATGAGGCGTGGCCGTGAGCAGGAGCAGCCCGTCGGCCTGGCGCGCGAGGACCTCAGCGAGACGCCTGCGCCGCGAGTCCTCGTTGTCGCCAGCGCCGCCGAGCTTCACGCAGTGGTGGGCTTCATCGATCACCACGAGGTCCCACGACGCGCGCTCGAGGTCGATCAGCACCTTCTCCTGCTTGGCGAAGTCGAGCGACAGCAGGCACAGCGCGGCGTGATCGAAGGGGTTGGCGCCGAGCTCGAGGCCACGACGCTTCTCCTGCAGCGATCCCCAGTCGCGGATCGCCTCGAAACGAAGGCCGAACCGCACGCGCATCTCGCCGTGCCACTGCTGGAGGAGCGGCCCCGCGGGCGACACGATGAGCACGCGGTGGGCCCTTCGCCGTGCAATCAGCTCGGCGATGATCATGCCCGCCTCGACGGTCTTGCCGAGACCTACGCCATCGGCAAGCAGCAGCCGCGGCCGCGTCATCGACAGCGCGCGCATCACGGGCACGAGCTGGTACGGCGCGATCGTCAGACGGCCAGGCTGCACCGACAGCAACGCCGTGGGGCCGAGCGCCTGCTCGAGGAGGAACGCCTGGTGGTAGAGCAGCCACTCCTGCAAGCGGCCGGCGCGCTTCGGGTTGAGCGAGGTCGAGACGGGCTCGACCTTCTCGAACGGCGCGAGCAGATCGATCTCGCGGCCCCGGAGATCGCCCTGCGTGCAGCGCAACCGGTAGCGGAGTTGCTCGCCGGCGGGCTCGACGTGAACGACCTCCCACGAGAGCCCGCGTGCACGGACGGAAGTACCAGGGAGCAGCGTGTCGCGGATGGGGAAGCGGCTCGTCGTGTAGGGTGTCTGCATCGCGTTTTCCAGGCCCAGGGCGCCCTCGTGAAGCCCTGACGGCGGCATCCTAGCTCCATCCGTGCGGGTGCGATCGGCTCATACGACGCGGGCGCTTGCGGGTGGGACGTTGACTGTCCGAGTACGAGGCATGGACGCTGGCGCGGCGACGCCGGCGTGAGTACGACAGGAAGTGTCGCGAGGGTGTGGTATCGGCGCAGCGCGGCTTGCAGCGATGCGCATGCGGCGGGGAGATGAAGGAAACACGTGGCGGACGAGATCGGGGCACATTCGCGAAGGATCTGCAGCGGGCGCCAGCAGAGCGTCGGCGTGGCTGGTCAGGTGCTCGGTAGCGTCAGCAGCGCGGCACCGAAACACGGAAGGGCGACCTCATGAAACCCGTCACGGATGAACCAGCGAAACGGCATGCTCGCGACTGGTTGGAGCGACTCGACTTTGCAGTTGTCCCGATTCCACCATGATCGAGTCTGAGTTCAGGGGCGTCTTGTCGATCCCCCGCGAGGAGTTGGAGCGCAGCGAGTGACCGGCAAGGCAAGCCGAACGGGATGGGTCGGCGGCGAGGTGCCCCTACTTCATCCAGCACGTCAGCCGGGAATGCTACGACGCATTCATTGCCAACCACGCAAGCGCCGGGCGTCCCGGAACCGTGCCGATCGACTCGAGTGTTCGCAAGCTCGATACGGACTTCTGCGCGGGCAGGTGGGCGCGCTCGTCGGCCCCGATCAGCGTCCCCCCGCGTCCCCCTCCTGCAGCGTGATCTCCTGCTCCGTCATCACGACCCCGCACTCGTCCGTCTCCGCCGCCAACGCACGCTCCGTCTTCGGATACCCTTCCGCCGTCACCGTCACCGAAGCCGCTCCGTCGGTCCACAGATCACACACGATCTTCTCGAGCTGCCCTGCCGACGCATCCTCCGCCGCATCCTGGTCCAGCTCCTGACGGCACTCGACTACCTGCGGCGTCGCCACCGGATACGCCGCGTCGTACAGCTCCACCCCTCCCCCGTACTTCACCTCGATCTTCACGTCGCGCGGCAACGGCTTGCCGTCCGCTCGCACCGTCAGACGAAACGTCGGGTGCGGTCCCGGGCAATCCGATCGGTCCTGGCTCGACCCACACGCCGTCGCCGCGGCGC
>CAYMUE010000002.1:4219-13524 GCA_964393505.1 uncultured Polyangiaceae bacterium
GTCGCCAGCCCCAGCCCCGTCAGCGATGCGCCCGATGCGTCGCTCCCCACATACACCAGCCACGAGCCCGTGCCGTCGATCACCACCGCCGGATCCTTCTCCCCGAGATACGCACGAAGGTTCGTCCTCCGACCGAATACCGGCCCCGTCGGGAATCGCTCCCAACCGAGCAGATCCCGCGTCGCCAACAGTCCCACGCTGTCGTTCGGATCCGCCGGGTACACCGTGTCCCCCGCGCGCGCGTCGGAGCCGTCCAAACCGTGCACCGTCGCGTAGAGCAGCAGCGTCCCGTTGCGCTCCACCAGGAACGGCGCCCCGATGCGATCCACCTCGCGCCACAGCACCGGATCCTCGAACCCCGAGGGAACCAGCCAGGAGCGCACGCTCGCCTGCCCGTCCGAGCCGATCGTCGCCACGCCGATCGCCTGCCCCAGCGCCGCCTCGTAGGCGACCACCACCCCCGACGCGGTCACCACCGCTCCCGGCGACGCGACCCATCCCCCCTCCCAGTCGAACCTCGGGAAGATCACCTCGTCGGCCTCACGCTCGAACACCACGCCGTCCGCGGAGTGCGCCCGCACGATCCCCGTTCCGCTCCCGCGCGAGGCGTACATCACCAGCGTCTCGCCCTGCTCGATCACGCTCGGCCCGCCGATGCAACCGTCGTCCTCGTCCCCAGCCACCAGCACCGGCTCCATGGGCTCGACGCTCCATCGGCGCGCGCTGGTGACGCGGGCGCGGTGGATGGCGCAGGTGACGGCACCCTTGCCCGCGCGCCGTCGCAGCTCGATGTACGCCCACCGCGTTCCCTGGAAGTCGATCAGGTGAGGCTCGCGTAAATCGGCGATTTCTTCCTGCGCAACGCACTCGTCGGTGGCGGCGCAGGAAACGGTTTGCGAGCACATCTTCACGATGCAGGTCCCGTCGAGGGCGCCGCACTTCTCGCCGTAGGCGCAGTCGTCGGCGCTGCCGCACGGACGCGCGCACCCGCCGCCGCTGCACACCTCGCCGGGGTTGCACTGATCGTCGGCTGTGCACCCCCGCGTGCAGCGCGAGTCCTTGCACACCTCCTGCGATTCGCAGTCCGTGCCGCTCGAGCAGGGGCGCGTCACGCACCGCCCGCACACGCAGCTCTCCGACGCCCGGCAGTCCGAGGCCGATCCGCAGGCGCGCGGCTCGACCCCCTTGGTGATGCAGACCGACAAGGGCATCCCGGTCTTGCTCTTCGAAGGCGACACGACGCGCGAGGCTCCGAAGCAGACCTCCACGCCCGGGCCGTCGACGAAGCCCACGTACGGATCGCGGATCGACTTGCGCGCCTCTTCGTCGACGCCCAGCAGCCCGCACCCCGTGGCCGCCAGCAGCGCCGGCATGCAGGCCCACGACACCACGCGCGCGCGGCTCACTTCCACGCTCCTTCGACCGAGAGCGCCGTGTGGATCACCCGGCCCGAGGTCGTGTAGTGCGCGAACGGCAGCACCTCGCTCCCCTTGTCGAACGCTCTCTCGGGCAGCAGCATCAGCATCGAAGAAGCATCGGCCCGCAGGTGCACGCCCCACACGCGCCCGAAGCCGAACCCCGCCCCGATCGACACCCCGTGGATCGCCGTGTCGGCCGCGGTCGCAAAGCCCGTCTGCTCCTGCACCGGCGAGGGCGACAGCAGATAGCCCGCCCGAAGCGCGAGCCGATCCCGATCCTGCAACGGCGTCACCTCGACACCGACCCGTGGCGACAGCGTGTCCCGATATCGCGGATGCCCGAACGCGCCCTCCAGAAGCCCCGGCGTCATCCCGAGTCCCACGTCCATCTCGAGCCCGGCCACCGGCGTGGGCGCCGCGCTCCAGCGCGCGTACTGCAGCGACGCCATCGCCTTCACCCACGTCCCCGCGGACCATCGCGCGCCGAGATCGATCGTCGCCGGCACATACCCGCTCGCTCCGTCCACCCGTACCGTGGTCGTGCCGTTCAACGGGTTGCCCGTCACATCCACGTCGGCCCGCGTCGCAAGCTGAAGGTCGAGCGCCATCGCACCGCGATACCGCAACGCCAGCGACGCCGGACCCAGATCCACCGCGGCCGACGCGATCGGCGCGAAGCGGTACGGCAGCGTGACGTCCGCTCGCCCGTCGGCATACGTTCCGTTGCCGTCCTGCGCGAGCTTGAACGCCACTCCGTCTCCCCGCGCGTTCATGAGCGTCGACAGCCCCGCACCCAGCGCGAAGCGATCGAGCTTCACCGCGACTGCCAGGTCCACCTCGAGCCGGTGCGCGGTCGGCTCGAATCGCGGGAAGCGCGGCTCGCCGCCCGGCGTGAACGAGATGCTCATCAACGACCGATCGGGCAGGTGCATCGCGACGCCGCCGCCGAGCGTCACGCCCCAGGCGCGGCCGCCGATCTGGAGCGCCACGTCGGTGCCGCCGATGTCGCGCACGCCGGCGGGATCGCCGTCGAACTTCAACGACGTGAACCCATGCCCGTAGCCGACCATCACGCGCGTTCCGGGCTCTGCCAGGGCCGCCGGGGAGCTCGCCGCACCGGTGACCGCCGCCGCGTCGGCCACGTCGGATTGCGCCAGCGCGCTGGATCGCGCGCCGAACCCGAAGAGCATCGAGGAGGTCGCGTGCGCGTCGGCGCTCGCCAGCACCGCGGTCGAGACCGCACACGCTGCCGCCAGCCGCGTGAGGGCCCTCACAGGTCCACCCCCACGCCGATCGAGACGGCGTACACCATGCCGCTCCCCTCGAGCTTCGGATACCCGGGGTTGGTGATCCCCTGGTCCGGTGCGCTCGTGTCCGGGCCCACGACGGTGTCGGCAGGGCAGGGCACGGAGGTGCAGGCGATCTTCTTCTGCGAGTACGCACCGACGCGCTGTGCCTGCACGCCGGCTCCCACGCGCAGCGTTCGTCCGGCGGAATCAGTCCACGACGCGGTCCCGCCGAGGCCGAGGATCACCTTCGCGCCGTCCACGAGGTTGGTGCGGCCTTGCTGCTTGCTCGCATCCAGCATCGAGGTCTCGTACCCGCCGCCTGCGTGCAGCCGCACCTCGTTGCGATCGCCGCGCAGAACGCGCCACACCACTGCGCCGCGCCCTCCCCACGTGTCCCGGTACAATCCCTGCGGCGGGTGCGTCGAGAGCGACAACGCCGACACCGTTGCGCCGACGTCGAGCAGCGGTCCGCTCCACGCGCTCCAACGGTGATACGCCGCGTCCGCCTCCACCGTCAGGTCCCCAGTCACGTCGAACGCGCCGCCCAGCACCACGGCCATCGGGGCGTACAATGCTTCGGCAGACGAAAGATCGACGAGGAGCGGGACGCCGGCGATGCTTGCGCTGGTGCGGATGTCGAGAGGGACGCCGAACTTCTGGCGGAAGGTGGCGCCGACGCGCAGCCGCTGCGACAGCTCGAGACGCGCGCCCGCCACGAGCGCGGCGACCGTCTCGGCCTCCTGCCGGATGCTCGACTCCACCGCGCGGCTCTGCCCTTCGCGCACGTCCACCGGACCCGCGATGCCCGTGAGAACGTTGGCGCCGACGCCGATGCCCAGGCGATCCCAGGGCTTCAGCGCGATCGCGGGGATCACGGTCAGGCGCTGGGTGCGGTTGTCGTAGTAGGGGAAGAACGGCGTCGATGCGTTGCGCGTCTGCAGGTGCGTCAGCGTCGTCGGCAGCAGGTACATCCCCAGCCCCACCCGCACGCGCTTCGCCAGCGGCCCCTCCAGCGGGACGTCGAGGTCGGCCGCCAGCGTGCCGCCGACGGGGTTCGAGAGGTCCTGGTGCTCCCCCTGCGCCTTCAGACCGCTGATCGCCGCGCTGCCCGACAGCCTGAAGCGATACCCCTTGCCGAAGGCCATCCCTCCGGGATTGTAGAACGCCGCCGAGCCGTCGTCCGCGCGAGCCACCCGCGCCGACGCCTCCGCGAGCCCCTCGGGCCCGAAGCCGTACACGTCGAAGGCGCTCGCGCGCGCGTTCCTCGCGCTGGTCGATGCAAGCGCGATCACGCAGGCAAGGCAGAGACGGACGTGCGTTCGAGACACTGGACACCGTGCCATACCATGGCCGAAGCCTTCGTCGGCAGAGCGAAATGCAGCGAGCGTGCAGTCGCGACGCGCTCTGTCATGACTCGCTGCGCCATCGGTGCGCCGACCCTTCGTGCCGACCGCCGCGACGTGAGCACCGCGCGCCGCGCTTCGCGACTACTTCGCGTCGCTGTCGCGCTCCCGCTCCAACGCCTGCGCAAACCGCTTCGCGCACGAGGCGCACATCTCCTTGTCCCGATCCGTCGTCTTCACCGTCCCGTGGCCGTCCTCCATGATGCACCCCACCTGCGGACAGTGCTCCAGCCCCAGCGTGTGCCCCAACTCGTGCAATGCCACCTTCCACAAGCGCTCCCGGACGAGCCAGTCCGGCGCCCCCCCGTTCTCCCACTTGCGCTTCATCCTCCACGTCGAAATCACAGAGCACCGGCCGTCGAGCGACCCCATCCCGAGAATGCCCCAGTTCCGGACTCCCCCCTTCGGTGTCACGATGTCCGATTCGGTGATCCCCATCACCTTGCCCTCCTTCGAGAGCGGCAATCGGTCCAACCACGCCAAGAGCTCGATCGCCTTGTAGCGCCCCGGCTCCGAGCTCCGCGCCTGCGCCGGGAAGTCCTGCGCCTGCTCCACGATCGGCTCCACCGGTGCGTGCTCCCGCAGCCCCTTCACCGTCTCGTCGATCATCTCCTGCGGTACCTTGCCGATCGGGACCAGGTGCACCACAAGCTCCGACTGCTCGGGCTGCGCGCTCGCCGACGCGGAGGCCGAGGCCGACGCTGCGCCCGGCGACACCGGAGCCGCAGCATCGATCGGTTCCGGGGTCGTCGGCGCCGATCGACCGGGTGCGATCGGCGCGCGCGACGGGTTCGCGGCAGGCGGGGCTTTCACCGGAGGATCGCAGGCGGCGCCGAGGGCCACTGCGGTCGCGATCGTCATTGCCTGGAGTGCGGCAGCGAGACGCCGTTGCATGCGTTCAGCATCCCATTGGGTGCGGGCCGTGACAACGCGCACCGGGGGTGACCGGTGACGAACCGGAGCGACCGAGGTATAGCAGCCCCCATGTCGGATCCCATTTCCCAGGCGCTCTTCGAGCATGCTCGCGCCGTCATTCCCGGCGGCGTCAACAGCCCCGCGCGCGCTTTCCGCGCGGTCGGCGGTGACCCGGTGTTCATCCAGCAGGCGCACGGCGCCCGCATCATGGGCGCCGACGGGACCGAGTACGTGGACTACGTGGGCTCCTGGGGCCCAGCCATCCTCGGCCATGCACACCCCACGGTGCTTCGCGCGGTGCAGGAGACCGCCATGCGCGGTCTGAGCTTCGGAGCTCCGACGCGCCTCGAGGTCGAGCTCGCCGAGAAGCTCCTCGCCCTCTATCCCAGCATGGCCAAGGTCCGCTGCGTCTCCAGCGGCACCGAGTCCACCATGTCCGCCTTGCGCGCCGCCCGCGGCTTCACGAAACGCGACTTCATCGTCAAGTTCGAGGGCTGCTACCACGGCCACGTGGATCACCTGCTCGTCAAGGCGGGCAGCGGCCTCGCCACCCAGGGCGTGCCCGACTCCGCAGGCGTCCCCGAGAACATCGCACGCACGACCCTCACCGTCGCCTACAACGACCTCGACGGCCTCCGTCGCGCCTTCCTCGATCACCCCGGCCAGATCGCCGCCGTCATCCTCGAGCCCGTCGTCGGCAACATGGGAGTGGTGCCCCCGCAGCCCGGCTTCCTCGAGGGCGTCATCGCCCTGTGCAGCGAGCATGGCGCCGTCTCGATCTTCGACGAGGTCATGACCGGATGTCGCCTGTCCCTCGGCGGCGCGCAGCAGCGGTACGGCCTGCGCCCCGACATGACCTGCCTCGGAAAGATCATCGGCGGCGGCCTGCCGCTGGCAGCCTACGGCGGCAAGGCCGAGATCATGGCGATGATCGCCCCCGACGGGCCGGTCTATCAGGCCGGCACCCTGAGCGGCTGCCCGGTCTCGGTCGCAGCCGGTCTGGCCACCCTCGAGCTGCTCGATGATTCGGTCTACGAACGACTCGAGTTGCTGGGCGCCAGGCTGCAAGAGGGGCTCTCCCGCGCCCTCGCCGATCACCACGTGACCGGCTGCGTGCAGCGCGTAGGATCGATGATCACGCTCTTCTTCTGCGAGGGGCCGGTGCGCTGCTGGACCGACGCCGCCCGGTCCGACACGCGACGCTTCGCCGCCTGGCACAGAGGGATGCTCTCCCGAGGCTTCTACTGGCCCCCCTCCCAGTTCGAGGCGGCCTTCCTCTCCGTCGCCCACACCGACGCCGACATCGATGCGACCGTCCGCGCCGCCTCCGAAGCCCTCGCCGCAGCGTCCTGACCCCGAAGCCCCTTCAGTCCCTCGGCGGATTCTCCGCCACCCAGCTCAGCCCGTCCTCCACCCACGCCTCGTAGTCCTCCGGACTCCCGGGGTGCGCCTTCAGGACCTCCATCGAGCGCAAATCGATGAGCGCGTTCCACGGCACCGCCGACACGCTCGCTACCGTCGAGAGCCGCTTGCCCTCCACGTCGAACACCACCGTGAACGACGTGGCGTGCGCGTCCACCCACCGATCGAGATCCTCCAGGCTGATCGCCCAGCTCGGCTCGTACCCCTCCATCAACGCCTGCACGACCTGCACGCCCTTCGCCCTGAGCGACTCGTGCACCTTCACCATCGCATCGGTCTGCGCGGAGCAGTGAGGGCACCAGGCGACCGCGGCCATCAGGTGCAGCACCTTGCGTTTCGATCCCGACGGGTCGAACAGGTCCGCCATGCTGACGACGCGCAGGCCCTGGCTGCGGTCGGAGTCGGGATACCCCTGGAACGCGAAGTTGGGGATCCGCTGGCCCGGGGCCGAGCTGCTGCGCGGTCGCGCGCCCAGATCCTCGGTCGGGTAGGCGATGCCCTCCGGGTTGGTGCTGCTCGGCTGCACCTCGACGTCGTCGAAAGGCGGGGGGGGGTGCGCGTCGTCGCCACACCCGGCGACGGCGACGATCAGCGACGTCATGATGAGGGGAATCGGACGGTGCACGCGGGAAGCCTACTGCGCCTGTGAGCCGTCCACCACCCGCGCGCCCAGCTCGAAGCCGGTCAGCGTGCGGGCGAGGCCGGTATCCAGGTCCACGAAGGTCAGCCGCCCCTCCGGGTGCTTCTGCGCGACGAATGCGCGCTTGACGTCACCGAGCACGCCGACTGCGAGCGGAGGGCTCGCCAGCTCGTAGCGATC
The DNA here is from genome assembly GCA_964393505.1 of uncultured Polyangiaceae bacterium. Classification (GTDB taxonomy): domain Bacteria; phylum Myxococcota_A; class Polyangia; order Polyangiales; family Polyangiaceae; genus JACRCQ01. Next base: position 11,487 of record CAYMUE010000002.1, read on the forward strand.
GACCTGTTGTGTCGGCATACGAACCAGCCACGCACCGTAGATCTTCCTCGAATCGTCCTTCTCCGCCACCACCGCGTGCTGTCCGTCGGGCGCGATGGCCACCGCCGTGGGCGGCGCGAGCGTGGCCTGCAGCCGGGCCGGAAGCTCCGGCGCCATGCGCAGCACGCCGAAGGCGCCCGGAATCGACGCGCCCCCGTCGAGCGCTTCCGCATCGTGCAGGAGGATCGTCCCCGTGCCGTCGCGCGACACGAACACCCCGAGCACCGGCGCGTGCAGCTTCATCGTCCGGTACGCCGGCGGCTCCGTCGAGTACTCCAGCCGCGTGATCCGGTACTGCTCCGCGGCGTTCGAATACAGCATCGCCACCTCGGCCTCCGCTGCCATCGCCACCGACCCGATCACCGCGTCGTCCACCTTCACCACCGTCAGCGCCGACGGATCCTCCGCCACCTCCGGCAGCCGCAAAATCACCGCCTCCTGGCTGTCCCGAACCACCGCCACCGCACGTAGCCCGTCGGGCGACAGGTCGAGGTCCGTCACCGGCCCCGACAACGTCACCGCGCTGCGCTTGTCCGCCTCCAGATCCACAACCGTGATCTCGCTGCTCCCGTCGCGGCGCACCAGCGCGAGCTTGCCGTCGGGGGTCACCGACACGTCGCGCGATCCCGGATCCTCCAGAGGATCGTCGGAGAGCGCGACGAGCTTCGAGGCGATGGGGCCCCCCGCCGCCGCCAAATCGATCACCGAAACGCCGTCCTGCGTGACCGCGTAGGCGCGCGTCGCGTCCGCAGAGAAGCTCACGGCCACCGGCCGGTAGCCCACCGACAGGCGTGTGGAGGACTCCTGCCCCGCGGTCAGACGCAGCACCGCGATGTCCTGGTAGCCCATGGCGAGCGGCGGGGGCTCTCCCTTGCGGTAGTCTCCCCACGCGATCGCCCAGTCCCCCTTCGCCTCGAGCGCCCACGCGTTGCTCCCGGGCGCCACCGGCAGCTCCAGGCTGTCGATGTTCCCGTCGGCGTCCGCGCGCAGCAGCGTCGCATCCGAAGACTGCACGTTGATCACGATCGCCGTGTCCGTGCCCGCCCCGGGGACGGCCGAGAGCCACGTGGGGCCATGGCCCGCCTCGGTCGTCCTGACCTCGAGGGTCGCGGCGTCCACGTAGGCGACCCTGCCGCTCAACGGGTTCGCCACCCACACGTACTTGCCGGTGGCCGCGGGGAACTCGTAGGCACTCTCGACCTCCTTCTCCGGCGGCAGCTCCGACCCCGCATCGATCGAGGTGGAGCCGGCAGCGCCACCGCCGCCCGCCTCGTTGCCCGGCTCGGGGTACTTCGGTCCCGACGATGCCCCCATCGCCGATTCGTCATCGGCCGCGCACCCCACGGCCCACACCATCAGCCCGGCAGCCCCGAGCGCCGCCAGCACCGTCAGCCCTCTACGCTTGCTGCCGCTCATGATCGCCTCCTCAGAACGTCACGGCCGCGCCCACGCGCAGCAACAGCCCGTTGACCGCAAGCGTTCCCAGCGACAGTTGGTGTCGCGCGCCTGCGCTCGATTCGTCCGCGTCCGCCTTGAGCACGATGTCCTTGCTCTGCGTGAACCCGTAGCCGAAGTCGGTCCACAGCCACCAGCCCGGCACCGGATTGGCCCCGAGCGTCCTGACGAAGTTCCACGCGACCCCGGCCGTGGCGTCCATCCCGAACCGCCAATCCACCTGCTCGAGCGTGCCCGCGGCCGACGGCTCGTCGATCGACGCAGCCACGCGGGCGGCATGGGGGACCAGCTTGAGCGACGCGTACACGTTGTTGTGGAGGTGGTATCGCCCTTCGAGCACGGCGCCCGGACGAAGGACGTAGATGTCGCTCGGCGCCCCGCGCGCGGTGGCGCTGCGCGAGCCTCCCTCGAGCGAAAGGCCCGCCGCGAAGGAGACGTCACCCGCGACGACGAGGGTGCGGGTGCCGGAGATGGAGACCTGCGTGAGGCTGTCGGTGGTCGCGAACGGGTCGAAGCCCTCGTGCGTGATCCAGCTGTTGCGAAC
>CAYMUE010000002.1:13624-45649 GCA_964393505.1 uncultured Polyangiaceae bacterium
CCGATCAACGCGAAGGACCCCGCCGCCATTGCGAGTGCGAAGAGCGAAGCGCGCATCAGAATCCTCCTTGCAGAATGCCCACGTGACGGGCTGCCGTCGCATCGTCAGGCTGGGTCGCGTCGAACACCGTCGCCCCCCACGCACCGGTCGGATGCAGCGCCACCGCTGCCCTCCCGCCTCCCTGCGTCGTCACGTCGAACACCGCCTTCGTGGTGCGATCGAGGTAGAGATTCACAGGGTGCAGCGTCTCCAGGTCGATGCGCGCCAGGCTCGATGTCCCGGGCACGTAGAACCACGCGCGCAGCCCGTCGTCGGACACCTCCATCTCCACGCTCGACGAGTAGGTGAACAGGGGCGATGCCGTGCGGTGCTGCATGTCGAGCACGTAGACCTGGCCGCCTCCGTACGCCTGCGGAATCAAGAGCTTGAGCACGTCGTTCGGCGCGGGAACATCCACCACCCTCGCCACGCTCGAGGCCACTCCGGTCAGCACCTCGATGCTCCGATAGGGCTGTCCCACCGACTTGCCGAGGGACCAGAACGCCACGCCGATCGCCGAGGAGTTCCCTCCCCACAACAGCGCGACGTCGCTCTCGTCGCCGGAGCCTCCGGCCCGATCGGTGACCACCGCCATGCTTCCGTACGAGGTCGGCAGATCCACCGTGGTCACCACCGTGGTCTCCGGATCCACCAGGCTCGCGCGGCTGTGCTGCGGCTCCAGCACCGCCAGCCTGCGCCCCGCGTCGGTCCGCACGAACCCGATGTCCGATGGCACCCCGCTCAACCCGATGATGTTCACCACCACGTCGAAGTCGTTGTAGGCCTGCTTGCCCGGCGGAAGCTCCGCCAGCGTCAGCAGGAACACCCCCGACTGGTTCGTGCGGATCGCCACCCGCGTGTCGTTCGCCTTGTCCGCATCCCCTTCGTCGACCGCCACCTCCGCCGGCTTCACGTTCGTCGTGCCGTCAGCGGAGTTGAGCACCACCGTGACCTCCGGACGATCCAGGTTGTCGAGGTCGAGCAGTGAGACCTCCTGGTCGGTCTCCACGATCAGCAGGCGACGCTCGCCGGCGGGGAGCATGAGCGGGTCGGTGAAGGTCAGCCGCTGCGGAGTTCCGCCGAAGCTGCGCAGGGTGCGCAGCACGGGGTTGGTCGCGCCAGCGGGCTGGTTCACGTCGATGATCACCAGCTCGTTGGGGTTCTCCACGAACGCTCCCGACGATCCCGACGGGTGCACCACGACGAACTGCCCGAGCGGATCCACCGTCAGGCCGTCGAGCGGAGCGTCGAGCTCGTAGCGCGCCAGCAGGTCACCCTTTCCCGTGCCGTCGTAGACCCAGAGCGCCGGACGATCGTCATCGGGACCCAGGCGAGGCTGCACGCCCCGCGCGAGCACGTAGAGCTTCTTGCCGTCGGGTGAGGGCTTCACCGCCGCGATGCCGACACCCGTCGGCTGGTGCCGGGTGTCGAGCGAGAGGTCCTTGCCGATCGCTACGAGGCTCACGCGGTGGATCGACTCGTCGACCATCGCGACGGCGCCCGACAGGCCGGCGACGTGCTGCACCGATACCGGCTGATCCCACCCTTCGGGGCGCTCTCCGCACCCCGCGGCGAGCACGATCGACAGCAACGCGGCTCTTCCCGTCCTTGCATACCTGCTCATGGTTCGCTCCCATCCACGACGCGCGCCGCGAGCTCGAAGCCCGTGAGCGTGCGTGCAAGCCCCGTGTCCAGATCGACGAAAGTGATTCTCCCCTCGGGGTGTTCCTGCGCCACGTAGGCGCGGTTGGCCGAGGGGACCATGCCCACCGCGATGGGCGGGCTCGACAGCTCGTACTGGTCCACCTGCTGCGTGAACCCTCGCACAAGGAACGCCTCCCATGCCTTCTTGGAGTCGTCCCGCGCCGCCAGCACCGTGCGCGCACCGTCTGCGCTGATGGCCACCTGCGTGATCAAGCCCCCGGCTCCGATCAGCTTCGCCGGAAGCTCCGGATCGAGCACCAGCGCGCTGAAGCTCTTGCGCCCGCCGTGCACCACGATCCCCGTGGTTCCATTGGCTGCGAGCATCGCCGACGACACCTCGCCGTACAGCTTCATCGGCTGCAGCCCAAGCGGGGATTGGTCATAGCGCACCACCGCGATCCTCCGCTCGTGCGACACGTTGCTGTACAGCAGGCCCATGGGGGCTTCGGCCGCCAACGACACCGAGCCCACGATCAGCTTCGAGACCAGCGTGACCTCGAAGCCCGTCGGGTATTGCGCGATCTGCGGGATCGGCAGCAGCGCCACTTCGTTCGTGTCACGAACGACAGCGACTGCCATCGTCCCGTCGGGCGCCAGATCCAGATCCGTGCACGGCCCCGACAGCTCCACGTGAACCAGCTCACCTCCCGCCAGCGGAACCACTGTGAGCCTCGCGTCCCCGTCCCGCCGCACCAGCGCATACGAACCGTCCGGCGTGATCGACACGTCGCGAGAGCCTGCATCCTCCAGCGGATCCTCCGAGATCGGCACCAGCCGCGCTACGAACGGTGCCCCCGACGCCTGCAGATCGATCACCGAGATCCCGTCCTGCGTCACCGCGAACGCCGCCGACTCGTCGGCCGCAAACGCCACCGCGACCGGACGATACCCCACCGTCATCCGCCGCGTCTGCTCCTCCCCCTCCTTCAGGTCTACCACTGTCACGTCCTGGAAGGCGTCGAGCACCCCCGCGTTCTTCGCCTGCCGCGCGTCGGACCAGGCCACCGCCCAGCGCCCGCTCGACGACACCGACCAGGAGTTCGCGTCGGCATGGATGGGGACGTTCTTCGCAACCAGTCCGGCCTGAGGCTTGCGCCGCAGCACCGAGGCGTCGCTCGATCCGACGTTGATCGCCAGCGCGACGTCGTCCGTGTCGTCCGGCACCGCCGCCATGTACGTCGGACCGTGCCCCGCAGGCACCGTCTGCACCTCGAGCGTGACCGCATCGACGTAGGCGACGCGTCCGCTCGTGGGGTTCGCGATCCACACGAAGCGACCGGTGGCGACGGGCGATCGGTAGGAGCTCTCGAGCTCTTCCTCCGGTGGCAGGCCGTTTCCGGCCGCGCCGGCTGCGCCGGCCGCGCCCGTCCCCCCGCTCCCCGCGTAGCCTTCTTCGTTGGGGTAGGGGGGCATGTCGCCCGAGGCATCATCCGCCGAAGCTCCGCAGCGCAGCGTCCCCAGCGCGAGAAGGGACGCTGCGGCCCAACAGGCCCAAGGTGCTCTTCGTCTCATGCCCGGTTCCTCCGCATCAGCCATCTCTCCCGTGTCTGCCGAGCGACACTCCCCCCCCGGATCATCGCTCGCGCGTGAGCGCACGACCTTTTTGGCACACGCGCCGCGTGGACTCCGCTCCCAGCAAGCTTCGTGCCGCAGCGGGGGCGGTCCAGTGCCGCATTGTATGCGCATCGCAGTCAAGAGGCTGCGCGTGTTCGGGTGTGACAATGGTGTCACCCGGTTCCGGGCGTCGGAGCGCAAAGCCCTTCGCACCGTCGCTGCGCGAAGCAGAGACTCCCCCTGGCATCCATGGCATGGGGCTGGGCGCGCCCCAGCGTCAGAACGGACGCGTCACACCCGGCGCGCTCTTCGCCGCGAAGTACAACCGGAGCACGTCGCGCGCGAGCACGTTCGCCCGCGTCCGCCACTTCGGCTTGTTGACCACGAGCGAAGCGATCGCGACCTTCGGCTCCGTGCTGGGGGCGAAGCCCACAAACCACGTGTAGTACTGCTGCGTCGAGGCACGCGTGAGCGTGCCGGTCTTGCCCGCCACCCGAATGCCCGGCAGGAACGGCTTGCCGCTCGCGTCGTGAAAAGCCTTGTACCCGGTCCCCGTCGCGACCGTCGCCTCCATCATCTCCCGCACCGCCGCCGCCGTCTGCGGACGCACCGTCTTTCGGATCACCTGCGCCCCCGAAGGCGCCTTGTAGACCGTGCCCTTCGCGTCGGTCACGCTCTGCACCAGCACCGGACGGATCATGTTGCCGTCCTTCGCGATCGCAGAAGCGAGCATGGCAGCGTGCATCGGCGACAGCGTGGTGTTCCAGAACCCCGCCGCCGTGCGCGCGAAGCCCAGCTCCCCCTCGGGGATCGTGATGCGGCTCGGCTCGACCGGCGCGTCGAGCTGGAAGGGAAACCCGAACCCCAACGCTCCCGCCGTCGCCTCGAGCTTCGGCCCGTCGAGATTGCGCGCCGCCAGCCTCGCGAATACCGTGTTCAGACTCCGCCCCATCGCTTCGGACAGCGTGGCGCACCACTTGTCCTTTTGCGGATTGTCCACCAGGTCGCCGGAGTCGAGACGATCCATCCCGCCGTGGTAGCACTGGCGGGTCTCCGGCCCGAGACCGGCCTGCTCGACCAGCGCCGACGCGGTCACAATCTTGAACACGCTCGCCGCCGGCGCGCTCGCGTCCGCGCACATGTCCTTGGGCGGCCCCTTGCTCTGCTGCGTCGCGTACACGAGCACCCGGCCCGTATCGAGCTCCATCAGCACCGTCGCGCCGTCGGGGATCCCGTGATCGTGGAACAGCCGCAGCGTCCCGCGCTGCAGGTTCGGATCCACGGTCAGCCGCGCCAGTCGACCTTCCGGCCCCGGCGCCGTCACCTCCGTGCGCCCCAGACCCAGCCGCTCGAACTGGATCCCCTGAAGCATCGCGGGGTCTTGCGACGGCCCGCGTGCGGCCTTCACTCCGGCGGCGCGTGCCGCCCGCAGAGGGGAATCCTCGGCAGAAGCAAAGTGCCGCGCCACCGGGATCACCACGGCAAGGCAGACGGCTGCGGCTACGATGGCAGGCCACGGTCGCATGTCGCATGGTGGAGTACCGATTCGACCCGCCCTCGGCCAAGTTCGTGACCAGCCATTTGTCCGCGTTTATCGAAGTCGTCGAACCGCACGCCTCGGGAGCTTCCCCCGGCGGTGCTATGGTCACGCCGATGTTCGCTCTCCGTTCCTTGTGCGTCGTCGCGATCGCTGCGCTCCTCTCTGCCTGCTCCCCCGCGCCCGCTGCCGGCCCGCCGCCCGCATCCACGACCGCCGCCGCGCCTCCAAGCTCGCCCGCTCCCACCGCCCTCCCGCCCGTCATCCCCGCCATCGATCCCGTCGGCGCACGCAGGCCCGCTCCGGACACCGATGCCGACGATCCCGAAGGCGTGGACACGCGCATCTACAAGGTTCCGGTCGGATCGTCGCCCGTGTCGGGCCCCGCGGCCGCGCCGATCACCATCGTGGTGTTCTCCGACTTCCAGTGCCCGTTCTGCAAGGACATGGCGCAGGTGCTCGCCGACGTGCGGCGCGAGTTTCCCACGAAGGTCCGTCTCGTGTTCAAGCACCAGCCGCTGCCGCCCAGCATGCACCCGCGCGCCGAGCCCGCCTCGCAGCTCGCGATCGAGGCGCGTGGTCAGAAGGGAGACGCCGGTTTCTGGCAGGCGCATGACTTGTTGTTCGCCTCCGCACCGCTGCTCGGCGACGATGACCTCGCGCGTGTGGCTCGTGCGATCGGGCTCGACCCCGCGCGGGCCGCGAGCGCCGTGACCTTGCACCGCCACACCCAGATCCTCCTCGAAGACATCCAGCTCGGCGATAGCGTGGGCGTGCGCGCCACGCCGACTGTGTTCGTCAACGGCTTCAAGTTCGAGGGGGGCCAGCCTCTGGAGTTCTTCCGTGCGATCATCCCCGCGGTGTTGCCGATCGCCGAGTCGATCGCTCGTCAGGGCGTAGCGCCGGAGCGCGTCTACGACGAACTCATCCGCGACGGTGTGACGGTGTCGCGCTAGCGGCAGCGACAGCGGATATCGTGCTCTCGCGGGGGAACCGGTCGGCGCAATCGTTGGAGCAGGGCGGTATCGTGAGAACGCGCGCGATACGGGCAGGCGGATCCCGGCGGTGACGGGGAGGTGGGTTGGGAAGCATCCTAGTGAGGCTTGTCGAAGGCTGGATGCTCGGAGGGGTGTGCTTGACAAGCCCCGGCGTGGCGGCTAGACCCAATGTGTCGTGAAAAAAATCACGACTGCATCGTGGAGAGCCGTGAATGGTCGCCAAGAAGATCCTGCTGGTCGACGACGACGTGGACTTCCTCGACGTGAATCGGACCGCGTTGGAGTCCGCAGGATATGAGGTGGTGACGGCCCACTGCGCGAAGGACGTATTCGAGGTGATCCGTCGGCAGGTGGTGGATGCGGCGGTGATCGACGTGATGATGACGACGCCGGACGAGGGGTTCCACCTGGCGCGAGCGCTGCGCAAGGAGGAACGTACGAGGAACATCCCGTTGATCATGCTCACGTCGATCAACGCTGTGAACGAGGCCAGGGGCTTGCAGTTCCGCCTGTCCGATCGCGATCGCGACGAGACCTGGCTTCCGGTGGATCGCTTCCTGGACAAGCCGATCAAGGCGGAGAAGCTCGTGGAGAGCCTGCGCGGGATGCTCGGAGCGTGAAGACGCGAGAGCCCTCGGGGCCCCCCGGAGCCGCCGCGCGTAGCAAGCGTGCGGCCGCCGACGACTCGAGCGGGTTTCCGCGTCCCCTGCTGGAGCGTCTTGCGCTCTACTACCAGATCGCGACGAGCGAGGGCGAGGAAGGGCAGGATGCGATCAGCTCCGCATTCCTCGCCGAGCTGATCGGGATCGACGCGACGCTGGTGCGCAAGGACATGGCGGCGGCCGGGATCACGGGGCGCCCCAAGGTGGGCTACGCGATTGCGGAGGTGCTGGCGCGTCTCGACAGCGTGCTCGGCCTCACGGATCGCAACGACGCGATCCTCATCGGGTGCGGAGATTTGGGAAGTGCCCTCGCCCGCTACGCGGGGTTCGGACGCTACGGGCTCAAGATCGGCGCGGTATTCGACGTCGATCCGACCAAGATCGGTCGAAGCGTAGGCGGCCACGTCGTGCTCCCGATGGAGAAGTGCAAGAGCTTCATCGAGATCTTCCGGATCCAGATCGCCATCCTCGCGGCGCCCGCCAACGGCGCGCAGGAGACCGCCGATTGGCTCGTGCGCAAGGGCGTGAAGGCGATCTGGAACTTTGCGCCCGTGCACCTTCGCGTCCCGGACGACGTCGCCGTGCGCAACGAGAACCTCGCCCTTGGCCTCGCGCAGCTCATCCACCTGTTCAAGGTCAAACGGGGTAGCCTTCAGATCCCCGTGCCGGCGCCGGACGCGGGGCAGACCGAACCCGAACTCGGAGCGAAGCGAACCGGCTGAGCTCTTCGCGGCTTGCCGCCGCACCCACGAGCCGAACCTGCCATGAGCGCCATCGTCACAACCTCCCGCGATCTGTGCCGACGCTGCTACTCGTGCGTGCGTCGGTGCCCGTCCAAAGCCATCCGCGTGCGCGCCGGCCAGGCCGAGGTCATGCCCGAGCGCTGCGTCGCCTGCGGCCGTTGCGTCCGCGTCTGCAGCCAGAACGCCAAGCAGGTCATCGACAACCTCCCCTCCGTCCGCGAGCTGCTCTCCAAGGGCGACTGCGTCGTGATGCTAGCCCCCTCCTTCGCCGCAGCCGCCCCTCCCCTGCGCCCCGGCCAGATCGTCGCTGCCCTGCGCCGCGCCGGCTTCGCCGGAGTCTACGAGACCGCCTTCGGAGCCGATCTGGTCGCCCGCAAGTACCGTGAGCGCTACGAGCGCGACCCCTTCGCCCTCACGATCACTTCCCCGTGTCCGGCCGCCAACACCTACATCCAGAAGTACGCCCCGGAGCTCATCGAATTCATCGCCCCCTTCTTCTCTCCCATGGCCGCCTTGGGCAAAGTCCTCAAGCAGCGGATCCGCCCCGGTTGCTCGGTCGTGTTCGTGGGACCCTGCACGGCCAAGATCAGCGAGGCGCGCGATCCCGAGGTGTCCCCGTGGATTGACGCGGTCCTGACCTTCTACGAGCTGTCGGGCCTGCTGGCGCTCCGAGGCGTGAGAGATGTCGAGTCGCTGGACGACGAGGAATTCGATCCTCCGCACTCGTGGACCGGGGGCATCTTCCCGGTCCCGCGCGGACTGCTCCGGACGGCCGAGCTGCCCGACGACCTGCTCGACAACGACGTCTCCGACGTGATCGGAACCGATGCCTTCGTCGACGTGGTGGAGAGGCTGCGCGAGCGGGTCCGCACCAACCACATCGCGGAGCTGGAGACACGGTTCTTCGACGTGATGTTCTGCCGGGGGTGCATTGGCGGACCGATGATGCCGGGGTCGGCGAGTTACCTGACGCGCAAGGAGCGCATCGTGGCCTGGATGCGATCGCGACGCGCCCACCTGTCCCGGACCGAATGGGAACAGGCGATGGATCGGTACGCCGACGTCGATCTGACACGCTCCTTCCAGGACGATTGTCAGCGCACGATCGAGCCGACCGAGGCCCAGATCCGCCAGATCCTCGCGCGAACCAACAAGCTCACGGCCGCCGACGAGCTCGACTGTCGAGCGTGCGGCTACCGCTCCTGTCGCGACAAGGCGCGCGCCGTGTTCCAGGGCCGTGCCGAAGTCGAGATGTGCCTGCCCTACCTCATCGAGAAGCTGCAGGGCATGGTCGAGTCCCTCAATCGATCCCACCAGGATCTGACCGAGGCCCAGGCCCAGCTCATCCGCTCCGAGCGGCTGGCATCGATGGGGCAGCTTGCCGCCGGCATCGCCCACGAGGTCAACAACCCCCTGGGCACCATCTTGATCTACGCGCACCTGCTGCGCGATCAGGTCGATTGCGGCACACCCGTGACGCCGGAGGGGCTGCGCTCCGATATCCAGATGATCCTCGGGGAGGCCAAACGCTGCAAGGGCATCGTCGGCGGCCTCCTCGACTTCGCCCGCCAGAACAAGGTCAATCGCTCCGAAGTCGATGTCGGCGCCCTGGTCCGCGAGGCCGTCGACATCGTGAAGGCGGGCCGCGACGACTCCATGCGATATGAGGTCGCCGTCTCCGACCCCATGCCCGCAGTCTCCCTCGATCGCGATCAGATGCTCCAGGCCCTGAGCAACCTCGTGCGCAATGCCGTCGAGCTCATGCCCACCGGCGGCTCGCTCTCCGTGCGGGCCGATTGGCTCGCCGAGCGTAGCGAGCTGCGATTCCGTATCCGCGACTCCGGACCGGGAATTCCCGAGGAGCACATGCAGAAGCTCTTCTCCCCCTTCTTCACGACCAAACCCGTGGGAAAGGGAACAGGCCTCGGACTCCCCATCTGCTATGGAATCGTCAAGATGCACCGCGGGACGATCTCGGCCTTCAACAACGAAGACGGTCCTGGCGCGACCTTCGAGATCGTGATCCCCGTGGTCCAGGAGGAACCGTCCGCTCCCACCGCCAACGGTCTCTTCCAGCCGATCGACGGAGGCATGACATGATTTCGACGTCCTCGCGACCGGGACCGCCGCTGCCGACGCTCGACCCGGATTGCATGGTCCCGCCCATCCTCGTGGTGGATGACGAGATCGGCTATCGCGAAGGGATCCGCAGGATTCTCTCGGCACGGGGGTACACGGTTCACGTGGCTGCCTCCGGCAAGCAGGCCCTGCAGTTCGCCACCGATGCGGAGTTCCCCATCGTGCTGGTGGACCTGAAGATGCCCGTGATGGACGGGTTCGAGCTCATCGAGAGGCTGCGGCAGCTCCGCCCCAAGACCCTGTGCGTCGTCGTCTCCGCCTTCGCGACCATCGAGTCCGCCGTCCAGACCACCAAGATGGGCGCCTTCGACTTCGTCGTGAAGCCCTTCGTCCCCGATGACCTCATCGTCGTCGTCAATCGAGCCACCGAGAAGTGGATTCTCGGTCGGGAGGCCGAGCGCCTCCGCGCCGAGCGAGAAGCCAACCTGCTCGAGCTCGCTCACGAGAAGAGCCGCCTTCGCACCATCCTGCAGTCGATGGGAGACGGCCTGCTCGTGGTGAACATCAACGGCGATGTCGTGCTGGACAACCCCATCGCGCGCAGGCTGCTCGGCAAGGTGCAAGCGCAGTCCATGCAGGGACCGGTGTCGTCGTGGCTCGACGACGACAAGGTGCTCGGAGAGATCGGAAGGATGCTCGACGGCTCGGGGAGCGAGCTGGCGGTGTCCCTCGAGATGCGTGTGGTGACCGAAGGGGAAGGCAATCCGGATCGCTATCTGCGCGTGACGTTGGCGCCTGTTCGTAACGAGACGCAGCAGCTCATGGGAGTGGTCGTGCTCCTGGCGGACATCTCCGACGCCAAGGCCTTCGAGCGCATGAAGACGCTGTTCGTGTCGATGGTGGCCCACGAGCTCAAGGCCCCCATCGGCGCGGTGGAGGGCTACCTGAATTTGATTCTGAGCGGCGCCCTTGACACCGATCAGGAGCGGCTCAAGAAAATCGTCGCCCGCTGTCTGGAGCGCACCGGGGCCCTGCTGAACCTCATCCAGGACCTGTTGGAGATCACGCGGCGCGAGGCTGGCCGGCACGAGCGACGGATCGAATCCCTGGACATGGCAGCGTTGACTTCGAGCCTGGTGGAGTTCCACCGCAACGAGATCGAGCAGCATGGGCTGCGGGCAGAGCTCAAGGTTGACGAGGGGGTTCGTGCGGTGTCCGCCGACCGGGGCGACATGGATCGGGTGGTCACGAACCTGGTTTCGAATGCCATCAAGTACAACCGGAAGGGAGGCAGCATCACGGTCCACCTCTCCATGCTTGGCGATCTGCTGCGCCTGGAGGTGACGGACACGGGGATCGGGATGACCCCCGAGGAGACCAGACGCCTCGGCGAGGAGTTCTTCCGCGCGAAGAACCCTGCCACGCGATCCATCACAGGAACGGGGCTCGGCGTCGCCCTGGTCAAGAAGATCGTCGATAGCTACAACGGCGCCTTGGAGGTCGACAGCGTCCTGGATCAGGGCACGACCTTCCGGGTACTTCTGCCCACGGAGTCGCGCAGCGGAAGCGTGGAGCAGCACGGAGGCAGTCATGGAAGCCCTGTCTTCCCGGTCGATCGTTAGGAAAGAAGCCACCTTCATGGACATGGCAAGGGTTCGCGGTCTGCTGGCTGACGTCGGCACACCCGATCCCGCTCGCGTCCGCGAGGTCATCGCCAAGGCCCTCGAGCTGCACGGCCTGTCTCTCGAGGAGACCGCCGTCCTGCTCGGTACCGAAGACCCCGAGCTGCTCGAGGAGATGTTCCACGCCGCTCGCACCGTCAAGGACTCGATCTACGGCCGTCGCATCGTGCTCTTCGCCCCGCTGTACTACTCCAACCACTGCGCCAACGATTGCCTGTACTGCGCCTTCCGAAGAAGCAATCCCCGTAAACGCACCAAGCTGTCCCTCGAGCAGGTCGCCGCCGAGGTCCGCGCCCTCGAGGACCAGGGCCACAAGCGACTCCTGGTCATCGCCGGCGAAGTCGCCGGCGCCTCGGCCTTCGATTACCTCCTGCAGGTCATCGAGACCGTCTACGCCACTCGCTCCGGTCGCGGCGAGATCCGCCGCGTCAACGTCGAAATGGCCCCCATGACCGTCGAGGAGTTCCGACGCCTCAAGGCCGCTCGCATCGGAACGTACGTCGTCTTCCAGGAGACTTACGACCCCGTTACCTACGAGCGCATGCACCCCGCGGGCCCCAAGCGCGACTACCACTGGCGTCTGACCGCCATGGACCGCGCCATGGAAGCGGGCATCGACGACGTCGGCCTCGGTGTGCTCTTCGGCCTCAACGACTACCGCGAGGAGGTCCTCGCGATGCTCACGCACGCGCAGCACCTCGAGCAGACCTTCGGCGCCGGTCCCCACACACTGTCGGTGCCTCGGCTCGAGCCCGCCGATGGCGCACCGGCCGCGATGCAGCCGCCTCACCCCGTCTCCGATCTCGACTTCAAGAAGATCGTCGCCATCCTGCGCCTCGCCGTGCCCTACACGGGCATCATCCTGTCCACGCGCGAGACAGCCGAGACGCGCGGCGCGCTCCTCGACCTCGGCATCTCCCAGATGAGCGCGGGGTCCCACACCGAGCCGGGAGGCTACGCCGACCACGACGGCTCCGTCCCGCAGTTCTCCGTGGGCGACCATCGCACGCTCGACGATGTCATCGCGGACATCGCCCGGCACGGCTACGTCCCCTCGTTCTGCACCGGCTGCTATCGGCGGGGGCGCACCGGACGCGACTTCATGGATCTGGCGAAGCCGGGCCTGATCCGCGCCCATTGCCTCCCCAACGCCCTCGTCACCTACCGCGAGTACCTGCTCGACTACGGCTCCGACACGACCCGCCAGCTTGGCGAGAAGGTCATCCGGGATCAGATCGAGCACGAGGTCCCCGCCAACCGTCGCAGCGCTGTGCTCAAGGTCCTCGAACGCATCGATGCGGGCGAGCGAGACATCTACTTCTGATCGAAGCAGGAAGCTTCGGGCGATCCGGCCATCGGTTGATCCGCGCATCCTTCTCGATGCAGGCGGTCTCCTTGACGCCACGTCTGCCGCGGTTCTACGGTCTGGCTTCTAACCGAGCTCGCGCCACCGATGCGTTGCCCCAACTGCCACGTCGTCCTGCAGCCGATGGACCTCGCCGCCTTCGGGCTCGTGGCCGTGGAGCGCTGTCTGCGTTGCGGCGGCACCTGGTTTCCGCCAGATCAACTGGCGCTGCTCGGCGACTCGGTCTGGAAGCACGCCACGTCCCCTGCGGCGCCCGAGGGCAACGGAGCCCCATGCCCGGCCTGCGGTGATCGGTTGAGCTCCCTGTCCCCGATCGACGTGCGGAAGATGACGGTGCGCAGGTGCTCGGCCTGCGAAGGGTGCTGGATCGATCGGTGCGAGCTGGAGCACGTGGCAGCGATGAGAGACGACGAGGACTCGAAGGTCATTGTGCGCAACAGCGTGGATGGGCGTCCGGCCCACTGGTCGATGCTGCGGTGGATCGGATGGCGCCTTCGACGCTGCTTCGAGTAGCGGGGGCGCGTCAGCGCATGATGAGTAGCACCGTCTGCACGCAGAGCACCGCGAAGCAAGGAACGGCAACCCACACGAGCCGGGTCTGGCGATCGTAGGCCTCGCGATGCAGGACCCGGATGCTCTCGAGCAGCTCGATCATCTTGTTGGCTTGTTCTTCGGTCATGGTCGCATCCTACAGCAATCGAACGGGCCAGGGATCGGAGCCGCGCGGGAGCGAGGCGGGAATCAGACAGCGGGCCACACGCCTGGGACCACGTTGAGGAGCTTCAGACGGAATCCGCTGTCGTGCTCGAGGACGTTGAGGCACGCGGTGTCCTGACCGAGCTGCCAGTACGGGTGGCTGTCGGTTCCGATCACGGCGCACAGCAGCACGCGGGTGACGACCTGGTGGGTGACGACGGCCACCTCGGAGCCGGCGTGCTCGCGAGCGATGCGCTTCAGGGCCGCGAAGGCCCGGACGCGCAGCTCCTCCATGCTCTCGCCGTCGGGGAAGCGGACCGATTCGATCGCGTCGAGGAACCTCCCATACAGTTCGGGATCCGACGCTTTCGCTTCCTCCTCGGTCTTGCCTTCCCATCGGCCGTAGTCGATGCTGCGCAAGTCTGGCTCGACGCTCACCTTCAGGTCGTGGGCGGAGGCTAGGACCTCAGCGGTCTGGACCGCGCGCAGCAAGGGGCTCGAGTACACGGCCACGAGCGGCTTGTTTCGCAGCAGCTCACGGAGTCCTGCTGCCTGCCTTCGGCCGCTGTCACTCAGGGGGATGTTCGCCAATCCGCGGAAGCGCGGCTGTTCGTTCCAGGCGGTGCTGCCGTGACGCACCAGATAGATTGTCGTCAACTGCTTGCCTCGTGTGACCGGGACCGTACCAGACGGAAAGGTGAACTCAACTGCACGTCCCTCACGCAGGCAGCATGCGTGATGGGCGTGGCCGCTGGACCGCCGTTCGGCTAGGGTAACCGGACACGGGAGGTTTCCATGGACAAGCACATCATTCTGGGCGTGCACATCTCCAATCGCATCCAGCGGGCCGTCGACGTGCAGCGTCTGCTCACCGAGTACGGTTGCAACATCAAGACCCGCGTGGGGCTCCACGAGGTGGGCGTGGACCTCTGCGGTCCCGGCGGGATCCTTCTGCTCGAGATGTTCGGCGAGGAGGCGCGATGTCTCGCTCTGGCCGACGAGCTGAACAAGGTCGACGGCGTCGAAGCGCAGCGGATGGTCTTCGGCCACTGACGCCGACCTCGCAGTGCGGCGTCGTGCGACGCAGCGCTCCGAACCGACCCGCGGGGCACGCCGCCCTCGGTGTCTGCTTCCGCGAAGGGTCATGCAGTCCCGCCGTTCCGGAACGCGGAGCCTTGGGTCAAGTCCTCGACGGTCTTGCGGTACCTTGCGACGCGATCTCGAAGGCGAGACGTCGTATCTTCTCCACGAGTTCCAGCCGAAACGCGTCGAGTGCCGCGGGGTCGGTGCCGGAGGGCAGAGGCGCCTCGGCGGCGATCACGATCTGATCGAGAAACCACGCGATCGTTGCCGGGTCTGCAGAGGCGTCTTCGTTCGACGCATCGGCGACCGCGGTGGCAAGATCAACCCCCGCCTGCTGGAGCTCCATCAGATCCACGAGGTCTTTGGCCTCCGATCTCCCGACCCCTGCGCGGATCTTGTTGGCCACGATCTCTCGCAGCGTGTCGACCCGCACAGCTCCGAATGCCGACTTGAGATCATCGACAGCGGGGGCGCGATCGATGACCAGATCCACGACGCAGCTTTCGACGCCGCGTCGGGCGATCACTCTCTTGAAGTCCGCGAAGCTCCGAAGCGTCTCGACCTCGGCGCCGCAGGCGGAGCACGCGTCGCGCAACACGCCGAGGGCGTCGTCAAGCGATGGCCCCGGGGGCGGCGAAGAGGTTGAGATCTTCGGTTGTCCGGTGGCGCAGGTAGAAGCCCGCGAGGGCAGCTCCTCCGGTGAGGAAGAAGCGCTGCTCGCGCGCGAAGAACGCTGCGAGCAAGTTCCACTGCAGCTTCGTGAGTCAGCTATGCGGTGGGGAGCAAGCCATCTCTTCTCCACCCTTCGATCAGTCGTCGCCAGATGGCGCGCCTCGTGCCGAGGTGACGTTCGATGTGCGGCCAATCTCGCAGAACCTCATCAAGGGACACGTATCGCCACACGTCGCAGGGGCGTGCCTCCCGCAGCCCCCGGCCCTGCCATTGTGCCCGAATCCGCGGGTCCGGGGGCTGCAGTCGCTGACGCAGCTCCGAGCCGGAGACCTCCACATCCCGCAGGAAGTAGGGGCGATCGCTCATGGTGCGATGGTGAGTGTGGGCGCGGTCGCGGGAGAGGACCAGTGAGAGCGCTCAGCCGCGTGCCAGCAGCTCCCGGATCTTCTCCACGAGAAGCTTGGAAGTGACCGGTTTGGCCAGGTAGGCGTCGGCATTCATCGCCGCAAGATCGGCGTCCGAGCGCGGCCGGAAGTCATAGCCGAGCTGGGAGCCCACGCCGGTGAGGACCACGACGGGGATAGTCTCCCAGCCGGGGGTCACCTTGATGCTGCGAGCGAGGCTGAACCCAGAGTCGAGCGAGCTCATCATGAGATCGGTGACGACCAGGTCTGGCCTCTGCTCGTGCATCTTGGACAGGGCCTCCTCGGGGTCGAAGCAACAGCAGACGCGGAAGCCTGCGACCTCGAGGAAGTGCCGATGGACCTCGTGGCAATCGACGTCGTCGTCGACCAGGAGGATCAGGGGGGAGGAAGGCTCGGTCATGGCGAGTGCCGTGGTCAGACCCGAGACCTGCGCTTGTAGTGGGTGTGGAGCAGCTCGTGGGAGGTATGCCCCAAGGGGCTGCCGAGCCAATCCTCGTAGATCGCCTTGACGACGGGGTTCTCGTGGGACTTGCGGAGCTTGCGCCCCTCGTCCTCACGGTAGATCGCCGCGATGCGGGCCTGGCGGACCTCGTCGGTCGTGAAGCGCGGCTGGCCGCCTCCGCCGATGCAGCCGCCGGGGCAGGTCATGACCTCGATGAAGTGATAGCTCGCCTCGCCGGACTTCATTCTCTCGATGACCTTGCGGGCATTGGAGAGGCCGTGGGCGACGGCGACGTTGAGGTCGACGCCCTCGAGGAAGGACCAGGCGGGCAGGGTGCCGGTGAGCTTGACGCTGGCTTCCTTGACGCCCTCGAGGCCCTGGACGGGTGCGACGTGGAGCTTGTCGAAGGGGATCTGCCTTCCGGTGACGATCTCGTAGGCCGTGCGCAGGGCGGCTTCCATGACACCGCCGGTGTTGGCGAAGATGTCGGCCGCGCCGGTGCTGGCGCCGAGCGGGGAGTCCATCTCCTCGTCGGGCAGCGCGCAGAAGTCGATACCCGCCTGCTTGATCATGCGACCGAGCTCGCGGGTGGTCAGGACCACGTCGACGTCCTGGGTGCCGCTGTCGTTCATCTCGGGGCGCTGGCACTCGTACTTCTTGGCGGTGCAGGGCATGATCGAGACGACGAAGATGTCTTCGGGCTTCTTGCCGATGCGCTTGGCGTACCAGGTCTTGGCGACCGTGCCGAACATCTGCTGCGGGGACTTGCAGGTGGAGATGTTGGGCAGGATCTCCGGGAAGAAGCACTCGGCGTAGTTGATCCAGCCGGGCGAGCAGCTGGTGAACATGGGCAGGGCGACCTGTCCCTTGTCGACCAGGGCGGTCTTGAGCCGGGTCAGCAGCTCGGTGCCTTCCTCCATGATGGTGAGGTCGGCGGTGAAGTTGGTGTCGAAGACGGCGTGGAAGCCGAGGCGGCGGAGGGCGGCGACCATCTTGCCGGTCACCACGGTGCCGGGCTCGTAGTCGAAGCACTCGCCGAGGGCGGCGCGGATGGCCGGTGCGGTCTGCACGACGACGTGCTTGGTCGGGTCGTTGAGGGCGTCCCAGACCCTCTCGATGTCGTCACGTTCGCTGATGGCACCGACGGGGCAGACGGCGGAGCACTGGCCGCACTGCACGCAGACGACGTCCTTCAGATCGCTGCAGAAGGCAGGGCCGACGACGGTTTCGAAGCCGCGTTCCTGGGGGAAGATGGCACCGACGGCCTGGATCTGGCCGCAGACGGTGACGCAGCGGCGGCACAGGATGCATTTGCCGGTGTCGCGCACGAGCGCCGGAGTGGTCGTGTCGACGTGCTTGTGGGTCCGCTCGCCCTCGAAGCGGACGTCGCGGATGCCGAACTCGCGCGCCAGCGACTGCAGCTCGCAGTCGTCGTTGCGCACGCAGGTCTGGCAGTCGCCGTTGTGCTCGCTGAGCAGCAGCTCGAGCACGGTGCGGCGGGCGTCGCGGACCCGCTTGGTGTTGGTCTTGATCTTCATGCCCTCGAAGACGGGCGCCACGCAGGAGGCGACCAGGGTACGGGCGCCTTCCACCTCGACGAGGCACACGCGGCAAGCGCCGATGGCCTGGACCTTCTTGAGGTAGCAGAGCGTGGGGATGTTGATTCCGGCAGCGCGGGCAGCCTCCAGGACAGTCGTCCCATCGGCGACCTGGATCTCTTTGTTGTTCACGGTCACGGTGGTCATGGCTTCGACTCTCCTTGCCCGTCAGCAGTTGCCTCGGTAATCGCAGCGCAGGCATCTCGACGCTTCGCGGAGCGCCTCGCCCTTCGACCACGACATCTCGACCTCGAGGAAGTTGTGCTTCCTCTTCTCCACGTCGATGCACCGCACGGGAGCCCTCGGCACCAGGTTCGGATCCGCGTCCGGATCGAAGAAGGTGTCGACCTCGTCGTACTTCCTCCAGAACGCATGATCCTGGCCCGTGAGGAACAGGTCCATGCCAGCGGCGGCGCGCTCGCCACAGGCTGCGGCCTCGGTGACGGAGGACGGTCCGCTGGCGGCGTCGCCACCCGCGAAGATCCACTCCACCGAGGTCTGCTGCGTGTTCTCGTTGACCTCGACGTAGTCGTTGGACGCGAGCTTGAGCGTCAGCCCGTTGCCACCGAGCGCCTGCTGATCGAGCGACTGCCCGATCGCGCTGATGACCATGTCGGCGTCCTGCACGAACTCGGGGTCGACGCCCTTGACGGGGCGGCGGCGGCCCGACTTGTCGAACGGTCCGAGGACCATCTGGGCGCACTTGACGCCGGCGACCTTGCCGCCCTTTTCGACGATCTCGATGGGGGCGACGAGGAACTTGATGCGGACGCCTTCGCGCTCGGCCTCGTGGACCTCTTCGTCCCACGCGGGCATTTCGTCGCGCGTGCGTCGGTAGAGCATGGTGACGGACTCGGCGCCCAGGCGCAGGGCCGTGCGGGCCGCGTCGACGGCTGCGTTGCCGCCGCCGATGATCACGACCTTCTTGCCGACTTCGCCCTTGCCGGTCTCGTTGTAGTCGCGCAGGAACTTCATCGAGTCGACGACACCGGGGAGCTTGTCGCCGGGGATGTCGAGGGCCCAGCCGTTGGGCGCGCCGATGCCGAGGAAGACGGACTCGTAGCCTTCCTTCTTGAGGCCATCGAGGGTGAAGTCCTTGCCGAGGCGCTTGCCGAGCTGGATGGTGACGCCCATGCGTTCGACCATGCGGACTTCGCGTTCGACGATTTCGCGCGGGAGGCGGTAGGCGGGGATGCCTTGGACGAGCAGGCCGCCGGCCTTGTTGGAGGCTTCGAAGACGACGGGCTTGTAGCCCATGCGCGCCAGGAAGTAGGCGCAGGTGAGGCCGGAGGGGCCGGCACCGATCACCGCGACCTTGCGCTTCGCGTTGGCGGGCACGTCCTTGACCTCGGGCAGCTGGATGGTCTCTTCCTGCTCGGTCAGGTAGCGCTTGAGGGCGCGGATGGAGACGGGGTTGTCGAGGCCTGCGCGGCGGCACTTGTTCTCGCACGGGTGGAAGCAGACGCGCGAGCAGATGGCGGCGAGCGGGTTGCGCTCGCGGTGCAGCTTGAGGGCCTCGGAGTAGCGTTCCTCGGCGATGAGCGAGACGTAGCCGGGGACGTTGACGCCGCAGGGGCAAGCGTTGTTGCAGGGGGCGCGCACGAGGTCGGCGCAGACGCCGGCGGGGCAGCGCTTGTCGCGGATGTGGGCGACGTACTCGTGGCGGAAGTGGCGGATGGTGGAGAGCACGGGGTTGGGCGCGCTCTGGCCGAGTCCGCACAGGGAGGTCTCCTTGATGACCTTGCCGAGCTCTTCGAGCTTCTCGATGTCGCCGGGCTGGCCCTGGCCCTTGCAGATGCGGGTGACGATCTCGAGCATGCGCTTGGTGCCGACGCGGCAGGGCGGGCACTTGCCGCACGACTCTTCCTGGACGAACTCGAGGAAGAAGCGGGCGACGTCGACCATGCAGGAGTCCTCGTCCATGACGACGAGACCGCCGGAGCCCATGATGGCGCCGAGCTCGTTGAGGGACTCGTAGTCGACGGGGACGTTGAGGTGCTGCTTGGGGATGCAGCCGCCGGACGGGCCGCCCATCTGGGCAGCCTTGAACTTCTTGCCGGCCGGCAGGCCACCGCCGATGTCGTAGATGATCTCGCCCAGGGGCATTCCGACGGGGACCTCGACGAGGCCGGTATTATTGACGCAGCCGGCGAGGGCGAAGACCTTGGTGCCCTTGCTCTTCTCGGTGCCCATCGAGGCGAACCACTCGGCGCCCCTGAGCATGATCGTGGGCACGTTGGCGAAGGTTTCGACGTTGTTGAGGCAGGAGGGCTTGCCCCACAGGCCCTTGACCGCGGGGAAGGGGGGACGAGGCCTGGGCTCGCCGCGGTTGCCCTCGATGGAGGTCATCAGGGCGGTCTCCTCGCCGCAGACGAAGGCGCCTGCGCCCATGCGGATTTCGAGGTCGAACTCGAAGCCAGTGCCGAGGATGTTCTTGCCGAGCAGGCCGTACTCGCGCGCCTGCTCGATGGCCTTGCCGAGGCGTTCGACGGCGAGGGGGTACTCGGCGCGGACGTAGACGAAGCCCTGCCTGGCGCCGATGGCGTAGGCTGCGATGGCCATACCTTCGATGATCGTGTGGGGATCGCCTTCGAGCACGGAGCGATCCATGAACGCGCCGGGGTCGCCCTCGTCGGCGTTGCACAGGATGTACTTCACGTCGCCCGGCGACTTGCGGGTCAGCGCCCACTTCATGCCGGTGGAGAAGCCCGCGCCGCCGCGGCCGCGCAGACCCGACTTCTTCATCTCCTCGACGACCTGATCGGGCGTCATCGTCGTGAGCGCCTTGCTCAGCGCTTCGTAGCCGTCACGCGCGATGTACTCCTCGATCTTCAGGGGATCGATGAGGCCGCAGTTGCGCAGCGCGACCTTGATCTGCTTCTTGAAGAAGCCGACGTCGCCGATCTCCCGCTCGGGCTTCTCGGTCTTGGCGGCTTTGCGCACGAGGCGCTCGACGGGGCGGCCCTTGAGCAGGTGTTCCTCGACGATGTCGGCGGCATCCTCGGGCTTGATGTTCTCGTAGAAGACGCCGTCGGGGTAGACGACGGCGACGGGACCGACGGAGCAGGGGCCGAGGCAGCCGGTCTCGATGACCTGGATTTCCTCGGAAAGACCCTTCTTGTGGACGGTTTCGCGCAAGGCAGCGCTGACCTGGAGGGCGCCGCAGGCGATGCATCCGCCTCCGGTGCAGACCAGGACCTGGGTACGGATTGAGTCAGTCATGCGTTCTCGACTCCTTCTGTCTCACGCATTGATGAGAAGCTTGACCACAGGATTGCCACCGAGGACATGGCCCTGGATGATCTCCTGGACCTTGTTCTTGTCGAGCTTGCCGTAGCGGTATTCCTTGCCCGACTTGTCGGTGAGCGTGAGCATGGGTTCCTGATCGCACAGCCCGGCACAGCCGCTCTGGCGCAGGGACACCTTGTCGGTCTTGGCCTTGCCGAGCTCGGCGACGAGCTGGGCGAGGATGTCACGGGCGCCGGCGGCGATTCCGCAGGTCCCCATGTGGACCATGATCTGGATCTCCTTCGGACCGGAGCGCAGATCCACCGCGCTCTGGGCCTTCTCCCTCAGAGCCTTCAGGGCGTTGGGGTCGGCGATTCGGCTTGCCATGACTGAGCTCCCTTCGTCTCGGTGTACTTGTCGAGAATCTGCTGGACCCGGCTGGGCTTCACTCGGTGATGCACGTCGTCGTCAATCATGATCGCCGGCGCCAGGCCGCACGCCCCGAAACAGCGCGCCACCTCGAGTGAGAACTGCCGATCCGGTGTCGTCCCGCCCACGTCGATTCCCAGCTTCGCCTTGAAGGCATCGAGCACCGCCTTGCCGCCGCGCACGTAGCACGCGGTGCCGAGGCAGACGCGGACGAGATGCTTTCCGCGAGGCACGGTGGTGAAGTACGAGTAGAACCCGACGACCCCCGCCACTTCGCTGTAGGACTTGCCGAGTCCGAGTGCGACCCGCTTCAAGGCGCATTCGGGCAGATACCCGAACATGCCCTGAGCAATCTGCAGCACCGGAATCAGCGCACCCGGTTTGGTGCGATACTCCGCCACGACCTCGTCCAACCGCCGAAGGAGATCCTCCTCCGTCGGTTCCGGGGCGCATCCGCAGCAGCACCCTTTCTCACTTCCCATACCTGCCTCCGTTTCTTCTCATTGGATCGAGCAGCAAGGCCCTTTGCCCGAATACCCCGTTTGCCGGGCCGCGAGAACCCCTCGCTCCGGCCTACGATGCACCCGGCGCTCCGGTACCTCCCTGGCCACCATCATGCCTTCATTCCCAAGGCCCGCTGGCCTTTGCGAATTCCTTCCGCGAGCTCGAGCGACACCGCGATCGGATCGTCTCCGCAATCGCCGAGCGCGATCCGCACCTGCGCCACGCTGATCTCCACCGCTCGTTCCCCCACCCGCAGCGCGCAGCAGAAGTCCACCTCCGGCGTCGTGCACGCCAACGTCGACAGCGTCGCAGCAAGATCCCCGAGGGGCACCCGATCGACATGGTCGAGCTGCATCCTGGCCTCGACCCGCACGCCTCCGGACTCGGATCGACCGAGCGAGAGCCGCCCGCCGGCTGCCTCGGCGGTCGCCCGCAGCAGCGGCAGCCCGAGGCCGGTGCGCTTGCCGCCTTTGGTCGTGTAGAACGGGTCGAGCACCTTCTCGACCGACGTGCGCAGCCCGTGACCGTCGTCTTCCACCACGAGCTGGAGCACGTTCTGATCGTGCAGCTCGGTGATCTCGACGCGCACGTTCCGGGCGCCGGCACGGACCGAGTTCTCGAGCAGGTCGAGCAGGTGCAGCGACAGCTCACGCAACGCGACACCTCCTGCCGTCCTCGCACCGAAACGCCTTGCGCACCTCCTCGAAGCTCGCCTCCTCCACCTCGAAGGCCGTCCGCCCGTCGCCCACCTCGTCGAGCGAGTGCGCATCGCTCGAGCACACGATCGCCCAGCCCATCGGCGCGAACTCCATGTGCTTGCCTCTGCGAAGCCCCGCAGGCGACACCTCCACCGCGTCGAGCTCGAGCCCCTCGGGCATCATCCCCAGCTGGCTCAGCACGCTGAACGATGGGCGATCGAGGTGCGCTGCGATTGCGAGGCCTCCGTGCGCGTGAACGAGGGCGACCGCATCCGTCAGGGGCAGAGACGAAGCGGAGGCGAGCATCTTCGGATCGCGGGCGCGGGTTCTGCCGGCCGCATCGACGATGCGCTGCTCGCCCATCCACTTGGTGCGTTCGACCAGGTCGGGGAGGGAGGAGCGGACCTGATCTGCGACGCGGACGGCGTGGGTGGCGGAGGGGAAGAGACCGACGAGGTGGACCTCCTCGCTGGTGGTGATCTCGATGCCGGCGAGGACCGCGAGCTGTCCCTTGGCAGCGCGCTGCGTGGCGACGGCGTTGGCTGCAGCGTTGTGATCGCAAACCGCGATCATGGCCAGCCCGCGATCCAGGGCCTCGCTCACGATGGCCTTCGGAGTCATCTGCTCCGCGGCGCACGGTGAGAGCACCGTATGGATGTGCAGGTCGGCCATGATCTCCCTCACACGTCCTCCCCGCGCACCCCGAGCTCGTAGAGCTTGCCGACCACGTCGAAGGTCCCTTTCTCGCTGAGCAGCAGCGGGATCCGCTCCTCCGCGGCGCGCTCGATCACCTCATCGTCGGGGCGACGACCGTTGGCGAGGATCACTGCGGCGAGGCGCGCGTGCAGCGCGACGGCCACCGTGTTCATGTGGGCCTGGATCGTCACCGCTACACCGCCTGCGGGACCGTTGGCGAGGATGTCGCTCAGCAGATCCGACGCGTAGCCTCGCGAGATGTCGGGATCGTCGGACGCCGACAGCTCGGGTGTGAGGTTCTCCAGGCCGAGGCGGGCGGTGATCTCGGACAGCTTCATGGCTTGTTCCCTTTGCCCCCGCCCGCGTGGATGCACGCACGCAGCGAGATGCGATCGAGCACAACGTCTTCGGCGAAGGCCCTGCAGGTGGGAGCCCCGCACTGCCCACAGTCGCGACCGGGAAGGCCGCGCAGGAGCTCCTCGATGCGCGCGAGCTTCTTCATCGCCTTCACCATGTCGGGGTCGAGGCGCACCCCCGACCGCGCCGCATGACGCCGCTCCCTGCGGAACGCGTGAGCGTCCGAGGATTCCTGCCGCCCCATGCTCTGCCATCGGTGTGCGGCCAGCGCGGCGCTGCCTGCCTTCATCATGCCGGAGCCGAAGCAGCCGTGGTTGCACGCGTACAGCTCCAGTACCCGAAGATCCTGCAGCTGCCCGTTTTCGAGATCCTCGAGGACGTCGATCACCGACCGCAGCCCCTCGACCCGCAACGTCCCCGGATCGTGTCCGGTCACGGCACCGGCGAGCAGCGCGCCCGGGAACGATGCCCCGCGCTGCGCATGAGGCCGCACCGCCTCGCGAAGCATCTGCGGGGACACGAGGTGGGTATCGGGGACGCCCGCGGCGAGCAGGCTCGTGCGCTGCGCAGGGCAGACCGCCATCACAACGTCGCTCGTTCCCAGATCGCGCACCACGGCCTCGACGGGAGTGACCCAGGGCGCGAGATCGGAGAGCAGGGAAGGGAAGCGGGTCTCGACGAGGTTGATCACGGCCGGGCAAACGGAGGAGATGACGGGGCCGGCGTCCTGACGCTGGCGAGCCCAGTCGCGGACGGCATCCTGCAGGGAGGCGTCCCAGCCGGAGAGCAGGCGGACGTCGGCGAAGCCCAGGGCGCCGAGGGCCTCGCGCACAGCATCCGGGGCGACGTCGGCCCCGAACTGGAAGAGGAAGGCCGGGGGGAGGACGAGCACGGTGCTCGGCGACGGGGAGGGGATGCGGCCGGGAACCTCCATGGTGAGGGCGCCCGCGGGGCAGGTCTGGATGCACGATGTGCACTCGATGCACAGATGGGTCAGGACGCTGGGCG
Source organism: uncultured Polyangiaceae bacterium (assembly GCA_964393505.1). Taxonomy (GTDB): domain Bacteria; phylum Myxococcota_A; class Polyangia; order Polyangiales; family Polyangiaceae; genus JACRCQ01. The sequence continues at coordinate 37,825 of CAYMUE010000002.1, forward strand.
CGCCGCGGTGCACGCGCAGCGCCTGCGTGGGACACACCTGGATGCACTGCATGCAGCGACGGCACAACTCTCCGTGCAGGTGCATGGAGGTGAACGCGTGCTCCCGCGCGTCGAGCGCGCCGATGCGTACCCGGAACCGCACTCGCGTGCCCTTGCCCACCATCGACTCGATCGAGAACTCGTCGCTGTGCTTGCGGATGTTCGGCAGCCCGAGCCCGGCCCCGAACCCCAGCTCGCGCGCCTTCGGCGGCGCCGTCGAGTAGCCCTCCTTCATCGCCAACGCGATGTCCGGGATTCCAGGCCCCTCGTCGCTCACATCCACCACGACGTCCCTGCCGTCCACCGTGGCCTGCAACGTGCCTCGATGCGCGTGGATGATCACGTTCATCTCGGCTTCGTACGCAGCGACCATGACCCGGCGCACCGCCACCGGATCGACGCCCACGGTCTTCAGGAGCTCCTTGAGGCTTCTCGACGCAGACCCGGCTCGCTCGTAGTCACCGCCGGCCATGCTGAAGGAGCACGTCGTCATGGGTCACCAGGAGTCGTGCGCGCACGCGATGCCGTAGCCCCTCAGCAACCTGCAGGTCTCACCCATGCCGGTCGGCGATACCATCAGCACCTTGCCGTGATCCACCGCAGCCTGCACCAGCTGATCGTGTGGCTCCTCACCGTCCAGCAGACAGATGCACGGCACGTCGAGCAGATCCGCGATCCGCAGAAGGTGCGGATTCGAAAGGTGACTCACGAGTAGCGTGGAATCCGAGGCCTGATCCAACAGGTCACTCATCTTGTCGGCTGCCGAAACGCGATCGATGTCGATGCCGTCCATCCGACTTGGATGGGTGAGGACTGTGGCGTCGATGCCTGCGGCGATGTCGCTCAACTTCATGAGCCGCGCTCCACCGATTGACTCCCAGGTGTGGGCGGCGTTGGCGCGCCCGCCGGGACAACAACCCATTGGGTTGTCGTGATGTTTTTCACCATTCGTCCTACTCGGCTCCCCGTCCCCCGTCAAGCATGATCTGCCTTGGTTCTAGCTCCGTCCGCGCGACCGCAAACGTGAAGAACAGCTCGACATCCCACGGGATGCACGAATGTCACGAGTTCAATCGCGCAGTTTCGCACGAATGAGAACCGGTCTCCAGCACGTCTCGCGCAATCCCTGCGCGCTCGTCTCGCGTGCCCGTCACCCAACGGGACGACGCTCCCCACCCGCCCCCCACCAATCACCCCGCTGCGCGGGCCATCTTCAGCTTGCGACGCACTCCGAGCCGCCCCTCTCCCTTCCACGCAAGCCGCGCCTCCGGAAAGGGCTCGAGCGCGCGGTCCAGGATCCCGTGCACCGCCGCGAGACACACGCCGTAGTTCGTCATCGGCACGTTGCTCACGCTCGCCTCGCGCTGTCGGTGCAGCACCTCGCGACGGTTCAGCGTGCACGCGCCGCAGTGGATTGCCAGGCGGTAGCTCCCGAGATCCTGCGGGAAGTCCAGCCCCGAGCTGAAGCCGAACTGCAGATCTCCCCCCACCATCTGACGCAGCCACCTGGGGATCTGCACCGTCCCGATGTCGTCGCCCTGACGATGGTGCGAGCACCCCTCGCTCACCAGCACCCGATCCCCCACCCGCAGCTCGCGCAGCGCCCTCGCTCCCTGCGCAAACTTCACCAGATCCCCCTTGTAGCGCGCCATCAGGATCGAAAAGCTCGTCATCCACACGTCGCTCGGCGTGTCCGCTGCCACCTTCAGGAACGCCTGCGAGTCCGTGATCACCATCCGCGGCTTGACCTTCAACCCGTCAAGACACGCCCTCAGCTCCCGCTCCTTCACCACCAGCGCGCTCGCATCGTGATCGAGCACGTCCCGGATCGTCATCACCTGCGGAAGAATCAACCGTCCCTTCGGTGCCGCCTTGTCGATCGGAACGACCATCACCACCACATCGCCAGGCGTGAGCAGATCCCCCACGATCGTGGGCTCCGCGAAGGTCTTCGGCGCCTCGCGCACCAGTGCTTCACGCAGCGCACCCACGCCCTGGCCGCTCGACGACGACACTGGCACGCAGGTGAGATCGCGGCCACTTGCCCATTTCTGCACGCGAGACGCGTCTGCGTGCAGGTCGATCTTGCTGGCCACCACGACGACCGGGATTTCCCGCTCGCGAGCGCGCTGTGCGAGATCGTCTTCCCAGGCCTCCGGCTCCGCTCCCGCCTCGACCACGAGCAACGCCAGATCGGTCTTGTCGAGCACCTTGAGCGAACGCTCCACTCGCAGGCCCCCCAGCTCGCCGACATCGTCGATCCCTGCCGTGTCCGTGAGCACCACCGGACCCAGCGGCAGAATCTCCATCGCCTTCGCCACAGGATCGGTCGTCGTCCCCGCGACCTCCGACACGATCGCTACCGGCTGTCCCGTCAGCGCATTCACCAGGCTCGACTTGCCCGCGTTGCGCCGTCCAAAAATCGAGATGTGGAGTCGTTCCCCCGTGGGGGTCTTGTCGAGGCTGCTCATGATTCCATGTCGTCGAGCCCGGCGATCCCGGGACGCGTCAGCTCCGTGGCAGATAGCACGCAGTCCGCCTGCTCGCCCGTGAACACGCCGCGGGCGATCGCGATCTCGCGCACGGAGCGGCCGGTCCGCAGGGCCTCTCGCGCCAACTCCGAGGCGGCCTCGTAGCCGATGTACGGCGACAAGGCGGTGACCGTGGCGAGGCTCGCCTCGAGCAGCGCGGAACACCGCGCGACATCGGCCTTCATGCCCCGGATGCACCGCTGCCCCAGGTGCATCGCCGCCTGTCGGAGCAGGTCGAAGGACTGGAAGAGCGCGTGCGCTATCAACGGGATGAAGGCGTTGAGCTCGAGCTGTCCCTGGCTCGACGCGAGTGTGATCGCCTGGTCGTTGGCCATGACCTGGAAGGCGACCTGGGAGACCGCCTCGGGGATCACCGGGTTGACTTTGCCGGGCATGATGGACGAGCCGGCCTGCAGCTCGGGCAGCAGCAACTCCCCGATGCCCGCGCGGGGTCCCGACGACAGCAGTCGCAGGTCCGAGGCGACCTTCGCGAGGTTCGTGGCCGACGCCTTCAGCATCCCCGACACCTCCACGAACACGTCGAAGTTCTGCGTGGCGTCGATCGCGTTCTCGGCACGCGCAAGGCCGATCCCGGAGAGCTCTCGCAGGACGTCGACCACCACGTACACGTACTCCTTGTCGGCGTTGAGCCCCGTGCCGATGGCCGTGCCCCCGAGGTTGACCTGACGCAGCCGCTCCTCGGCCTTGTACAGCCGCCACCAGTCGCGCTGCACCGCCTGGGCCCACGCCGCACACTCCTGCCCGAGCGTGATCGGCACCGCGTCCTGCAGCTCCGTGCGCCCGACCTTCAGCACCCCCGCCAGCTCGCGCTCCTTGCCCTGCAGCTCCGCCTGCAACGCGGCCATCGCCTCGCTGGCGCCACGCAGCAGACGAATCGACGCCAGCTTCACCGCCGTCGGGACCACGTCGTTGGTGGACTGCGAGAGGTTCACGTGATCGAGCGGATGAACGACCCCGTAGTCGCCACGCTTGCCGCCGAGATGCTCGATCGCCAGGTTCGCGATCACCTCGTTGGCGTTCATGTTCATCGACGTCCCAGCACCGCCCTGCAGCGCGTCCGTGATGAACTGCTCGTGGTGCTCCCCCTGCTCGATGCGCTCGCACGCCCAGCCAATGGCGTGCGCGATGGGAACGTCGAGCAGGCCGACCCTCCGGTTCGCCTCGGCACACGCGCGCTTGACCTGCGCCAGCGCGCGGATCAACTCAGGGTGAATCGGCTGGCCCAGGAGCTGGAAGTTGCGCGACGAGCGCAGCGTGTGGATGCCGTACAGGGCATCCGCAGGGACCTCGAGATCACCCAGCAGATCGTGCTCTAGACGAGTCGTCACGGCGCGGACTATAGCACGCACGATCCCGCGCGCCCGACCCCAGGCTCAGGGCTCCAGCAGCCCCTTGGCCCGCAGAGCCTCCACAAGTTGCTGCACACGCGCCTCGAACGCCGCGAGCGCATGCTCGGCCTCCGACATGTCCCCGCGGCCCAGCCGCTCGAGCCGTCGCACCGCGCGCTCTGCCGACCCCGCCGAGAACGCCAGCAGCGCGCCTGCGAGCCTGTGCGCAAGGTAGCTCAGCTCCTCCCCCTGGCGACGCGTCACCGCATCCCGAAGGCGATCCCGGAGTCCCGGGTAGTCCTCCACGAACGCGACGGCCATCTCGCGCAGATACGACACCTCACCGTCGACGCGGTGAAGCGCGGCGTCGAAGTCGAACGGCTCCTGTCGCTCGAGCAGCTCCTCCGCCACGCCGCTCACCAGCGCATCCAGCTCCGCCGTACCCAGCGGTTTGACCAGCACTGCGTTCATCCCCGCCGCCAGGCAACGCCCCCGGCTCTCGTCCGAGTCGTGGCTCGAGAGCGCCACGACAAACGTGCGTCGACCGCTCGCCCGCTCCGCCGAGCGGATCGCCAACGCCGTCGCCACCCCGTCCATCACCGGCATCTCGATGTCGAGGAATGCCACGTCGACCTGCCCGCGCTCCCACTCCGCAACCGCGGACCTGCCGTCGCCCACCGCGCGAACCTCGTGGCCCCGACGAGCCAGCATCGACTCGAGCAGCCGGCGCTGCACCGGGTCGTCGTCGGCCACCAGCACGCAGAGCTTGCGGGCATCCAACGGACCTGCGCCGTGAGGATCGGATCTCGCCATGCCGGAGGGATCGAGATTCGGGGCTCGTGTTCCTGAAGTCAAGGCACGCGACGAGGCTCATGGCGACGGATCGCGACGTCACGAGACGGCTGTCGGCTTCAATGCTAAGTCGGGCCGCCGTCGACTGCAGATCCCCGGAGGAACCATGAATCGGTCCGAACTTGCGCGCCGCGCCGCCTTCCACGCCACCGTCTTCGCAGCTCTCTCGGCTGCCGCCTGCGCAGGAAACTCCGGCACGGACCCTTCCGCCCCCGTGCGCTCCGTGCCCTGCCCCTCTGCCACCGAGCCCACCGCGACCGCACCGTCCTCCTCCGCCCCCACCCTCTCCCCGCTTCCGCCCATCACCGGCGGGATGTGGCTCCTCAACGACTTCCCCTCCGAACGCCTCGAGCGCGAGCACGGGTTCAAGCCCACCAAGGAGTGGCTCGATCACGTGCGCCTCGGCTCTGTGCGTCTCGCCCGCGGCTGCTCGGGCAGCTTCGTCTCCCCCAGTGGGCTGGTGCTGACCAACCACCACTGCGCGCACTCGTGCATCGAGCAGGTGTCCACCGCGAAGAAAGACTACGACAAGGACGGGTACCTCGCGGTCGCGGAGAAGGACGAGCTGAAGTGCCCGAACACGGAGATCAACCAGCTGGTGGCGATCACGGACGTGACGCAGCGGGTGAACGCGGCGACCAAGGGGCTTGCCGACAAGGACTACAACACGGCGCTCAAGGGGGAGATGTCGAAGATCGAGAAGGAGTGCGCGACGGGGGACGACGTGCGCTGCGACGTGGTGAGCCTGTACCACGGCGGGCAGTACCACCTGTACAAGTACCGCAGGTACCAGGACGTGCGTCTGGTGTTCGCGCCGGAGTTCGCGATCGCGTTCTTCGGTGGCGATCCCGACAACTTCATGTTCCCGCGCTACGACCTCGACGTGTCGTTCCTGCGCGTTTACGAGAACGGCAAGCCGGCGAGCACACCTGACTACTTCGGCTGGTCCACCACGGGCCCCAAGGAAGGCGATCTGTCGTTCGTGTCCGGCCACCCGGGGTCCACCTCCAGGACGCTGACGATGGCGGAGCTCGAGTACATGCGTGACTTCCACATCCCGGCACGGCTGCTGCGCCTCACCGAGATCCGCGGGACGCTCACCGAGTTCCAGAAGCGCGGCGCAGAGCAGAAGCGCATGTCTACCTCCACGCTGTTCTACGTCGAAAACGGCATCAAGGCGCTGAAGGGACGTCGCGAGGCGCTGCTCGACCCCACCGTGATGAACGCCAAGCTCGCCGAGGAAAAAGCCCTGCGCGAGCGCGTCCAGGCCGACCCGGAGCTGCAGCCCGCGTCCGCCGCCTGGGACACCATCGCCGCCGCGCAGCGCAAGCTCGCGGAGCTGCGCAAGCCCTACCTCTACCTCGAGGGCGGCTACGGCTTCTGGTCCGAGCTGTTCGGGATCGCGCGCAGCATCGTGCGCGCCACCGAGGAGCTCTCCAAGCCCAACGAGCAGCGGCTCCGCGAATACGTGGACTCGCGGCTACCCGCGACGCGCCAGCAGATGTTCTCGCCAGCCCCCATCCACCAGGAGTTCGAGATCGTCACACTCGCCCTCAGCCTCAGCCAGCTTCGCGAGGAGCTCGGCGCCGACCACCCCGTGGTCCGCAAGGTCCTCGGCAAGCAGTCTCCGCTCGAGCTCGCCACCAAGGTCGTCAAGGGATCCAAGCTCGCCGACGTCAAGGTTCGCAAGCAGCTGTTCGAGGGCGGCAAGGCCGCGGTCGAGGCGAGCAACGATCCGATGATCGTGCTGGCGCGCTCGATCGAGACCGAAGCGCGCGAGGTGCGCGCGCGCTACGAGGAGCTGGTGGAGGCCCCCGTGCGCAAGAGCAGCGAGCTGCTCGCCAAGGCGCGCTTCAAGGTCTACGGCACGAGCGCCTATCCCGACGCGACCTTCACCCTGCGCCTGTCCTGGGGCCAGGTGAAGGGGTGGTCCGAGCCAGGACGCGAGGTCCGTCCCTTCACCGAGTTCGGAGGCGCCTTCGAACGCCACACTGGCCAGCACCCCTTTGCGCTCCCCAAGTCCTGGCTCAATGCAAAGGACAAGCTCGCGCTCCAGACCCACATCAACTTCGTGACCACCAACGACATCATCGGCGGCAACTCCGGCTCCCCGGTCCTCGACAAGGATGCGCGCGTCGTCGGCCTGATCTTCGACGGCAACATCCACTCGCTGGGCGGCGATTACGGATTCGACCCCGTCAAGAACCGCGCCGTGGCCGTCGACAGCGCCGGCATCCTGCATGCGCTCGACAAGATCTACGGCGCGACCCGCGTGCGCGACGAGCTCTCCGCCGGCGCGAAGAAGTAGCTCCCATCCCCGCCTCCGTCTCGGCGATACTCGCTCCGTGCACAAATATCTCGCCCCCCTCGCCGCCCTCGCCCTGCCGACCCTGTCCGCATGCGGCCCTGCCACACCCGCGCCCCAGCCCGCCCCGGCTGTCGTGCAGACCGTGCCCGCTATCCAGACTGCCCCACCCCCGACCGTCGCAGAGCCGGACCCGGCCTTGCCCCCCGCCCCGGCGCTCGCTCTCTCCATCGACACCGCCCGACTCGACCGATGGATCGCCCAGGTCCTCGCCGCCCTCGACCCTTCGCTCCGCGCCCCCATCGAGCGCGAGCTGAACCTGCCGTCCGGAGCTCTCGGTCAGGGACCCGTCTCGGCCTCCCTCGGGATCGACTCGAATCGCCCGATGATGATGGGCATCGCCTCGCTCGACGAGGCGAGCGGTGTGTTGCTGCGCAGGGCGCGGGAGCTCGTTCGTTCCGGGCCGGGCAGCAGCGCCTCCCGAGGCAGGGCATCGAACCTCGCCGAGCTGATGCGCGAGGCGCGCGGCGACGAGCTTCGCATGGCGTTCACGATCCCGGCGATCGACCCTGCGTTGCTCGTGTCGCGGCTGCAGACGTTGCTCGACGGCACGGGGTGGAGTCGTGCGGACGCAGTGGCAGGATTCGAGTCCGTGTGGATCCGGGGAGGCAACGCGCTCGCGGTGTCCACCACAGGGGATCGGGTCAACGTGGACTACCTGCCCGGAGCGCGCACCGAGGCGCGTGCCT
>CAYMUE010000002.1:45749-72338 GCA_964393505.1 uncultured Polyangiaceae bacterium
GGGGATCGGGTCAACGTGGACTACCTGCCCGGAGCGCGCACCGAGGCGCGTGCCTCCAAGCTGCTCGCGGAGGGGAGGGGAGCGCTCGCGACCGCGCTGCGCGCGTCGGCTCCCCAGCTCGAAGGCACGACCGCCCGCATGGTGCTCTCTCCGCGAACCGTGGCGGAAGTCGCTCTGATCGACGCTTTGCGCTCCGTGCATCAGGCGATCGAGGACGTGGACAGCGAGTATGCGACGAAGATGGAGGAGCAGGCCCTGCGCGAAGCGGGCGCCATCCTCGAGCTGTCCGAGAACGCCGAGGGGCCGTTCTTCGACCGCGTCGAGGTGAGCGTGGAGACCGATTCCGTGATGCCGGGGCTCTCGGGCAGGGCCACCGCAGGGCGGGGATGGACCGACCCGGGCGCCGCGTGCGCCCCGTCGATCTCCGTGCAGCTGCCTCCCTCGGATGTCGCAGTGGACTTCTCCAACGTCTGCAATCGCGCCTTGCGTGTTCCCGGACGGGCAGGGGACGGCGTCTACGCGTCGACCCCCTACCGGAGGCTGATCGACAACGCGGGAGTCGTGGGAGGGCTCGTTGCGCTGCCGTTCCACTTTGCGGGTCTGTCGCAGGAGGCCTCCCGCGTGATGCCGGGCGTGGTGACGCAAGCGGTGTCCCGATTCGAACGATTCGGTTGGAGCGGAAGCACGCCTCTGCACCACTCGGGAGTATTCTGGGGGTTGCTGCCCGCGAACACCGACTTGCCCACCGCCGCATGCGCCATCTCCGCGACCCCCACGGGGTGTGCCGGCAAGGCCGTCCTGGCTCCGGGCAGGCTCGCCGACCTGGGCGGTGCCCACGCTCGTCTTGTCAAGACCGGCAATCGATGGGTCGTCATTGTCGCCCGCGAGCGCAAGGCCATCGACAAGCTCCCGGTGTCCTTGACCAAGGCGCCCGTCGCTCCGGATCGATTGCTCTTCAGTCTCGCGATGCTGCGGAAGGAAATACCCCCTTCGGTGTTTTCGATTCCTTTCGAAGCCTGGCGCTATGAGGGCGCCATGACAGTCGAGAGCGGCACTCTGGGTGTTGTGATTCGCCCGATTCCTCTGCGACCGTGAACCCTCCCGCGCGGGCCGCGGACGAGGTGCTTCGAAGGGAAACTCGTGAACCGGGTCACCGGTTCCTCGATCGCGCAGAGCCGACGGGTCTTGTTGGAATGACAGCTTCAGTGGTATTCATGCACGATCGAGATGATCGATGCCCGGCAACAGCAAGGCGTGGGAGGCGCGCAGGGTGAGGTGCCATGGGGGTATCCTCGCACGGTCGACGCCTGGCTGTGCTGCCTCGTCGCCGGGCGCACGACCTGGCACAAGCTGCCGGCCGCGGGCGAGCTCATCATCGGCTCCGATGCTTCCGCCGACCTGCGCGTCGAAGCCCTCGGCGTGGCGGGACGACACGTGGTCGTCCGGTGCTTCCCCATGCAGGCCGTCGTGGAGGATCTCGGAAGCGGGCTGAGCACGAAGCTCAACGGGCTGAGGCTCGAGGAGCCGACGGTGCTCCGCCAGGGTGACTGGATCCTCATCGGGACCGCGCTGATCGGCCTGCGGGTGCTGCTTCCCACCTGGGTGGGCACGCGACGTCTGTTCGATCGCGACGACTTCCTCGTCCGCACGCAGGAGGAGCAGGATCGGTGTGAGCGTTACGGGCGCACGGCGGCCGTCGTGTCCATCGTGTTCGACCCCCCTCCGGCCCCGGGCGAGGAGGCGAGCCAGATCTTCGAGTTCTTCCGCAGGCAGGTGCGGCGGATGGACGTCGTGGCGATGCTGGGAGGCGCGACCTTCGGCGTGCTGCTGCCCGAGGTTGGACGGGAGGGGGCGCTCGTTTGGGTACGGCGTCTCGAGAAGGCGGCACGCGATCAGGGACGCTCGGTGTCCGTGGACATTGTCATTCATCCCGTCGACAAGCGCGGCGCGACCTCCGCTGCAGAGGGCGGCCCTGGGGAGGCTGCGTCATTGCCTGCTCCGGCCGCACGCCTCGCCGTGTCATCGCGGGCGGTGGTCCTCGAGAGCGAGGTCATGAGACAAGTCTACGCCTTGGTGGATCGCGCCGCGGCAAGCTGCATCTCCGTGCTGCTGCTCGGCGAGACCGGCGTGGGCAAGGAGGTAATCGCTTCGGCGATCCACAGCCGCAGCGCACGCAGCGCCAGACCCCTTGTCTCGGTCAACTGCGCGGCGCTCCCCGATAGCCTCATAGAAGGGGAGCTGTTCGGCGTGGAGCGGGGCGCCTTCACCGGCTCCGATCGTCCACGTGCCGGGCTCATCGAGCAGGCGGCAGGAGGCACCCTGCTCCTCGACGAGGTGGGGGACATCCCGCCGGCCCTGCAGCCCAAGCTGCTGCGTGCCATTCAGGACAAGTGCATTCGACGGCTCGGCAGCACCGTCTCGCGCCCTGTGGACTTCCGTCTGGTGGCCGCGACGAATCGCAATCTCGAGTCGATGGTGGCCGAGGGCACGTTCCGCGAGGACCTGTATTACCGACTGAGCGCCTTCACCATCGCGATTCCTCCGCTGCGGAATCGTCGCGACGACATCCCCGGGCTCGTGATGGTCGCGCTGCGCGAAGCGGCGGCCGTGATGCAGCGTCCGGTGCCCGAGGTCTCCGAAACGGTCATGGAAAAGCTGCGGAGTCATCCGTGGCCCGGCAACGTGCGTCAGCTGTTCAACGTCGTGGAGCGCGCGCTGGTGCTGGAAGACAGCCTCATGCTCCACGAGCAGGCGTTCCCCCAGCTCTTCGACCTTGCGGCTCCCCCTTCGGCGCCGCCGACGCCGCGGACATCGACCCCACGACCGTCGGCCGTGGGGGCGGAGGTGCCGTTGCCCCAGGCGCCGAGCGTGACGTTCTCGCCGAGCGAGCCTCCCTCTTCGGTGCGGTTCGACAGTGCGGTGATGGAGATGGAGCGCCGTCTCCTGCTCGATGCGCTCGAGCGCTGCGATGGGAACCAGACGCGAGCGGCGGAGCTGCTGGCGATGCCGCGCAGGACGTTCGTCTACAAGCTCAAGCGGCACGGAATCCGACGCGGCGCGAATCACGAGTGAGTGGAAGCCGTCGGCCGGGGGGCTTCGGCCAGGGGCCCCGGCGTGACGGGTGCAGGCGGGTCAGTGGGAGGTGACGTCGATGGTTTCGGTCTTGTCCTTGCCCGGCTCGAACGTAATCGTGCCTTCGAACTCCTGTGCAGAGGTGGGGCCGCGCAGGCCGGGCGCGAGCAGTTGATAGCTGTAGCGGCCGGGGGGAATCGACGGGAACTTCACCGTGCCGTCCTCGCGCGTCGTGAGCATGGCGTGGAACGCCCCCTTCTCCTCGTGGGTGATGGTGATCGGCACGCCGGCGATCTCGCCCTGATCCGAGCGCACGAGTTTGATTGTGAGCACCGCCTTCTTGACCAGGTCCACGCGGATCGGACCCGACGGTGGCCCGGATGAGTAGGTCTTCGCCGAAGTCCACACCGCGAAGTCGGGATGTTGGACATCGATGCGCACCGGGCTGTCGGGCGACAGCCCCCGAATCTCGAAAGAACCATCGGCCTCACTCTTGCCCCCGATGACATCCATCGGGCGACCGGTTGGCGGACCGTGATTGAGGTCTTCCAGCTCGTCGTCGCCTTTGGGGTAGGGGTAGGCGACGATCGTAGCTCCCTCGACGGGTTGCTTATTGCTCATCACGACGCCGGAGATGACGAGGCCGCCGGAGAAGTCGAGGTCGAGCTGGGTGCGGTTGCCCGACGTGATGCGCACGTTTTGACGGGTGATGGGAGCGCTCTCCGCGACCGAGGCGCGCACGGTGTACCTCCCCTCCGGAACACCGGAGAGCGTGTAGGCGCCGGAGGTGACCTTCGTTGCGGCCTGGAATTCGTGCTTCTGCTGGTCGTCGCGGAAGTGGAGCAGGACCCCTTCCGGGGGGGGAACCCGGGAGTCGGTCGTGACGCGTCCGGTCAGCTCCCCCGGCGCGGGAATCCCTACTTCAATCCTCTCGGTGCCGCTCGTCAGACTCACGTCCTTCGAGGCGATCGGGGTCTCGTCCGCCACGTCCCGAACGCATTGCACCATGTACTTGCCTGGTCGGGTGCGCGGGAATTGGGCAATCCCCTTCTTGTTGGTCGTGATGGATGTCTCCTCGGCCTGCGGTGCCTGGGCGCCGGCCTGACGCAGCCGCACCAGCAGCCCAGGCACTGGCGTCTTGCCAGGCATGAAGACCACGCGCACCTCGGCTACCGCCCCGTCCTCGAGAACGATCCGGAGAGAGTCGCCACGGGAAAGACGCTGATCGGCTCGCTCGTCTTCGAGAAACCCGGTGTGCGCAGTGTGGATGTGCCATCGCGCGTCGGGAACCACGCCTCGGAGTCTGAAGCTCCCGTCCTCCGCGGTGACCGCATCGACGGAGTGTCCGTTCAGCGAGGGCTTGTCGGTGGGTGGACTCATGACGCTCGCGCTCACCGATGCCTTGCCCACGCCTGCGCCCCGGGAATCGACCACCACGCCTTCGACGACGAAGCTGGTCTCCACGACGATGTCCTGATCGAGAACGAGTGTGTCGATGGGAATGACTGCAACAGGACGCTCGCCCACCAGGGTGTGCCCGTCGGCCGTTACCACGTAGTCCAGAGGGCCTCCGACCGGGAGTTGATCGAGGTTGAAACGGCCGGACGCGTCGCTGGTGGCGGAGAGAGGCTCGGGACGGTCCCAGGTGCGGACCTGGAGGGTGACGCCGCGCGCCGGGGCGCCGGAGCCTGCTTCCTTGACGATTCCGCGCCAGCGCCCCAGGCCGAGCAGCTCGATCGTGGTCGGCAGCGCCGTGCTCTTGTGGGCAGCAAGGCTGGGGGACAGGCCGGCGTGCTGTACGGCGATGTTGCACGACACCTCGGCCTCGGGCACGGACAGCAACTCGACCGAACCGTCGGATTCGGTCGCAGCTTCCCACATCGCCGCGCGCCCCTTGGCCTGATCGCACACCATGGTGACCTTGGCCCCGGCCACCGGCTGTCCGGTGCTCTTGGCCAGAACCCGCACCGTGTGATTGTGGCTCGAGCGCACGAGGGAAAAGACAACCTCCTTGGCCGGAGTGATCCCTCCGGCGCCGCGCGTTCCGCCGTCGCCCCCGGGCTCGGCGCCTTCGTCTTCGTCTTCCGGCAGGATCATCTCCAACGCCGGTTGGAACCCCTCCGCGGAAGCGATGGCCGCGAAGCCGGCCCCGTGGCGGAGGCTCTGCAGCTTGCCCGGGAGCCAGAATCGGAAGTGCCCCTGGGGATCGCTGATCGACATCGGAACTGCGGCGTTGAGGCTGGGATTCGCCAGGACCTGAATCCCCTCCAGCGGATTGCCACCGGCCGCCTGTCCCGGCTTCTTCGCCTCCACTCGATACGCCTTGATCGTCGCACCCGCCACAGTCGCTCCCGTTCCGTCGGTGACCCGCCCCTGCACCAGCGTCAACTCCACCCCCGGTGTCGTCTCCTTTGGCGCTTCGACAGGCTTCTTGCCCGTGGTGCGCAGGGCGAAGAACAGCGCTACCGCCGCTCCCACCGTCAGGAGCGCCCCCACAAGCCACCCGATGCGATTGGGTTTCTCCGTCTTCTTTTCGACCATTCGCTGCTCCTGGACCCCTTCGCGCCAAACATGCTCCGAGGCTGCGGCCCGCCGGGGGCTGCGTTTCGGAGCAACGGTCGAGCCAGACGGCGAACGTGCCAAACCCGCGCGCCGCTGTCAACGCGGCGTCCCGCAGGGGGCATGGGCGCAAGGGGGGAACCTCATCTGGACGGTGCCGCGCCCGGAGCGAATGGCTTCGGTTGAGCAAGGATGCGTTGAGCAACTGAGCAACGGGTGGCTCATTGAGCAACCCATTGCCCAGCGGAGACACGTGCCTGGAAGTCCAAGGTGGACGAAGGGGCCGAAGCTCGCCTTCCGATTCCGGATGCGGGTTCGGCATCGAGCAGAGAAATACGGCTGCGTTTGTCCGGAAATGCGATTGGGATCGCGGCGTCGAAGGCGGGGCTCGCGCACCTCCCGCCAGCCTGTCCCGCCTCACCCGTCGTCCTGGCCCGCCGCTTGCTCCAAGAGCGAGCCGTTCAGAGAGGCACGGCTGTCAACAACCCCGTCGGACTGGAGGCACGAGATGAGCGAGCATAGCTGGTTGCGTTGGGCAGTGGCGGCAGGCGTCCTGGTGGCAGGCACGGTCGGCTATGTCAGCTCGGCAGAGGCCTACTCCAAGACCATGTCGTGCGCTTCGGCGGCGATCCTGTACGAGAAGATCAATGCCTCGCTCGTGTACGCCCCCTGGGACAAGCTCAACACGAACGATCAGGGAACGTCCGACAAGTCCTCCTTCAAGCCCTCTTTCAGCTGGTCCGGCACCAAGACCGACTTCACCTTCACGTTCAAGGCCGCCCAGGAGGTGAAGCTCGGCGACAAGTACAAGACCTATTACGGCGCGGAGTTGTCTGCCAACTTCAACGGCTACGCTGGCTGCTCCAGCGGCACGCTCACCATCAACGCCGCCGGCGTCGTCGGAGGAACCTACACCTTCTGGAGCTATGGCGTTCTGTCGGTCGCCGGAGTCTGGAGCGCACGAGCGTCGTCGTCCTACAGCAGCACCTACCTCTACCAGTACGGCAAGATCGGTGCGACCGTCGGCATTCAGGGTGATGCGGACATCTGGATCGCCTCCGCAAGCGCCACCGGCAAGGTGTGGAACGATCTCGAGTTCCGGACCTACCTCTCCTCGGGCAACAGCTACCTGTACTGGAATGGCGGCTTGGGAATCGAGGCCGAGGTCGTGATCGTCGGCAAAACCGTCTGGTCCAACGATTGGACCCTGGTCGATTGGCACACGACGAAGTCCCTCCCCTCGACGTAGCCCTCCTGCTCTCTGCCACGGGCTGACTCGCGCCTTCGCCTGACTCGAAAGCCTCTCCCCTCCCCGAACACAACCGATTCCGCCGACTCGCAGCCTTGCCTCCGCGCGACTCTGGCCCCTGCATCCCAGTCGATGCGTACGCGAATCCCGCGGCATTCGGCATTGTCGGCTCCGCAACGAGGCGCCGCGACGAGGAGCCCTCTCTCTCGACTCCCCCTCAGCGCTTCATCGTCGGCCCGCCATACTTGGTGGCAGGCGCCGGCGCAGGCGGCCCCCCATACTTGACCGCGGGCACTGTCGGCTCCGGCGCAGGAACCGGCGCGGGCTGCGCCGTCTCCGGAGGCGGCGCGTTCGTGTCGGGAGGCGGGACCGGGGGACCGCCGTACTTGGTGGCCACCGGGCCCGGACACCCGAGCGTCGCTCCGCCCAACCCCACCAACGCCGACAGGCTCCCCGCCAACCCGAGCAACCACTCCGTCTTGCGCGACCGCTTCGCCATGCCCCGAGCATCGCACAACACGCTTCGCCCGTCACCGGCTCTCCGCGCTCAAGAGCGGAACTCCAACTCCGCGACCCCCATCCCCGCCAAGGGCCGCCACGCAGCGCCCCCTGTCTTCAGCTCCGCCGAAGACCCGGCCGATCTCAGGACGGCTGTCCGCCCTTGAACAGGCTGCTCACTTCCTTGAAGCGAGGATGGTTCTTGTCGCGCATCCACTCGAACGCCACCGACTCGTGGTTCGTGATGACCGCCCCGGCCTGCATCATCCGCGCGAGCGCTCGCTCGAGGTACTCCTCTCCTCGTCCGCTCACGCAATCCCAGCACACGTGGACCGGGTACCCCTTCCTGCGAAGCTCGATCACCGTCGCCATCACGCACACGTGCGCCTCGATCCCGGCCACCACGACCTGAAGCTGCTCCGGTGCGAGGCCTTCGCGCAGCGATCGCAGTGTCGGCTCGAACGACGGATCCCCGCAGCATCCGAAGCTCGTCTTGTCGAGGTAGGCCTTGGGCGACACCAACGCGTCGTAGGCCGCGCGCACCTCGGGATGCGTCGGACCCAACCCCTTGGCGTACTGCTCCGTCAACACCGTCGGCACCCCGAACATCCCGGCCAGCGTCAGCAGCCGCACCGAGCCCTCAATCACCTGACGAGGACGCACGATCATGTCCATCAGCTTGCCTTGCAGGTCGATGACGAGAACCACGCTCCGGCTGACGTCGAGAAGCTCCATGTTTCGATCCTTGTTTCCTTGGGCGGAGGGCATGGGTTGCGATGGTGTGTCGGGGACGCGAGGCTACCACGTTCGCGACCCGACCGGCCCCGGTGGCCAGCCTCCCTGCACCCGGCCCCAGTTCGCCCCATGGACTCTCTCAGGATCTGCGCGGCCCGCGCACTCGATGGGAGCTATCCGATGAACCGTCCACTGGCACGGCTGCACGAGCTCGGGCAGAGCGTGTGGCTCGACTACATCGACCGTTCCCTCATCATCTCCGGAACCTTCCGAAGGCTGATCGCGGAAGACAAGATCACCGGCGTCACCTCGAATCCGTCGATCTTCCACAAGGCCATCGCCCAGGGGCACGACTACGACGAGGAGATCGTCGGACAGGCCCGGCTCGGCAAGGATCGCTTGCAGATCTACGAAGTGCTGGTGATCGACGACTTGCGCCGGGCCGCCGACCTGCTGCGAGGGGTCTACGATGCGACCGACGGGGCGGACGGGTTCGTCTCGCTCGAGGTGGATCCTGGTCTGGCGGACGACGCGGAGACGACGGTGGACCAGGCGCGGCGTCTGTTTCGAGCGCTCAACCGCCCCAATGCGATGATCAAGGTCCCGGCGACACCCGCCGGATTGAAGGCGATCACGCGGCTCACGTTCGAAGGAGTGAACGTGAACGCGACGTTGCTGTTCGGGATCTCGCACTATCGCGAGGTGGCCGAGGCGTTTGTCCGCGGGCTCGAGCAGCGGGTGGATGCCGGGCGCGATGTCGCTCGGATCGCCTCCGTGGCGAGCTTGTTCCTCAGTCGGATCGACCTGCTCGTGGATCCGATGCTCGAGCAGATCGCGGCGCGTGATGCAGCCTCGGCATCCCTTGCGCACCGATTGTCCGGTCAGACGGCCGTCGCGACCGCGCGCGGAGCGTGGCGGGCCTACCTCGAGCTCTTCGACTCCACCCGATTCCTGCGTCTCGGCGCCCGCCCGCAGCGTCTGCTCTGGGCCAGCACCAGCGCCAAGCGCCCGAGCGACCGACCGCTCAAGTACGTCGAGCCGCTGATCGGTCCAGGCACGGTCAACACGCTCCCGCCGGACACCCTGGAGGCCTATCGCCAGCGGGGCGAGCCGATGGTTCGTCTTCCGAACGATGCCGGTGCGTCGGCCAGGGTGCTCGAGGATCTCGAACGCATGGGGATCTCCCTCGAGCGAGTGAGCGAACGGCTGGAGCGGGAGGGGATCCGGAAGTTCGCGGAGGCACACGACGGTCTGGTTGCGACCATCGGGCAGCGCGCGGAGCAGGCAACGGCGCGGACACCGTGAACGGACACCGCCCGGGCGGCGTTATCGTTCCTGTCTGGAGGCCATGACCTTCAGGGCTCGATTCCGAGGCGACGGACCTCGCTGGCGACGGTGAAGTCTTCTTCGGTCTCGCCGGCCCGGCTCGTGGCGCGCGCGACTTCGCCGAAACACTCGAAGAGGAACGACACCTGCTGCTGGGTGACGCTCTGCCCCGCAGCGGGCTGCACGGTCACCTTGGTGCGCACGCGCAGGGCCTGGGTGAACGTCAGGCTCGGGAGCCTCAGCTCGCCCGAGGCGTCGATGCGCACCTCGTAGGTGTCCTTGGCTGCGTATTGCAGCCCCTTGAACACGCCGTTCTCCACCTGTCCCGTGGAGACCCAACTGCCGCCCACTTCGAGCGGGAAGTGGTAGAGCGCGACCGCATCCTTGTACGGCATGAGCGTCTGTCCCTCCGGGGGATTCTCCTCGGCAGACGCGAGCCCCAACAGGTAGATCGTGGACTCGTCGCTGCGGTAGACCGCGTCGATCGTGTGGCCCGCGTCGAACGAGGAGACGAACGTGCCGGTGGGGAAAAAAGACGCGTACCACTTGCCTTCGACGGGAGAGGCGCCGAACTTCGCGATCTGATCGCCTGCGATGTCGGGGGACCAATCCCACACGCGCTGACCGCCGAGTTGCAGCGCGCCGGCGATGTCGACCGGGCGCTCCTGTCCTGCGGGGGACACGAGGAACGACGCTGTCACCCCGAAGAACGCCTGCATTTCCGCAGCGTCGATGCGTCCATCGAGGTTCGGCATGCACCCCAGCGGCGTGGCCGCATCGGTCACGTACGGGTCGTGCGTCTGCGGGAACGTCTCGTTGTCCGAGCAGGCGCAGAGCAGGAGGCACGGGAGGAGGAAGAGGGTTCTCATGGCCTAGAACGCGAAGATCATCCGCACCCTGAAGACCTGCGCCGTGCGGGCCGAGAGGTGCTGGGAGGGGTTGTCGAAGGCGGCCCCGGGCAACAGCACGGCGTGCTCGAGGGCGCAGGCGAAGCCGTCCTTGTGACGGTAGGTCAGCGTGGGATCGATCTCGATTCCCAAGGCGTTCTTGTTGTTCGGCGTGGAGGCGGGCTGGACTGCCCAGGCGGCCACGGCGGCAATCGACGCGGTCAGGGCCCCGGGGCCGATCTGGAACAAGCGCATGCGAGCGTGAGGACGCACGTAGACCGCATCGGTCACGGACCCGATGATCTCCCGGAAGAGAATGCGATCGACGCGGTAGTCGGGATGGAAGCGGAAGTTGTCCACGCGTCGGTCGTAGGGGGGATTGGCCTGGGGGCCTTCGAGCTCTCCGGCTGCGCCAGCGCCCGTGCTCGCAGGAGGATAGGCCCCGAACCCCGGGGCCCGGTCTCCGCTTGCATAGCCACCGTCGAGCCCTCCGCCGAACACGTCATTGGAAGTGTGCAGGTCCGACTCCAACGCCGCCCCGATCTGCCTCGACTTCAGCGGATCCCGCAGCATCACCCCGGGGATGAGCGAGGGCTGATCGATCGTCGCCCACATCACCGCGGCCTCGGCTTCGATCCTCCCATAGGGGAAAACAGCGCGGATCCAGACGTCCGCCGCGTCGGCACGATAGCCGCGCGACATGCTCTGCTGCGGCGTGATCGCCACCGGCTGGGAGGTGGCGACGTACGACGCCGGGATGTCCTTGTCCTGCGAGCGGTGCGAGTAGTAGGCGCCGTAGTCGAGGGTGATGCGCCCCGCCTTGCGCCGTCGCTCGCGCGCGAGCTCGTCGCGCCACTTCAGGATCGCCACCGTCACGGTCCTGACGTCGTCGGCGCGGTCGAGATCGATGGCGCGCGTGTCGGAGGCCCTCTGGGTGTACGGGCCGATCGCGGTGAGGTCGTAGGCTGCACCGATGATGTGGCCGGCGATGGGAGTCATCAGGGCGACGCGATCGGCAGCGTCACCGCTGTTGCAGTCCGCACAGTCCCCGCCGTTGGCGAGCATGCCCAGACCCCAGTGGTGTCCCATGCGTCCCGCGGCGACCAGGCCGAAAGGCGTGACCATCTCGGCGTACGCACGCTTGACCCGGATCGCGTTGGCCGGCGAGTCCTGCGACGTGCTCCCCGCCGGGTAGGAGCCCGCGGGCGTGCTGCCCATCAGCAGGTTGTCGAAGACGTCGGCCCGCATCTTGACGGCGAAGCCGCCGCCCGGCGCGTAGATCGCCAGGTCCGTGCGCAGCCGCATGTCCGCGCGCGTGAGCGTCTGCGCTTTGGGGTCGTCGAGCGGCACGGGGAACAACGGCTTGCCCGACGGCGTGGTGCCGCGATCCAGGTCGAGGTTGTAGAGCGCGTCGCCCCGGAGGCGGTAGTAGCCATTGAGGCGCACGAAGGTGTCGGGGTGCGGGGAGATGTCCTGTCCGATATCGGTGAAGCCCGTGGCTTGCGCCTCCGAGGAGGCGACGACGGCGGCCAGGCAGAGTGCGGAGGCGAAGCGCTTCACTTCAGGTCCTCGTCCAGGAAGCTGATGAGATCGGCATTGGAGGCCGCAGCGGCCTCGAGCATCGGCAGATGGCCGCAGCGCGGATAAACGATCATCCGCGAGTTGGGCAGATCGCGATGGAGGCGCTCTCCAATCGCCAGCGTGGAGGTCGAGTCCTCCCTGCCCCACAAGAGCAGCACCGGCTGCTGGATCGTCTTGTAGCGCTGCTCCCACAGGTCATAGCGCATCCCCCGAACCGCTGCGAGAGCAGCGGCCGTGGTGCCCGGCCGATCGAGCGCGCGCTCCACGTCGTCGACCAGTTGCTGCGAGATGAAGCGCTTGTCGTAGAACGCCTGCGCGAGCTTGTCCTCGCCGCGCTCCTTGTAATACCAGTCGAACAGGATTTCGCCGACCACCTCGGCCCGCGCCCAGATGAACGTCGTCGGCAACTGCTCATCATAGGCCCAGGCGTCGTACAGGGCGAGACGCGTGAACCGGTGCGGCTGCTGCAGTGCCATGACGAGGGCGACGGAGGTTCCCCAGGAATGGGCGACGATGGCGGACTTCTCGACGCCGCGCTGGTCGAGCAGGTCTTGCACGAGCCTGGCCTGGCCGATGGGGGAGTAGTCGGCCTGCTCGGGGCGATCGGTCCAGCCGAAGCCGCGCAGATCGACGGTGATCACCCGGTGATTGCGTGCGAGCTGGGGAGCCACCAGATCCCAGGTCTCCAGCGAGGAGGCGAAGCCGTGGATCATCACGACCGCAGGCCCCTTGCCGCGATCCGTGTAGCGCATGCGGGTGTTGCCCACCTGCGCGAACGAGGCGTCCTTGGGCTCCCCGGGCATCGGCCCCTTGTGGAACGTCGCGCACCCGAACATGCCGTTGCAAGCGAGTGCGGCGAGGGCCACGTGGCGCAGCAGCAGCCTCACGGCGACAACCTCCGGATCTCGGAGGCCTTCGTGAACTCCTCCTTCGTCTCGTTGGACTCGGAGGTGATCGAGGCGATTGTACCGAAGCACTCGGAGGTGAAGGTGAAGGTCCGGGTCGTGGTGACGATCGGCACGACCGTGCGGGTGAGCAGCGTGCGAACGCGCAGCACCTCGAAGGTGCCCAGCGGGATCTTCAGCTCCCCTTGGGCATCGACCTGCGACTCGTACTTCTCGGTGTAGACCGACATCACGCCCATCGCCACGCCGCTGACCTGCGAGGTCGTGGTCCACGTGGCTCCCGGCTGCAGCGGGAACTGCAAGACCACCACCGCCGGCTCGTACTTGAGCTGCGTCCGATACAGCCCGTCTTCGGGGGAGACGACGCCGAGCAGCAGCAACTGCGAATCGGTGAGCTGGAAGACGCCGAGCAGATCCTGCGAGTCCGACAAGCGCGCAGCATACGTCGCCGTGGGGTAGTCGGGGGCGAACCAGAGCGAGTCGAGCTTCTGCAGCTCCACCAGCGTGAGGTGGTCGCCGGTGAGATCGCCGGAGTAGTCCCACAGACGCTTGCCGCCCTGATCGGTGCCGGTCGTGTCCACGGCGACGGAGGTGGCGACCTTGAACTTCGCGTTGAGCCCGGCCTTGAGAGGCACCTCCTCGCGGGTGATGATGCCGTCCTTGTTCGGGCTGCACGTGGTCGAGGTCGAATCCGCTTCCGACGAGTCGGGCAGATCGCCCGGGTCTTCGGCGGCATCCTGTGCGTCTTCCAGCGGGGTGTCGGGGCCGGCGTCGGGCTCGGGGACGACCGTCTGGCAGGTGCCGTTGGACAGGCAGACGCCGGAGGCGCAGTCGGCGCCGACGCGGCACTGCAGCTCCTGGTCGGCATCGGAGCAGGCGACGAGGAGGGAAGCGACAGCGGGGAGCAGGAGCAGGAGGGGACGCATGGGGACCTCGGGGCTGCGAGGGTGGGATGCTGCAAAGCAGCAACCGTGCTTCTGGCGCAGGAGTTACCCGTTTGTCGTGCATGCGTCAAGACGGCATTGATGCGGGGCACAATCCGTGGCAGCTTCGGGGGTGGCGGGCGGCAGATCCCGCCGGACCCCCGATCCTCTCCCTCACACCCGGAGCCTGGACTCGCCGCCGCCTCGGAGACCCGCCCGATGATCCTGATCAAACGCTACAGCAACCGCCGTCTCTACGACACCGACAAGAGCAGCTACATCACCATGGCGGAGCTGGCCGACACGATCCGCAAGGGCGCCGAGGTGCGCGTGGTCGATGCCAAGACCAACGAGGATCTGACCCAGTCCACGCTCACGCAGATCATCATCGAGGGGCGGGGCGCCAACCGTCTGCTGCCTGTGCCGTTGCTGATGAAGCTGGTGCGGCTCGGGGACGACGCCCTGGCGGAGTTCTTCGGGCGCTACATGTCGATCTCGCTGGAGCTGTACCTGCAGCTCAAGCGAGGGGCCCAGGGGGTGCAGCCCTACTTCCCCCTCGCCACCCTGCCGTTCGACGCTTCCTCTGCTTTCGCGCGCATGCTCATGGGCGCGAGCTCGTGGATCGCCCCGTCGCGCGAGGGGGTTCCCCCGCCGGACAACTTCGCCTCGCCCGACGCCGCTCCTCCCCCGGCGCCTGTCGCCGTGCAAGATCCCGAGGTCGCCGAGCTGCGTCGGGAGCTTGAGGCGATCAAGGCTTCCCTCCAGCAGAATCAGCCCAAGAAGCGACGCTGACCGCCGGCTGTCGGGTTTTGTGCGGCGCAACATTTTCTCTCTTGACAGCACCCGGTCCAAGGTACAGGTTGGAGCCGTCGGAACCGAGGGCCCCGACGGCCGTCCGGGCAGCAAGTGGCTGCAGTTTCCCATGGATAGCATGCGTCGGGGACCTCCTCACAACACCAGAGAGGCTCATCATGTCCAATACGACCACTTCGCAGGTGCAGCAGACGCTCGAGGCCTTCCAGGCGATCCCCGCCCACCAGCTCGAAATGCTCGAAACCCTCTTCGGCGAGATGGACCGTCTCGAAGCCAAGGCCCTCGAGCACAACACCAAGATGGTCGAGCAGCTCGCCACCATGGGACGTGACTCCGTCCAGACTACGGCCCGCATGCACGCCAGCCAGCAGGTCGCGGTCGAAAACCTCCTGCCCAAGCAAGTCGTCGTCTCCGCTGCCTCCGATACCGCCAACCGCCTCCGCGACAGCGGCACCGAGCAGGCCCAGGCCACCATCGACGAGCTCGCCAGGCTCACCACGACCTCGATGGGCTACGCGTCCAAGATGTCCGCCGAGTGGCGCAAGCTCACCCTCGAAGCCTGGAAGCGCAGTGCCCAGTGGATGAAGCCCACGGCCTGAGCGTCCCTCTCCTCCCCTCTGTCCATCCCTCCCGCAACGCCGCCCGCTCCCGATCATCGGTAGGTCCTGCCGAACCCCGGGAGCCTCACGCATCCCCGCATCCCCCTTTTCGTGCGATTCGCCGTATCCTCTCGGCCTCGGGGCGTCTCCTTCGTCCCCGCGCCTCCCGCTCTCCGGGCCGCGCCTCAGCTCCGTGGAGGATCCCATGAAGATCAGCGCCAGAAACTCCGTCCCAGGCAAGGTCATCCGCTTCACCGAAGGCGCCGTCAACTGCGAGGTCGTGCTCGAGATCGCTCCCGGCCTCGAGATCGCCTCCATCATCACCAAGACCTCCGCCCAACGACTCGGCCTCGCTGTCGGCAAAACCGCCTACGCCGTCATCAAGGCCTCCGATGTCATGATCGGCGTAGACTGACCTCGGTCCCGCACTTTCTTCCGGTCCGTCCGCGCAGCGTGCCACACTGCCGCGCCATGAGACGAGCCGTCGTGGCGTGGGTGGCCGCGGTATCGTGCTGCACTTCCGGGTGCAGCGCTGCGTTGGGCGCAGGCGTGACCGACTCGTCCGCCGCACGGCACTACCCGGACCTCGACGCCCGCATCGCAGGCCAGCTCTTCCTCCCCAGGGACTTCCGCACGTTCGTCAGCGGAGAGATGAACGGTCTCGCCAGCCTGAGCCGCACGGTCGCCTCCGAGCAGTGGCGCCTTGCCGCCGGCGTCGGCCGCGCGTGGCCCTCGCGCGTCGCGACCTCTCGCTACGGTCTGGAGCTCGCGGGTCATGCAGGCATCGCCCGCGGCAATCTCGCCGACAGCAGCTCGCGCACCGCCGCCCTGCTCAACCTGCGCGCTTCCTTTCCGCTGCGGCTCGTCGGCAGCGACGTCCCCTGGAAGATCGACTCGATCGCAGACCCCGAGCTGTACCTGGTCCCGCAGCTCGGCGCCGATGCGCTCCTGTTCACCGACCACGACCCGACGGGCGAGCTGTCCTTCGTGCTCGCTCTGCGCGGCAAGGTCCCCGTCAGGATCATGCCATGAAGACCGCCCTCCTCCTGCTGTCGCTGCTTCCGCTCGCAGGTTGTTCGCCTGCCGAAGTAAATGTCCCCGCCCTCGGCGACGTTCCCCGCCCCTCTCCCGTCGCCGTCGAAGGGACACTCCGCGTGGGCACCGCACGCGTCGATGTCACCCCCGCCCCCGGGCCTTCCACCTTCGGCCACGGTCCCGACGCCTACGCCGCGAGCGGCTACTGGTCGCGGCTGTACTGCCGCGTCTTCGTGCTCGAGACTGAGCCGGGCTACCCCCTGGCGATCGTGCCCTGCGACCTCGCCGCGATCGGCACGGTGCTGCACCGCGAGGTGGGGCGACGCCTGCACCCGAGACTGCCCGCCGATCGGCTGATGCTCAGCGCGACCCACACGCACGCGGGGCCGGCGCACTACTTCGAAGGCCCCGCCTACGGTGGCGCCACCAGCACGCGTCTGCCCGGCTTCGACTCCGCCATGCTCGAGTTCCTCGCGGACCGGAT
The DNA here is from genome assembly GCA_964393505.1 of uncultured Polyangiaceae bacterium. Lineage (GTDB taxonomy): Bacteria > Myxococcota_A > Polyangia > Polyangiales > Polyangiaceae > JACRCQ01. The sequence goes on from CAYMUE010000002.1 coordinate 62,416, forward strand.
CGCGCAAGGGCTCCGCGACGCCCTCGACCACATGAGACCGGCGCGCGCTCGCTGGAACCACTCCTCTCTCTGGGGACTCACGCGCAATCGTTCCCTGCACGCATTCCGCAACAACACCCCGGAGCTGCTCGCTTCGCTCCCGATCGCCCCGGACCCCTCGCTTCCCGAGGCCCAGAAGGCGATCGACCCCGCTCTCGACGTGCTGCAGCTCGAGGAGCTCGACCCCGCCCATCCGGGTGTCGTTCTCGGCCCCCTCGGCACCCTCGCCTGGTTCGCGATGCACCCCACCGTCCTGCCCGCCCAGACGCGCATGTTCAACGCCGACGCGTTCGGGGTCGCATCGCGCGAGGTCGAGCGCGAGCTTGTCCTTGCACGCGCTTTCCACGGGGCACCGCCCGCAGACCCGCTCGTGGGCATCGTCAACACCAACGAGGGCGACATCTCCCCCAGTTGGATCGAGGGCACGGCCGACGAGGCGATGCGCATCGGCCAGAAGCTCGGTCGCGCGATCTGGGCGACACACGCATCGGGCAGCCCATGGCGCGATCGGCTTCGTATCGACTCCCGCTACGTCGAGGAGGACCTGCCCGGCGCTTTCCTGCGCGACGGCAGCAGGCTCTGCCCCACGGCCATGCTCGGGGAGTCTTCGAGCCACGGCGCCTCGGACCACCATTGCAGCTTCCAGGGCATGTTCCCCGGGGAGCCGGAATACGACCCCAAGGGTGACTCCTGCCATTTCCCCAAGCGCAAGCTGATGGGGCTCGTGCAGAACGCTCTCGTTCCCCGCGAAGGGTTCCCTACGCACGTCCCCCTCGCCCTGGTGCGCATCGACGACACCTGGATCGCACACGTCCCTGCGGAGCTCACCCTTGCCGCGGGACGACTGGTGGACCAGGCCGTGCTGCGCCAGGTCCCGCGCGTCGAGGACGGGCGGACGTCCCACGCGATCGTGGGCGGGCTGACCAACGGCTACATCCAGTACGTCGCCACGGCGCGCGAGTATCAGGTGCAGGCGTACGAAGGGGGCTCGACGCTGTACGGACCGAGCAGCGCGGCGTTCCTGGCGGAGCGGTTCGAGCTGCTCGCGGGCATGATGCGCTGGGACCTCGCAGACCGCGATCGCCCCCGCGCATGGACCGGCTCGCTTCCCGCCTTCCACGTGCACTTTGCATCGCAGCGCGATCGCCTCGCGCGGCCCGAGAACGACGTGCCTTTGGATCGCGTCCCGGGGCGTCTCGCGCGGGACAACGCGAAGGTGTGCACGGTGCTGCGGGATCCTCCGACGCTCTGCATGACGTGGCACGACGGCGGTCCCGGACGGGTGGCGATGACACGGGCTCCGTGGATTCGGGCAGCGCGCGAAGACGGAGCGCCGGTGCGTGTTTCGGCGGTGCTCCCTGCGGGCACGATCGCTACGGCGGAGTCGGGCGGGGCGCTCGACGATCGCGGGTTGGGCTTCCAGACCCATGCGCGCGATCGGGACGGGCGCAAGTGGGTCTGGACAACGGTGTGGCGGCCCACGAGAGAAGAGTGGCGAGAAGCCCTGCAGGGCGGCAAGGTGCGGCTCGAGGCCGCCGACGTGGTCTCCCCGAGCTTCGGCGCGGACGTCCTCTCGGTCCCTTGCAAGCCGGAAGTCGCAGCGGCCTGCATCGCGAACTGATCCCGGGAGAATCCGGTTGCGAGCACCGCGGGCGCGTCGTACGCACCTGCCCGGGCCGTCCCCTGCGATGGCCTCGAGGAAGGATTCCATGCTGCAGCTTGGTAGGGTCGGGAGTGTGCTCGCGGGTTGGACGGTCGTGATCGCCCTGACGTCCATCGGTTGCTCGGACGGCGACGATGCGGGGGCAGAGTCGGTCGCACCCGAAGCCGACGCGAGTGCGGCCGACGACGGCGGCGCGGAAGCCGCCAATGATTCGGGGAACGAAGCAATGCCGCCTTCCGACTCGTCGACACAAGACGCTGGATGGGCCGGGCGTCACACGTTCTCCGGCGCCCAGGGCTCGCGCGACTACCTCGTCCACGTGCCCGCGTCGTTGACCGAGCCGTCTCCCCTCGTTGTGGTGCTCCACGGATGCACGCAGGACGCCGACGCGATGCGGATCGCGACGAGGTTCGACGATCTGGCGAACGAAGAAGGCTTCGTCGTCGTGTTCCCGGAGCAGGCCCCCTCGGCCAATGTCCAGAGGTGCTGGAACTGGTTCCTGGGGGCGAACCAGACGCGCGACGGTGGCGAGACCGGGATCCTCGCGGGCATCGTGCAGGAGGTTCGGGATCACGTGGCGATCGACCCGGCGCGAATCCACGTGACCGGTCTCTCGGCAGGCGGCGCGATGGCGGTCGTGCTCGCGTCCACATGGCCCGATGTGTTCTCGACGGTGGCGGTGGCCTCGGGGTGTCCCTTCAAGGGGATTCCGTGCGTGCAGGGGCCCAGTCAGGAGTCCGCGGACGTGCTCGCCGGCTACGTGGTGTCCGCGATGGGGGCGCATGCGCGGTTGATGCCGATGATCGCCATGCAGGGCGACCAGGACACGATGGTCACGCCGGACAACTTCCCGTTGCTCGTGGCGCAGTGGCTCGGCGCGGCGGATCGGATCGACGACGGAGAAGCGAATGGGTCGATCCCGGCAACAGCGTCGAGCGAGGAGTCGGCGACGTCGGCTGGAGGGCTGGACTATGACGTAGCGCGGTACGCGGGCCCCGGGGGCACGACGTTCCTCGAGGCGTGGCTGATCCACGGGATGGGGCATGCATGGTCCGGGGGGGCTGCGGTGTCGTGGTCGGAGCCGGACGGGCCGGACGCCACGAAAGCGATGTGGGAGTTCATGAAGGAGAGGTCGAAGTAGCCCCTCGCGGTTGCCCCACAGCGCGTTAGATATTCCTGAGGCGGATTCCTGCCGCTCCCACGTTCGAAGCCAGTAAGTCGCCCGGTTCAACCAGGTGTGCTACCGATTTCGAAGGGGCCATGTCTGACGCGTCCCGCATCGATCGTAGAAGGGCTTTGGCGCTCATCGGCGCTTCGCCGCTGAGCCTCCTGATGGGCTCGTGCAGGCGTCCCGACTCCGGCGGACAGCCTCCGATTGCCGCTTCGGCCGACCCGTCCGCTGTCTCCATTGCCCACCTGCCTCCAGGGATTCGGGGGGGCCAGCCCCCTGCCACGGGTCTCGACGTGACCTTCCTGGTGACTGCGGACCCGCACTTCGGCGCGCTCGTGCGCCGCCCGCGGGAGGAGAAGCCCATCCCCATCGAGCAGATCCACGAAAACGCCGTGGCCGAGATGAATGCGATGGAGGGCAGGGAGTGGCCGCAGCCGATGGGTGGTCTCGTGGCCCGACCTCGTGGATTGCTGGTCGCCGGAGACCTGACCGACAACGGCAGGCTGTCGGAGTGGGAGAAACTCGAGCGCTACTTCGGACGCTCCGGGACCGACGGCAAGCTCGCGATGCCGGTGTTCGAAAGCGTCGGCAACCACGACCGCACCGAGGCGGACCTCGTCTCCGCGAAGGTGATCGAGCGTCACGGCTCCACGCGCTACTCCTGGGATTGGGACGGCCTTCACCTGATTTCCCTCGGAGACGCCCCGGACAACGGCGGGCTCGCGTGGTTGAAGAAGGACCTGGATGTGGTCGGTCCCAATACCCCGGTCGCCCTGTTCCTGCACTATCCGTTGCTCGGTCCCTGGTCGAAGAACAACTGGTTCGGGGACACGGGATTCCGCGAGCGCCTCGATGCCGCACTGGAGCGCACGAACGTCGTGGCGATGTTCCACGGCCACTACCACGCGACCGGCCACTATCGTTGGGAGGGGCGGGACGTCTTCACGCCCGGAGCCGCCAAGCATCGTTGGCGCAGCTTCCTCGCTGTCCGCGTCACGAGCGAGAAGGTCGATGTCGCTTGCTGGGACTACGAGCACCGGGCGTGGTGGTGGTGGGTCTCCCGTCCGCTGCTGGCCGACGCGGGGGAGGCGGTGGTGGTTGCGCGCGACGTGGGGCGTGGCAGGCCGGAGATCCCGTATCCGACGGGGTCCGAATAGCGGCGGCGACGCATCGCTGGTTCTGCCCATCGAGCGACCGTGGCCTTGCGGTTCTGCCGCATCGCGCCACGAGCACCGCGGCAGTGTATGGGCGTGACGAACCGCCGATTGCGGGGTAGGTTCCCGCCTGTCCGCCTCCGGGCGGGCTTCACACGACACCCGAACAAGGAGCAACCCGTGGGAACCTCCCTCGCAGCGTCCCTCCGCAACGGAGTCCTTGCCGATGCGGTCGTCCCCAGCAACGCCGTCACCAACGTCGCCCTCGTCGCGGGCGGAGCCGCCTTCACCGCTGTGATGGCGCAGCTCACTGTGCCTCTCTGGCCCGTTCCGATCACCGGTCAGACGCTCGCCGTGCTCCTGGTCGGCAGCACTCTCGGTCCGGTGCGCGGGATGCTCGCCATGCTGGTCTACTGGGTCGCGGGGGTGATTGGCCTGCCGGTGTTCAACGACGCATCGAGCGGTCTGGCCGCTGTGGTGGGTCCGACGGGCGGGTACCTGCTCGGGTTCGTTGCGGCAGCCGGGCTCACGGGGTGGCTGGCGCGTCGCAACTGGGACAAGATGTTCCTCGGCGCGGCGGTCTCGTTCCTCGCCGGCACGGTAGTGATCTTCGCGCTCGGCATGGTGTGGCTCTCCTTCTCCCTGAAGGCGAATTTGCAGCAGACCCTCGCATGGGGGCTCTACCCGTTCATCCTCGCGGGGATTCTCAAGTCGATCGTCGCCGCGGCGGTCATGCCTGCCGCCTGGAAGCTCGCCGCTCGCCTGCCAACCTCCGCGGACTGATCCCTGCGGTCGTCCGCCCGTCGCTATACCGCTGCAGCCGCGCTCGTCTCGAGCTCGCGCTGGTGCCACGTCCGCGCCGGGCGCGTGGGTCGCAGCTCATCGACGATCGTGTCGCGAAATCGCTCGGTGGAACCGGGGACGAGGGTCAGCTCGGTCTCCTGCTGCTCCAGCAGCGCGGACATATACTGCTCGAGCGACAGCATCGTGACCGGGTGCGACTCCCCCGCCGGGCCGGCCGGCGCGGTGCCCCACACGATCTCCCCCCAGTTCGCTTCGCAGTGCAGAGCGTCCTCCATCGTCGCCGCATGCCGCACGCCGCCCCGTTGGGCCAAATTCGTGACGGCCGCACGCCCCGGTGGTCCGAGCTCCGACAGCGTCTCTACGCAGAGAATCAGCGAGAATTCGCCGCGCGCTCACACATGCGGGCGGCGCGACCCGTCGCCACGCCACCCCGCAGCTCCAGCGGACACGCGTCCCCCCGCGCCACTCCTTCGAGTACGTCGTACGCCAGCGTTGTGGACCAGTCGCGCGGCCCGTCGAACCGCGCTCGGATGACTCCCTGCGGATCGATCACCCACGTCTCCGGGAACAGCCGCGTTCCGTAGCGTCCCTGCACGAATCTCGACTCCGGATCCAGCAGCACGGTGAACGGCTCGTTCTTGCGCGTGGTCTGCCTGACCATTTCCCGCACCGCGGTCTTGTCGTCGTCCACCGCGACCGTGAGCAGGGCGAAGCGCGGGTCGTTGCGCAGCACCTCGGCCAGCTCCGCAAGCGCCGGCATCTGTCGTTTGCACGCCGTGCAAGTCGTCGTCCAGAACACCAGCACGACGGTCTTGCCTCGCAGTGCCGACAGGCTGTGCTCCGTACCGTCGAGGTCGGGGAGCTTGATGTCGGGTGACGAAAGGTTCTCTCCGACGTAGTTCGGCTGCAGCGTGCACAGGCTCAGGCATGCTCTGCGCAGCTCGCCGTCCTGGGCCGAGGCCACGAACGAGTACACGAGCAACGCCGAGGCGATGATGAAGCCTCCTTGCAGAACCCGCGCGAGCTTCAAGGCGTGTCCTCCGCGCCAAGAAGGCTTCGAAGGGCTGCTGCATCGACGAGGTGTCGGAACGCGATCGAGCCGTCGATCTCGAGGACGGGGATGTCGATAGCGAAGCGTGCGCGGCGGGGATCGTCGCGGGGCAGATCCCGATCGAGGTCCACGATTCGCAGCTCGACAGGGTGAGACAGCGTGACCTGGCGAATGATCTCCAGGGCATCGTGGCACAGGCAACAGCTTCGCCGCGTGTACAGGGTGAGAGTCTTCATGGGAGGCGCCGCACGGCGGCGGGGACTGACCCTTTGTGCGGGGGGAGCGCGGCGTCAATTGTGCCGCCCCGTTCCCCGTCCGGAGACGAAAACGATCGGGACATGGTAGAACCAGGAGCAATGGCCCACCCCGTCTCGTCCCGGCTCCTCCGCCTTCGATCCGTGGCTTGGCCCTGGCTCCTCGCCTTCGCCGCAGCGGCGCCCACTTCCGCTGCACTCCCCTCCGGGTGCGCAGGCCCGTCGGATTGCGAGCGCAACTCCGATTGCGACCACGCCTACTGCGTGCAGGGCGAGTGCAAGCGCGACTGCATGGTCGCCTCGGTGGATTGTCCCGAAGGGTACGTCTGCAACGACATCGGTCGTTGCGAGGGGCCCGCAGTCGGCGATGGTGGTCTGCCCGACAGCTCTAGCGGCGGCAGCTCCGGTGCGGGGGGAGGCGGCGTGGCCGGCGCAGGTGGCGGCGCGAGCGGAGGCTCTGGCAACGCGGGAGCTTCGCAAGGGGGCGCGGGCGGCGGCGTGGCCGGCGCAGCGGGGGCTGGCGGCGGCGCCGCCGGGACCGGCGGTGGCGTGGCCGAGCCGCTCCAACTCTTCGATCTGTGCGGCCAGGACTCCGACTGCGCGTCGGGGCTCGTCTGCAGGCCGATGGGGATCAACCAGGCTGCGCGGTGCACGCGCACCTGCTCCGCCAGCTCGCAGTGCATGGCTGGCACGCGTTGCGCACCGGTCCCTCCGAAGAAGGACTGGATCTGCGCGTTCGATGACGACGGCGCTCCCTGCACAAACGCCGGTGGCGAGTGCAACGACTTCTGCCTCAGCGTGCTCAACAAGCCGCTGTACTGCACCTCGGTCTGCACTTCAGGCGCGCAGTGCCCTGCGGGCTGGGGGTGCTCCCTTCCCATCGGCGGCACCCGCGTGTGCGTGCGCCTCGATGTCCCCTGCGCGAACGAATACGACTGCGCGGGGCTCGCGTGTGACCCCTCTCTCATCGTCTCGGGCTGCAGCATGAGCTGCACCTCTTCACTGGATTGCCCGCAGCGTCCCTCGCACCTGCCGAAGTGGAGCTGCTCCGGTGGCTACTGCTACCGACCGGGTGACGTCTTCGGCCCCGCCTCCAAGGACATGACCACGTCGTGGGCGTGCAACGGCCAGGGGCTGCCGGTGAACGTCTGCGCCGACGGACTGACCTTCGACAGCGCGCCCGCGCTGACCTGCAACGAGATCGAGACCGTCAACACCCAGACCGACTGCGTGTCCTCCTGCACTCCCACCGGAGGTTGCGGGCAGGGCTACGCGTGCGTGAGCGACTACGTCGCTATCAACGGCACCCCCACCGCGGTGTGCATTCGCACCGGCTACGCCGAGGTCGGGCAACCCTGCTCGAAGAACGAGGATTGCGTGTTCGGCGTGTGCTCCAAGGCCAAGAAGTGCTCGCGGGACTGCTCGACCGACGGCGTGTGTCCCAAGGGGTTCGCGTGCTCCGCGGGGATCTGCCAGTAGGCGGGCCCGCTCCCGCCCGCGGGGCACTTTGTTCTGGCCATCGTGGCCGACGACGTGTACGCCCTGCGATCCCGTGCGGACCCCGTCTGCGGGGGCGGCGGTTACGAGGTTGGCGGTGACGGAGCCCACTGCGGGAGCACAGCTCGAGCGAGAGGAACGCGATGACGCGTGGCGCGTTGCGTTGCCCCAGTTCGAAGGCCCCCTCGACCTGCTGCTCCACCTGATCCAGCAGCACGAGCTCGACATCCTCGACATCCCCATCTCGTTCATCACCGAGAAGTACCTGGAGTACATCACGCTGATGCAGGCGTTCGCGATCGACGTCGCGAGCGAGTATCTGGTGATGGCGGCGACCCTCGCCCACATCAAGTCCAAGATGCTCCTGCCCACGCCGCCGGCGGATCAGGAGGACGGGCTCGACGAGGACGATCTCGATCCCAGGGGAGAGCTGGTGCGCAGGCTTCTCGAGTACCAGAAGTACAAGCAGGCGGCGCACGACCTCTCCGCGCGCGGGCTGCTCGGCACCGACGTCTTCCCCCGCGGCGCACCCGTCGAGGAAGTTCCTCAGGGACCGGCGCCCCTCGAGCAGTGCAGCGTCTTCAACCTCATCGACGCCTTCAACCGCATCGTCGCCAAACGCAAGATCAAGGTCGAGCACCAGGTCGACTTCGAGCGCGTGACGATCACCGAGCGCATCAACGAAGTCGTCGATCTGCTCAAGGTCCGCTCGCGTTGCACCATCGAGGAGCTCCTTCCCGAGACCTTCTCGCGAATCGAGCTGGTCATCACGTTCCTGGCCCTGCTCGAGATGACGCGCCTCAAGCTGACCCGTCTCTACCAGGCCTCGCCGCTGTCGGAGCTCTACATCGAGCTGGCTCTGATCGACGGTGAGGCGCCTGCGCCCGATCCGGCGCAGATCCAGGAACCATGAGCCGGGCGCGGGCATCGGGCGGTGGCCGTGGAAGGCGGCGAGACGAGGGCAAGCCCGCCGCGCCCGACATCGCACTCGACTTCCCCCCCGCGGACAACGAGCCCTTTCCCGAGCCTGCCCAGTCGACAGTGAGCCAGTCGGTCTCGTCGCATGAGAACGAGTTGGCCCCCGGTCCAGCTCCCTCGTCTGACAACGAGCCGGTCGCGGCGTCGGCACCGTCGGACGACGCGGGATCCGTCGTGGAGGAGGGGCCGGTCGCGCAGCCCGGGGTCGGCTTCGGTCCGCCTGCGGCGGCGGAAGACGCTGGGATTGGTGCCGAGGAGCCGGCCCATCCGGCGTCCGAAGATAGTTCGGAAAGCGAAACATTGCAGGCTCCGCTCGATGCGGACGCTCCGACCTGGTCCGGCGCAGATGACATGGAGCTGTCTGGCGATGATGGCGTGCATTCGGGCGCAGCGCCCGGCGCGGTCGCCGATCCGCTGCTTCACGACGTCTCGGCGGAGCCGACGTCGGAAGCGTTGAGTGATGCCCAGGGGGTGGTGCGGGCGCACCTCAAGGGGTTGGTGGAAGCTCTGGTGTTCGCGAGCGACGTGCCCTGCACGGTGGGCGATCTCGCGAAGGCCGCGAGCGCCGACCGGAAGATGGTCCGGGAGGTGCTCGACGATCTGATGGCGGACTACCGGGGGCGTGGCATCCAGCTCATGGAGATCGCGGGCGGGTATTCCTTCCGGACCAGCGTGGCGTACGCGCCGTTCGTGCGCGACGTAGCCGCGCAGAAGCCGGTGAAGATGACCCGCGCGCAGCTCGAGACGCTCGCGATCGTGGCGTATCGTCAGCCCCTGACCCGGCCGGAGATCGACGAGATCCGCGGGGTCGATTCCGGGCCCGTGCTCAAGATGCTGCTGGAGCGCGATCTCATCCGGATCCTCGGCAAACGCGACGAGCCCGGGCGGCCCCTTGTCTACGGGACCACGGCCCGTTTTCTCGAGTTCTTCAATCTGAAGTCGCTCAAGGAGCTGCCGACGCTCAAGGAGTTCACCGAGCTGAGCGACGACTCGCGCCGCACTTACGAGAAGGAGCTCGGCGAGGAGGCCCCGAGCGGGACCGTCGATCCCGCTTCGTTCACGCAGGAGCCCGAGGGAGCGCAGGCGACGACGACGGCAAGCCCCAGTTCCTCGCCCGAGCCCGAGCCCGAGCCCGAGCCCGAGCCCGAGCCCGAGCCCGAGCCCGAGCCCGAAGCCGAACCCGAGCCCGAGCCCGAAGCCAAGCCCGAAGCCAAGCCCGAAGCGGACGACGACGAAGACGACGACGACGACGACGAAGACGACGACGACGACGACGACGACGACGACGACGACGACGACGACGACGACGACG
>CAYMUE010000002.1:72438-98061 GCA_964393505.1 uncultured Polyangiaceae bacterium
ACGACGACGACGACGACGACGACGACGACGACGACGACGACGACGACGACGACGACGAGTAGGGGGGGCCGGGGATTCTCGCGAACTGCGCCAGCCCCAGCCCATTCGTGTACGATGGCGGCATGAGGCGAACGTGGGCGATCGTGGGTGCGGTTCTGACGACGGTGGCGGGTTGCGGCTCGGACGATGACGGGGCCAGCGGCCCTCCAATTGAGCAGGATGCTGCAGCCGACGTCGTGGATGGCGGAAGCGATGCGAAGGCGGATGTGACGGAGGTCCCCGACGCATCACCCGACGTTTCGGACGCCTCGTCGGAGCCCGAGACCGCGAAGCCCGAGCCGCAGTCGTATGACGCGGGGGCCTACGTGCCGACACCGACCGACGTCCTGTTCAAGGCGGTCGCGCCCTTGCCGTCGGGCGAGCAGATGCTGCTGGGGGACTGGAGCTCGACGCCGAACGCGTTGTACTCGATGCCTGCGCAGGGGGGCGCGCTGACGAAGATCTTCGAGGTCCACCGCATCTGGAGCTTCGGGGTGTCTTCGGATGGAAACAAGATCGCATTCTCGTGCGGAGATCCGAAGCAGGAGGAGCATTACGGGCTGACGCTCGGCGACGTGCTGCAGCACACGTGGGTGTACGACGCTGCCACGCAGCAGATCGAGCTGCTGACGCATGGGAACATCAACGAGGAGTGCCATCAGTACGGGCCCGACGGGAAGTACCTATACCTGTGCCGTCGATGGGACTTCGCGTTCGACGGCGAGTGGTGGACGAACAAGGGATACTCGATCGGGCGCGTGGAACTGGCGACGCGCGAGTTCTCGCTGTTGTCGCAGGATCCGCAGGACATTCTCACGTTGCATGCGGCGCCGAACGCGGACGAGAGCTCGCTTCTGTACACGCGTGTGACGATGGAGCCGCCGAACAAGGCGACCTACGACATCATGCGCAAGGCGCTGCCCGACGGGGCACCGGAGTTGGTGCGTGGAGAGGCGGGGGGAGCGGTCCTGTCACCAGACGGGACGCGCTACGCGTACACGAACTACGCCGAGGGGGGAGCGATCTACGTGGTGAACTTGGACGGGAGTGCGAACACGAAGCTGGTGGGGGAGAAGGGGATCGAGCTGACGTGGTCGCCGGACGGGACGCGCATTGCGTACCTTGCAGACCACGAGACGCTGCCCTGCGCTCACGTGGACGTGGTGAAGGCGGACGGCACGGAGGCTCCGGTCCGGGTCAGGGACTGCACGCAGCCCAACGACTTTGTGACGGAACTGGCCTGGATCATCCGGCCCTGAAGCCGATCGCGGTCGACGAGGCGCCCTGTCCGGTGGTATCCTACCTGGACTTTTTCGATCCGGGAGGATCCGTATGCGCCGACGTTCTTCTTTCCCTCGTAGTGCCCTCTGGCTTCTTGCCGGAGCAACCGCCCTCGTTGCATTGCCCGCGTCCGCAGAAGCGCCGAAGCTTCGCTGGCAGGCTGACCTGCGTGGCGACGTCCGCGTCTTCGGGAACACCCTCGCGCACGACTGCGGTGGTGTCGCCCCGGTGGACGGCACGGCGTCATGCACGGGCCAGTTGAACACCGACGACACGGCGCCCGACCTGTACTGGCGCGACGGCATTGCGGACAGCTCTGTGCTGCCAGGGGACGCGCGGACATCCGCGACGCTCGACCTGCCTGCAGGGGCGAAGGTGGTCTATGCGCGGCTGTACTGGGGCGCGGTCAAGGTGGGCAACACGCCCGACACCGAGGTGACGCTCGACTGGCTGGGCGCTCCTGCATCGGAGACGATCAAGGCCGACAGCAGCTCGATCCTCCCTCACCCGTACATCAACACCGAGCACGACTGGTACATGTACCAGTCCTCGGGCGACGCCACCGCCTACGTGTCCAAGTGGGGCAAGGGCGACTTCCGGGTGACCGGCGTGGACGCGATCGATCTGGTTGGAGCCGCGAAGACGGGCGAGCAGGTCGATGTCACGTACTCGGCCTGGAGCCTGGTGGTGTTCTACGAGAATGCCTCCGACGACATGCGCAACCTGGCGCTATTCGACGGCTTGTACCACGTGAATCCTCCGTCGAAAGGGACTCTCGATCAAGTCTCCGTTCCGCTGAACGGCTTCCTGGTTCCGCCTGGCTTCAACGCGAAGATGGCAGCGATCGTGTACGAAGGCGACTTCGAGTACGACGGTGACGCGTTCGTGATGAACGGGTTCGAGGTGAGCAACGCCCAGAACCCCGCGAACAATTTCTTCAACTCCTCTCGCACGATGCTCGGGACCCCGGTGAGCGGGAGCTTCGACGTCCCGAAGCTGTCGGGCGCAGCCGACTCGATGGCCGGCTACGACCTCGACATGATCGAAGTCCCGGCGGGCTCGATCAAGGCGGGGGATACGTCGGCCACGGTGTCGGCGACCTCCACCTACGACAAGTTCGTGCTCGGCGCCTTCGTCACCTCGATCACGAATCTGGCCCCCGACTTCGGGGATTTCAAGAAGACCGCGAAGGACGTCAACGGCGGAGCGGTGCTGACGGGTGACGTGATCGAGTACACGATCATGGGCAGCAACTCGGGCAATGACGACGCTGTGAACGCGGTAATCACCGACACGCTCGACGCGGGTCTGGAGCTGGTGCCCGGGAAGCTGGAGATCGTGGCGGGCGGAGCCAACGGGGTGAAGACCGACGCCAAGGGCGACGACCAGGCGTACTACGACGCGCCGACGCGCAAGATCGTGTTCCACGTGGGGACAGGCGCCGACGCCACCAAGGGCGGAACCGTCGCGGTCAAGGAATCGGTCGTCGTCAAGTTCCAGGCGAAGGTCATCGCGAGCCAGGGCACCATCCCGAACAAGGCCATCCTCACTGCGGGCGGCAAGTCCGGCGTCCCCGAGCGCAGCTTCGAGTCCGATTCCGATCCCGACGCGGTCGGCAAGCAGTCCACGGACATCACCATCAAGGAGTGCGACTCGAACGACGACTGCCCCACGGACAAGCCGCACTGCGACACCTCGACAGGCACGTGCGTCGGCTGCGTGAGCGACGCCGACTGCTCAGGTCAGCCGGCGACACCTGCCTGCAAGACGAGCACGGGCAAGTGCGTGGAGTGCACCGATACCAACGACGACAAGTGCGTGGGTGACAAGCCGGTCTGCAACAACGACATCAACAAGTGCGTGGCCTGCATTATCGGCCCGAAGTCCCCGCAGTGCGTCACAGAGCCCGACGGCCCGACCTGCGTGGAGAAGAACAACGTCCTGTTCTGCGGGTGCACGACCGACTCGGAGTGCGGAAGCACGACCAGCGGGCGGGTGTGCGACACCGTGATCCAGAAGTGCATCGACGGCTGCCGCGGCCAGGGTGGCAACGGCTGCCAGGTGGAGAAGGAGTGCACCTCGAAGGACACCACGATCGGCAAGTGCGTGGTGCCGACCCTCGAGGACGCCGGCACGGGCGAGGACTCCGGCACGGGTCCCTGGGTGGACACCGGCCAATCGGGCGATGATGGTGGCTGCGCCTGCAGCACACCCGGAACTCATGGCGTCGGCTCCGCCGGCTTCGCTCTCGCACTGCTCGGAATCAGCTCCGCGATCGCGCGTCGTCGCCGCGCTCGCTGACCCCTCCCCATTGCAAAGGCTCTGCCGCGCGCCTCAGGTGCGCGGTAGGCCTACGCCGTCCATCCTTCCAGCAGTTGACGGCGCAGCTCGGCCTCCGTCTGCACGGGCTCGTTGCACGCTCCCTTGCGGCACACGTACGCAGTCGGAACGCCGTCCCGTGCGGTCTTGCCCGCAGTGATCGGCGCGATGGACGACGTGTTCGGGGTGGGACCGCCCGCAGGTACGCGAGCGATGGCGACATGCGGAGCGCGGAGCGTCAGCGCGCAACGAGCGAGGGCACGGGCTCGCGGGTCCGCGTCGTCGCCCGCTATCACGAGGGTGCAGGACGGCGCGGTGACGAGCAGGGCCGCATCGGCCCACCAGGCCATCTCGAGGCCGAGGCTCGCGACTCTTCCCGCGTGGGCCTCGAGCGCTTCGCGTGCCAGGTCATCGTAGGTCGAGTCGCCGGTGAGCGAGGCGAGCTTGAGCATCGCGTGGAGCAGCACGGACTGCCCGGACGGCTCCACGGCGTCGTAGGCCAGGCTCTTGCGTCCCAACGGCGCATGGGTGCTCGCGGCGGTGAAGAAGAAGCCCCCGTCGGGGTGGGAGAACCCGTGGACGGCGTGATCCACGAGCGCCTTGGCCTGGGTCAGGTAGCCGAAGTCGCCGGATGCCTCGAGCAGATCCAGAAGCCCCGCAGCGACGAACGCGTAGTCGTCGAGGACCCCTTCACCGGCCGGGAAGCCCCGGTTCGTCGCTCGGACCAGTGTACCGTCGGGCAGGCGGTGCGAGCTCCACAGCCACGCGGCTGTGTGCCTTGCGGCCTGCAGGAGGGCGTCGTCGCCGAGGAGCGCGTATCCTTGCGCCAGGGCCGAGAGCGCCAGGCCGTTCCACGAGGTCACGACCTTGCGGTCGGTGCCTGGGGGTGTTCTCCGGGCCCGGTGCTCGAGCAGCGCAGTCCGCCATCGTTCGAACATCGTGCGCACGTCGTCCACATCGCGATGGAAGAGCTTCGCCACCGCATCCGGTTCGGTGCGACGCGTCAGCACGTTGCTCCCCTCGAAGTTCCCGTCGTCGCTGGCGCCCAGCAGTTGCGCCAGCACCGGGCCATCGTCCGGTCCCGCAACATTCAGGAGCTCGTCTCGCGTGAACACGTAGAAGCTCCCCTCGCGTCCGGCGCTGTCTGCGTCGATGCTCGCGGCGAATCCGCCTCCCTCGCAGAGCAGGTCGCGAAGCATGAAAGCCAGCGTGTCCCTTGCCGTCTCCCCGAACGAGTCATTGGGGAAGACCGCGGCGGCCTCGAAGTAGAGGCAGGCCATCTGGGCGTTGTCGTAGAGCATCTTCTCGAAGTGGGGGACGGTCCAATCGGGGTCCACGGTGTAGCGGTGGAAGCCGCCCCCGACATGGTCGCGCAGGCCGCCGTCCTGCATCGCGTGAAGGCTCTGCCGGATGAGGGACTCGATCTGCGCTCCGCCGTGCAACCGGTAGTCGTGCAGCAGGAAGGACCAGCGCAGCGGTGTCGGGAACTTCATGCGGGAGCGGAAGCCGCCGAAGCGCGGATCGACAAGTTCGTGACCCGAACGAGCTGCCGAATGCGCCAGGTTCGGATCGAGCCTCCCCGACCTCCGCGAGGACGTGTCCGCGGCGATCGCGCGGGCGATCTCGCCCGCCTGCTCCTCGACGTCGTCGCGTCGCTTGCGGTAGACCTCGCTGATCTTGTGAGCCAACGCGAGAAACGCGTCGTGGGGGAAGTAGGTTCCTGCGAAGAACGGGTGCAGACGCGGCGTGAGGAAGACCGACATCGGCCAGCCTCCCCCGCCGGACAACAGGTGCACCGCCACCATGTACACGGCGTCGAGATCCGGACGCTCCTCGCGGTCCACCTTGATGCAAACGAAGTGCTCGTTCATGAACGCGGCGATGTCGTCGTGCTCAAAGACCTCGCACTCCATGACGTGACACCAGTGGCAAGAGGAGTAGCCGATCGACAGGAACACCGGCTTGTCCTCATCGAGTGCGCGACGCAGAGCCTCGGGGCCCCACGGATGCCAGTCGATCGGGTTGTGCGCGTGCTGCTGCAGGTACAGCGAGCGCTCCCGGGTCAGGTGGTTCCCGGCGGTGCGGACAGCGTGAGGGGATCGTCCGAGCGACGAAGGGGGAGGGGAGGAGGGCGGACGCATGGCGGGTGGATTGGGCTGCGACGGCGCACTCGCCAGGGGGGATTCGAGCGAATCAGCAGCAACTCGAGCAAGCGGCGCAGTCGTCGGACCATTGGCAGGTGGATAGGCACCACTGCCACATGCCGGAGCCGCAGCAGCGGTAGGTGTGCCCGGCGTTCCATTCGCACTCCGAGGTGGGCTTGAGGCCGCAGGTTCCCCACGTGCAACTGCCGGTGCAAACCTGCTGGCCGCAGCACGCCGTCTTGGTGCCGTTCGAGGAGCACATGCAGTCCTTCACCGCGCCTGCCGCGCACTCTCCCTCGCCCGTGCAGGAGCTGAAGCTGCCCCACTGACAAGAGCTGTTGCAGGTGCGGGTCTTCTCACCGCAGTTGCCGCAGGCATCCGTGTCCGTGGCGCCGACTGCGCACACGCCCTGGCCGGAGCAGGAGCCGAAGCTTCCCCATTGGCAGGAGCTGTTGCACGTGCGAGTCTTCTCTCCGCAGTTGCCGCAGGTGTCGGTGTCGGTTTGTCCGGCAGCGCACTCGCCCTGGTCCTGGCAGGCACTCCAGGCGGCCCACTGCCCCGAGCCATCGCACGTGCGGGAGTGGTTCCCGCAGTTGCCACACACCTCGGACTGCGTGTCGCCGGGCGTGCAGACCCCGGACGTCTGGCACTCCCCCCAGTCGCCCCACTCGCAGGCGTCGTTGCAGACGCGCTCTTGCGTACCGCCCGTGCACCCTTGCGACTCGTGCTCTCCGACCGTGCAGGGCCCCTCGCCCGAACACTTCGTGGGCCCCCAGTCTCCGTTGACGCACGCCTGGGTCAGCGTGCCGCACTTGCCGCAAGGGCCGAGGGGGTTGACCGCGCCCGGATCGCATGCACCCGTCGCTGCGTCGGCGGTGCTTCCACCGGTCCCCGTCGAGGAGCCCGCCGTTCCCGCGTTGCCCGCGGCGCCGGCCGATGAACCGCCCTCGCCAGCACCTCCGCCTCTGGAGTGCGACTCGTTGGTCGCGTGGTCATCGACGCCTCCAACGGCGCACGCTCCGGCAAGGAGGGCTACCGTGGCGATCGCGCCTGTGACAAACGCATGGAACCTTTGCACGGCGCTAGGAAGCATAGCACCCTCACGAAGGTGGTGCGGCCTTGTTCGCATGACGCGACGCTGCGCGTCCGCCCAGTGCGACGCAGGGCCCGATCGCGTACCCTGGGATCGAGTTCGGAATGTCAGGATTCGGGCCGCCGGGTGCGGCGTTGATCGTTCGGACGACGACAAGCATGATCGCGACGAGGAACGCCGTCTTCCTGTGCTTGGCCCTGAGCTTTGGCTCCCTGGGATCCTGCGGCCAGAGAGCGGCCTCGGAGCCCCCGCCGGTCCCCTCAGCCACCACGCATCACGGGACGATGCCCGCCGGCGCTGCCCCGTCCGCGGAGACCGACACGTCGTGCTCGGCGAGCATCGCCCGGCTTCTCCAGCTCCCCTCCCTCCCTGGCGCACCGGAGTTCGATCGCCTCCGAGTCCATGTCCTCGGCCGCGCGCGCGGCGAGCCGATGGTGTTTGTGCGCGAGCCTCGTCGCCCCGCTCCCGACGCGATCCCCGAATCGTTGCGCCCGCTCCGCGAGCTGCTCGACCGCGGACCTGCGGGCTCCAGGGTCGAGGCGGTATCGAAGAAGCTCGCGCGTGAGCCCGAAGCGCTGCGCACGCTGCTGCTTCCGGAAGGCTATGTCTACGCCGCCGATCCCCTCGACGCGCTCGCCCTCGTGGCGAACCTCAGGCTTCCGGCTTTGTTCCAGAGCGACGAGCTGTGGCTGATGCGACGCGCACAGGCCCAGCGGCTCGTGCGAGCTCCAGTGCGCGGAGCGAAGTGCGCGACGGCGACCTGTCCGTCGCGGATGCTGGAGTACCGCTACGCGGAGGGACCGCAGCAGGGAAGGCCGGCGGAGCTCCTGTTCGGCGATCGCTTCGCAACCGACGAGCGGGGGCTCGCTGTGCCGCTGCACCGCGACCTCAGGGCGCTCGCCGTCGAGCAGGGCTTCACGAAGGCCGCGATCGTGCATCGCACCGAGCAGGCTCTCGTGGCCGACCTGCAGTATGGCGACTGGAAGGTGAGGGCGAGGCTCGACACGCAAGGCGCCGGTGTGCAGCTCGGGTGTCTCGATGCATCGGAGGCCATGCGCAAGAGCCTGGAAGCATGGCGGGCGGAACGGTCCAAGCACCTGCGCTCGCTGCCGCGAATCGAGCAGGCCGTGGATCGAGCTGTGGACGAAGCGCTCCGGTTCGATCGTCCGGAGGGAGTGAAGCATGCCGAGCTCGACGGCACGCTGCGGCCGGTGTGGTGGGACGCCTATCGTCGCAAGCAGACGTACTTCTCCTACGACGGAGTATCGTACGCGGTGTACGACGCTTCGGGGCGTGCGTGGCCGCCGCAGGTCTGTGTCGATCTGGTGCTGGACACCTACGAGCGGGCGTCGGGAACGTGGTTCACCGCGCGCGGCGAGGGGCCGCGCCGCGTGACAGGCGGGCTCGACTTCGACACGTACGGCATCGTGAACCGTCGGGGGGTGCTCGCCTTCGAGCTGTTCGCCTCCAAGCACCCGGAGCTGTTCGAGACGCGGCGATTCGAGGGAGCGGAGCGGATACAGTTCGGGGAACGAACAAAGTTCTTCGAGTTCCTGACGGAGCACACCGAGCTGTTCCGTGCTGCCGACGTCGTGGCGATTCAGGGGCGCAAGCGCGACGGCCTCATCCACCAGCACGCGATCTTCGTGGAGGCCACCGATCCCATCACCGGCTTCCCGTATGGATTGTTCGACCAGATGAAGCGCCCTCGGCGCAGGACCTGGGAGGGGATCATGGCGGAGGCCCCGGCCCGGAGCCTTCTGTACCGCGTGAGACCGACGGATCGGGTGTTCGAGGCGATCGCAGGGACGGAGGCCGCGGCGGCAGGGCGGGGGAGCGAGGCGCTGGCCGGTGCTTCGGATTGACAGGGCGCGGCGGCCGATGCAGACGAAAGCGCGATGCAGGCTCCTGCCGAGGTCCAGTCCGAGTCCCCTGTCGAGCAGACCCCTGAGGCCGAGGTGCCGCAGGCATCAGCAGCTCAGGCGGCGGAGCCCGGTTCCGTGACGGATGCGAGCGGAAGCGCTGCACCGAGTCTACGGCGCTCGAAAGCCGCGTTGACCTCCGGGTACCTCGGCCTGATCCCTTTCACCTGGGCGTTCTATCTGTTTCCGTATGCCTACGCCGGCTTCCCGCAGTGGATGAAGCTGCGCGGCATCCTCATCACCACGGCGCTCACCCTTCTGGTCGGGATCACTCCGGCGCTCGTGACCGCGATCCTCGGCCACCGCACGATCCGTCGCAACCCGGGGTGCGAAGGGAAGGGCCACGCGATCTTCGCCTACGTCTCGTGCGCGATGGCGTTCTCGGTCCTCGCGGTCGCGTTGATCCTGCAGACCAGGCGGTAGCGCCGGGCCCATAGCGTCCAACGCGTCGAGACTCCCGACTCAACTGAGTCGGGTCGCGTGGTCGTGATCGCTTCGGGCCGCGGTGACCAGGCTCTGGATCTCCGCGCGCAGGCGTTGGGACAACGCGGCCGTGTCCTCGCCCTTGCCGGGGCGCGTGGGCGTGCCGATGCGCACCGCCACCGTGGCGTTGGGGCGGGATGCGATGCGTTTGAGGTACGCGGCGAAGGGCTCGTCTACCCACTCCGTGCCGGGATCGTAGGCGAGTCCCACCGGGACGAGCTCGACCTCGAGCCCCTTCGCGGCACTCAGCGCACCGAGCATGAAGGGATGCACCTCGTCGCCCGCGAAGGTCGTCCCCTCGGGAAACACGAGCATGGTCGCGCCTTCCTTGAGACGCCGTCGCATCGTGCGGATCGCGGAGGCGCCACTCGAGCCGCGCTCGCGCTCGACGAAGATCGTGCCCGCTTTGCGGGCGGCAGCGCCCAGGATCGGCCAGGATGCGACGCCCGCCGTGCTGAGGAACTGCCCGCCGAACAGCGACAGGAGCACGACGATGTCGGCCGGGGATCGATGGTTCGCCACCACGAGGCGGGAGCCCGCGGGCTTGGAAGGGGGGGACGGGGTCACCGCCACACGAACGCCGAACATCGAGAGCAGTGCGTGGCACCAGGAGCGCATGTGGCGATCGAAGACGGCGTCGCGGTCGGCGTGCGGGACGAGGGCCTGGTGGGCGGTCACGGCGCCGAGGCGAGCGAGGGTGGAGACAGCGAGGCCGGAGGCTCGCAGCGGGGCTCGCAAGGGGGACGGGATCGAGGGGCGGAGCACGAAGACCCTGCTATCTCCGGAGGCGCCACGAGGCAAGGTCCGCCGGGGTGCGAAGGCGGAGTCGTCCAGGAGCGGGGCGTCTAGGTGAGCCTGGAAGCCAGCCGTCGCAACGCGGGCGCAAGGCGATCGGTCTCGAACCGGAGCACGGCGAACCGCGACTCGATGTCGCCGGGACGGCTGGTCGCGGCATCCTCCAGCTTGCGTGCCGCGTCGAGCGCGGGATGTGCAGCGAGCTGGGCCAGCGCACCCTTGAATCGGTGCACCGTGAAGGACAGGTCCTCGCCGCCCGATCGCACCGCACGCTGGATGTCGTTCATGCTCTCGACGTAGGTCTCGAGGAACGCCCCGATGACGTCGACGAGCACCTCTTTGTCTCCGCCGATGCGACGAAGCGCCTCGTCTTCGTCGACGGGCGAGGTCCAGGCCAGGTCCAGGAAAGAAGTGTCCGCCATCTCCGGTCTCCCTGAAGAACCCCCTGCCGATGCCGCGGGTCGGGAGGTTGGATGCAGGGAGAAGCGAGGTGGTTCCCGACCGGTCGCGACCGCGCGAGCCCCTCGCGACGAGGGCCGGATGACCCCGGCTGAAGGATTCCTCTGTCCCCCTTCGCAAACGCCCCGGATGGCAATAGTCTGACACGCCATGAAGTTCCGGTCGTCCAATCCGGTGTCTCGCATCCTGTCGTCTCCCTTGCAGTTGCTCTCGCTGCTGGTGGTCTTCCTGCTCGGCGGATACGTGTTTGCGTCGCGCGTGTCGCAGGCGCAAACGCGGTCCGCGCCGGTGAACAAGACCGCCCCGGTGGTGGCCGCAGCGCCTGCAGTCTCGGCTTCCGTGAGCGCGACGCCTCAACCTGCTTCACCGCCCAAGGCGGAAGAGAAGCAGGAGGAGACCAAGGGACCCAAGGGGCTGTCCTACGCGGAGCTCGGCGCCAAAGGCGGTGTGCCCTACCACACCGAAGGCCCCTACAAGTCGCCGTTCGCCGATCCCCGCTACGGCGGTCCCGCTCAGGTCAAGGTCGGCTTCCTGATGACCCGCCTGCGCAACTACAACATCATCGAGGGGTCGTTCGACGCCGAGTTCTACCTGACCTACACGTCGGAGAAGCCGATGCCGGAGCTCGATCCGGACTTCACCAACGGCAAGATCGACGACAAGGAGGTCGTGGCCGACACGCCGACGTTCAAGATGTTCCACATGCGCGGCACCTTCTCGGCGATGCCCGATCTGCGCGAGTACCCGTTCGACAAGCAGGACTTGGAGATCGAGATCGAGGAGAACGGCAACGGCACCGACGTGGTGAATCTGATTCCCGACCAGGCGCACACGAACCTCGACGCCGGGTTCAACGTCCCAGGGTGGCTGATCGAGGACTTCGAGGCGCGCATCCTGAATCACTCCTATCCGGATCGCTTCGACAACGACGACCTGTACTACGGACGCTACCACTTCATCCTGGGCATCCGGCGCTTCGCCACGAGCGCGATCTTCAGCGTCTACGTCCCGGCCTTCGTGATCGTGCTCATCTCACTGACCGGGCTCTGGCTCCCGCGTGAGGAGCTCGAGGTGCGCTCCAACGCCAGCTCGCCGATGCTCGCTGCCGCGGTGATCTTCCACTTCACGTTGACGCAGTCGCTGCCGGCCACGGCGTATCTCACGCGCGCCGACAAGCTCATGCTCGGCGTCTACATCTGCTTGCTGCTGAACATCTTCGCGACGTGGGCATGGTTCGTCTTCGACCCCAAGCACATCCCGTTGCTGTTCAAGCTCGGCAAGTGGGTCATCCCCCCGGTCACGGCGGTCATCATGGCCGCGGTCTGCCTGATCTGACGCTCTTCCTCCCCTATCGCTGTGCAGCATCCGGTGATGCGACGCTCTGGTCGCGTGTCGCAACGCGCGACGAGCGTTCTTGCCGGCACGGGCGAGCGTGAGGAGGGGCTTGGGGAGAGAGGCTACTGACGGCGGAACCAGGGACACTTCTCGAGCAGCTCGCCCTCGGGCAGGCGATCGCAGTGGAACCCCACCACCGCATCGTGCTGGATCGATGGCACGCACTCCTGAATCTGATCGAACGACGAATCGTCGTCATCGACCGGCGGCGCTGGACAGCCTCCCACATCGATGACGTGCCAGTCGTAGTGGCCGTGCTCGTCCCACTCCCATAGCACCTTGACCACGGCGGTCTCGCCCGGCTTGTGCTTCTTCATGCACTCGGAGAACTCCTTGCCGCTGCGCATGAGCTGGAGCTGCTCGCCCGGGCACTCCTTCCAGCGGAGCTCGACATCGGTGCTGACGGCGTTGCCCTTGTCGTCGCGCTCGACCACGGAGATGCGGTTGAGCGTGACGCTCGAGACAAACTCCTTGTGCTCCGGGCGGCAGCCCGGGGAGGCAACGAGCAGCGGGAACAGGACGAGCGTGGGAAGGATGATGGGGAGTCGCACGGCCGGAAAATACCAGATCGGGATAACCGGTGGGGCAAGTTCGGGAGGCGAGGGCGGGTCAGAGGGCGGCAGGAGGGGAGTCGGACAGACGCAGGTAGCCGCCCCGAAGGAACTCGAAGACCTGGTCGGTAAGGCGTTCGACGTCGGGCTCGGCGGACTGGCCGGAGACGCTTTGATAGAGGAGCTCCTTGAGGGCGCCGCCGGTGAGCCAGGCGAGCACTCGCGTGTCTCCGGCCGCTACGATGCCGAGTTGCTGGCCCTCCCCCAGGCTCTCGGCCAGCAGGTTGTAGATCTCGTCGTAGACCGCGCGCAGCTTGCGATCGAACTCCGCGTCGAGCCCCAGCGCATCCGTGAGCAGGATCTTGGTCATCGCGCGGTCGTGCAGGAACAGGCCCAGGATGCGCTGGATGTTGCCTCGCACCTGGGAGGCGACGGATCGGCGAGGGTCGGAGGTGTCGATGTGCTGGATGGTCAGGTGCATCCGGGTGAGGAAGCGCTCGATGAGCTCGGCGAAGACGGCGCGTTTGTCCTCGAAGTACAGGTAGAAGGTGCCCCGCGCCACGCCCGCGGAGGCCACGATGTCCTCCACCGTGGCGGCGTGGTAGCCGTGCCGGGCGAAGACGTCCTTGGCCCGGCTCAGGATTTGCGCGCGGCGTTCGCTCTTCTCCATCGGAACTTTCGGCGAAAGGATTCGAGTCGCGCATGGTGCCGCATCGGCTCCCCCGGGGCAATACCGGCGCGTCGTCATGTGTCGCGGCACGACAATACCCGCCGCCTCGCGGCTCCTGTATGGAACCGCCCATGCGCCTCGTGCTCGCTTCCACTTCACCGCATCGCAGATCACTGCTGGAACGGCTTGGATTCCCCTTCGAGATCGTCGATCCCCTTCTCGACGAGACCCCCTTCAAGCGCGAGGGGATCCTCCCGGAAGAGCTCGTCGTGCAGCTCGCAGAGGCCAAGGCGCGCGCCGTGCTCGACGCATTCCCGGACTCCCTGGTGGTGGGCTCCGATCAGTGCGCGGAGGTCGATGGGAGGATCCTGGGGAAGCCCGGAGCTTTCGACGCGTCGGTGAATCAGCTGGCTTTGCTCGCGGGCAGGACCCATCGGTTGCTGACCGGCACGTGCGTGCTCGACACCAGGACGGGGGTGGCGCGAACAGACCTCGATGTCCACCGGATGACGATGCGGAAGCTCGAGCGACGGCAGCTCGAAGCCTATGCGATGCGGGATCGCCCGTTCGACTGCGCTGGCGGATACCGGGTGGAGTCGAGCGGGATCGCATTGTTCGAGCGGATCGAGGGGAGCGATCACACTGCCATCGTAGGGCTGCCGTTGATGCGGCTCGCCGGACTGCTGGCCGAGGCGGGGCTCGACGTCCTGCTGGCCCCGTCGGAGTGAGAGGGAGTCAGTTGGAGAGTTTCAGGGAGTAGGGGAGGCAAGTGGGGCTGGCCGCGCCGGTGGAGAAGACGCGCACGTAGACGATCTCCGGCCAGGAGGCCTGCTTGCTCGGGTCGATCACGCCGAAGGTTCCGCACTGCGCCGAGTAGGTGAACTCCCAGGTCGTGGCGCTCGTCGAGTTGCCGCCTTCGCTGCATGCGAGGTGGGTGGCGGAGCAATCCGAGGTCACCTCGATCCGGATGTTGCCGGTGCCGGACAGATCCACCAGCTCGATGCGCGGGTGGTAGCTGCAGGTGCTCTTGCCGGCGAAGCGGGCCACATACCAGTCGCTGTTGCCGTTGGGAACGAGGTTCCCTGCGATCTGCGCAGAGCCGAGAAGCGGGATGGGGGTCGGCTGGATCGCCTCGGCGCCGCCGCACGTGCCGGGATGGACGTCCGCGACGCATTCGCATCCGTCGGCATACGAACCATTCTGGTTGTACGCGCCGCTGTTGCACGAGGTCACCGAGCAGGCGCCCGACTTGCACACAGCTGCCGACACCCCCGACGGCATCGGGCTCGTGCAGTCCGTGGAACAGCCCCCGCAGTGGTGCGTGTCGTTGCTCAGATCCGTCTCGCAACCGTCCGCCGCGTTCGTGTTGCAGTCTCCCCACGCGCCGGTGCACGCAATGCCGCACGCTCCTCCCCAGCACTGCGGCGTTCCTCCGGCCGTCGAGCACGCGTGCCCACACGATCCGCACTGAAGCGGGTCGGAATCCGTGTTGACCTCGCACCCGTTGGTGGGGCTGAAGTCGCAGTCCGACCAGCCCAGATCGCACGCGCCGATGACACACGTGCCGCTCATGCAGGTCGAGCCGGCGTGGGGGAATGAGCACTGCTTTCCGCATTGGCCGCAGTGCTGTGGGTCGTCCACCACGTGTGCCTCGCAGCCGTTCGCGAAGTCCCCGTCGCAGTCCGCCCAGTCCTTCTCGCAGCTCTCGATCGTGCACACGCCCGCCGCGCACGAGGTGGTGGCGTGCTGCAGCGTACAGGCACAGCCGCAGCGCCCCGCGATCCCCCCGCCTCCGCACGTCTCACCCTGTCCGCATCCGCCGCAGTCAATCTGCTTGCCGCATCCGTCGGCGATGGTTCCACACGATATCCCGAGCTGCGCACAGGTCTTGGCCGCACACCCGCACTGGTTCGCAACGCCCGTCCCGCCGCACACCGAGGGCGCCGTGCAGGTTCCACAGTCTACCGCCTTGCTGCACCCGTCCGACACGTAGCCGCAGGAAGCCTGCAGCTGCGCACATGTCTTGGGCGTGCACGCCCCTTGGCCGCAGTGGTTCGCCGACCCCTCCCCACCGCATACCTCTCCGGAAGGACAGGTCCCGCAGTCCACCTTGCCGCCGCATCCGTCGGGCACGCTGCCGCACGACGCACCGAGTTGCGCGCAGGTCTTCGGTGCACAGCCGCACTGGTTGGCAACCCCTGTACCGCCGCAGGTGGTGGGGGCCGGGCATCCGCCGCAGTCCACGACGTTGGCGCAACCGTCGGAAGCCAAGCCGCACGACGCGCCGAGCTGCGTGCAAGTCTTGAGCGAGCACGAGTTGGTGCCGCACTTGTTGGTGCCTCCGCCGCCACAGGTCTGTCCCGAAGCGCACGTGCCGCACTGGATCTTCCCGCCGCACCCGTCGGGCGCGGTCCCGCAGGTCGCGCCGAGTTGCGCGCAGTTGCGTGGCGTGCACTCCGGCCCGCTCCCTCCGCCTCCACCGCTCCCCGAGGCTCCGCCCTTGCCCGCGCTGCCTGCGCTACCTGCGCTGCCCGCCGAGCCCGCACTCCCGGCCTTTCCGGCCGCGCCGTCCGTCGAGGCGTCGGGATCCTCCCAACCCCCATGACCAACCGCCGAGGTGTCATCCTCCTTCGCGCACGACGCCACCATGGATGCGAGCGCTGCCGCGCAAAACGAGAGCGCCAGCGGCGCACGTCGCACCGTCGCTCCCCGCTCCCGCCAGCTCATCGGGCGCACCTTCGGACCCCGCTTGCTCGAACGCATGTTCGAAGCATACGCGGGCGGAGGGCATCGCTCAAGGAAGCGGCGAGAACGGAGACCATGAGACGGTCAACGACCGCTCCGGGGTGCTCCGGGGAAGGGAGGGGAGGTCAGCCGGCTACCCGGGGGCGCAAGGTCTCGCGGACGGTGTGGGGATCGAGGCACCCCGCGCTCAACTCCAGCCCCTTTCCGACGAGGAAGTCGAGAGTGAGCTGCGGAGTCTTGAATCGGGTCGCGACATGCTCGGTGAGGAGCCGATCGCACAGGGCCGCGGCTGCCTCCGGCTCGAGCCCGGCGGGAGCCTGGACGACCCCTTCCGAGTAGAGTCGGTCGAGCGCCTGGAACAGCGCCCGGCGAGGCGTCGAACGCTGCGCGGCCAAGGTCAGCAGCTCCTCGACGGAAGACGCGGGGGCCAGGGGCGCGAGCATCTTTCCGCTCGCGCGCTTGCGTCGGATGGCGGTCTGCCATTCCGCGACTGCGACCGCGACGAGCACAGGCGAAAGCGAGGTCGTGGCGAGGATGCGATCCACCACGCGAGCATGGGGGTGGATGGCGAGACGTCGCGCAAGGGCAACGGGGATTCCCTTGCCTCGGTAGCTCTCCTCCCGCTCCCATGGGCGCAGGGCACGCAGCGCGCCGATGGCGGCGGCCCGCTCGCGCGAGATCGGCACTGGGGGCGAGTCGGTGTCGGGGTACATCCTGTCCGGTCCCGGCAGAACTCGCTCGAAGTCCGTTCGGCACCCGTCGGGAAGATGCTGCCGCGTCTCCTGCGGCACCCCGAGCGTGGCCTCCCTCGCCCGTGCGATGACCTCCTCCACAGCCGTACGCGCGTCGTCTCCGTGCCCCCACGCAAGCACGACTGCGTCGTCGGGATTCGCCCCCACGAAGCGACGTACCCGCGTCTCGTCCTCGACCTTGAGCCCATCGCCCACACCGTCGAGCACCATCAGGTTCGGCATCTCATCCACGCAGGCGATGACGCGCACCCTGCCGCCGAGCTCATGGGCGAAGGTCATTCCAGGTTGTGTCTTGAAGCGAACCAGGGGACCCCAACCGTGCAGAACGATCGCCTCCAGAGTGTGTCCGGCTTCGCGCAGCGCGCGGATGCGGTCGTGCTTGGACCCGGACAAGAGCTGGGTGACGTTCCTGGAGGTCGCGCGGAAGGTGTCGGGGCGGATCCCGCGACTGGCCAGCTCGCTCTTGAGATCGAGCAGCGCACGGTGGCGGAGTGCCTCGTAGTGGGTGAGCGCGCGGATGTCCGGCGTGCGCGGCACACCCTTGATCTCCACGCGATCCGAGCCGGTGACCGAGACGTTGACGTCCTGTCGCGCCGCACCGATCCCTCGACGGACGCGTCCGCTCGCTCGCAAGAGGCGTCCGAGCAGCTCGTCGACCTCCGCGATCTCGTTGGGCGTGTACATCTCGGGGAGCGTGACGATCTCCACCAGCGGCGTGGAGAGCCTGTCGGTGCGGAAGACGACCTCGTGCCCGCGATCGGAGACCTCCCGGCACGCGTCTTCCTCGATGGCGAGCTGCTGGATCCCGATCCTCCGGCCGCGGTAGGGCACCCAGCCGTCCACGCCGATGATCGCCGTCCTCTGGAATCCCGTCGGGATCGACCCGTCGAGGTACTGCTTGCGCGTGATGTGGATCTCGTCGACCAGCTTGCAGTTGAGCATCAACGCGATCTCGATCGCGTAGTCCACCGCCTGCTGGTTGATGGGGAATGGCGGGGTGTCGTCCATCTCGTACGTGCAGACGTTGTCTCGGTACAGGTGGTAGACGACCTGCTTGCGGGTCTTGAACTCCATGAGCGCGGTGCCGTCATACGTTCCCATCTCGGAGAGGGTGGGACGCATGTGGCGCAGGATGACCGCGTCGGGAGGGTCGTTTCGATAGCGGACCGGGCAGTGGCAGAAGAGCTTCTTCGGCGTGTCGAGCTGTTGGTGGATCTCGAGTCCAGACTTGAACCCGAGAGCTCCGTAGAACTCCTTGTCGTCGAAGCGAATGCCTTCCAGGAGCGACTTTCGCCAAGCGTCCATCACCGCCACCCTCGCCGCAAGAAGTCCCCTACCTCGGGCAGCCCGCCCTGGAACACCAGGTACCCATCGGGCGGCTCCCGCTCCGTGATCTCTCCGTTGACCGGTTCCATCATCATCCGCGCCACTTCCGCGCGGTCGTGCGTGTGCGCCAGCACCCAGCCGAGCTTGATGTAGGCCACCTCGGGCAGCATGTTCCCGCAGGGCACCACGCCCAGCTCCATCAGGTCGCGGCCGGTGTCGTAGACGTACATCTGGGCGTAGCCCCACATGGTCTGCACGGTCATCATGACCGACACGCCCTTCTTGCACGCCTCGCGAAGCGGCTCGTACAAGGGCTTGTTTACGTGGCCCAGCCCCGTGCCGGCGATGATGATCCCCTTGTAGCCGTTGTCCACCAGCGAGCTGATGATGTCCGGCTTCATCGCGGGGTAGTAGTAGACAATCGCCACGCGATCATCGAACACCGCATCGACCTTCACGCGGCGATCGTCCCTGCGCTTGCGGTAGTCCTGGCGCAACGGCGTGACCGCGTCGGGCGAGCAGGTAGCAACCGGGATGTCCGACAGCGTGCGGAAGGTCGAGCGATACGACGAGTGCATCTTGCGCACGCGGGTGCCGCGGTGCAGCAGGTTGTACTTGTCCGACGTGGGCCCGAACATGCACACCATCACTTCGGCGATCGGGCCGCGCGCCGCGGCGTTGGCCGCGCACTGCAAGTTGAAGGCTGCGTCCGACGAGGGCCTGTCGCTCGAGCGCTGGGAGCCGACCATGATGATGGGCTTGGGCGAATCCTGGACCATGAAGGTCAGCGCCGCAGCCGTGTGGTGCATCGTGTCCGTGCCGTGCCCGATCACGATGCCGTCGGCCCCTGCCTCGATCTGCTCTCCGATGGCTTTCGCCACGGCGATGTACTGCTCCGGTCCCATGTTCTCCGAGAACACGCCGAACAGCTTGATCGTCTTGAGATTGCAGATGTCCGCGAGCTCCGGCACCGCGCCGTACAGCTCCCCGGGCGTGAACGCAGGAATCACCGCCCCCGTGCGGTAGTCGAGCCGCGAGGCGATCGTCCCGCCCGTGCCCAACAACGTCACGTGCGGCTTCGCACCGTCCTGCGGGAATTCCTTCTCCGGGATCTTGTAGTGCGCCTCCCGGAACCCGCGCTCCTTAACCGTGCGCAGCCGGTCCACGGCAAGCCCGACGTTGTAGCCGGTCACAAGCTTGAGCACGACGTGCTTGTCGTCGGCCTGCTCGGAGCGCGGAAGGATGATCCCGGCGAACGTCCCGTCGTCGGTCTCGATTTCCACGTCCGCCCATACTCTCGCTCCAAGGCTCTGCAGCACCTCGCGGGCTCGACCTCGGTAGCCCTTCAGCGGATCCGGACCATTCATGCCCTGTCTCCCTGGCGGAAAAGCCGGCCGCATCATAGGGGAAGGGCGGAGGATGTCCAACCGGCATCGCGCGGCTCCGCCGGGGCGCTCAACCGGCGCTATACCCGACTTCTGCTCGAATGTGTCCCGACGCGGGCCTCGACGGCCCCGTAGGCTCGGCCATGCCGCGCGTCACTTGAACTCGGCCATGTCCCGCAGGCTCACCAGCTCCACCCGCCGGTTGCGCTCCTTGTTCCGCGGCGTCGTGTTCGGGAACAAAGGACGCGTCTTGCCGTAGCCCGCGATGCGGATCTGCGCCTCCGCCGCCCCGGCCTGGAGCAGGATGCGCTTCACACTCTCCGCCCTGCGCATCGACAACGCCATGTTGTCCGCATCCGAGCCGTCCGAGTCGGTGTGCCCTTCGACCGTCACGCGCAGCGAAGGGTCCCGCTTGAGGGCCCCGCCGATCCTGAGCACGAACGGCACTAGCGACGCGTGCGGCTGGTCTTGTCCCACGTCGAAGTAGATGTTGCCGGAGATGTACTCGCGATTGGCCACCTCGAAGAGCTTGTAGACCGTTCCGGTCTTGCCTCCGACGACGAAGACCCCTCGATTCTGCACGTACGCGAGCGCAGGGAGCCAGGGCGCCGATGCGTCGTAGCCCGCGTCCACCTTGCTCCATGAGGCACCGTCGTCCAGGCTGCACTGCACTCCCATCGAGCTCACGTGACACGTCAGCCTGTGGTCCGATGTCCCGAACGTCATCGGTCCTACCTCGAAGCTACCCCCGCCTCCGGAGGCGATCGGCGTCCGCATCCAGGATGCACCGCTGCTGAGCGACCGATACACGGCGTCGCCCGGGTGCAGCAGATAGACGAGGTCCTTGCGAAACGGGCAGAAGACGAGCCGGGCTCCCGGATTCCACGGAAGCGCCGGCCCCCGCGCGCCAGCTCGTGCCTCCCATCCCCCGGACGCGTCCGTGCAGAACACGCCCCGCTTGCGATCCAGCACGCACACCCTGCCGTCGACGTGCGGGTCCGCCGCGATCGACTCCACCGCATCGAGGCCGGGCAGCTCAGCGAGTCCGGCCAGGGTCGTGCCGGCGTCGTCGGAGCGGTATCCCTTGTTACCGGCGAGCACCCACACGCGCTGCAGATGCTCGGTGTCCCACGCGACATCCTGGACTGCGGCCCCCGCCGGAGTCCGCTCGGTCGCACCGCTGCCCGTGACGACGAAGAGCCGGCCGCCGGCCGAGAGCAGGTACAGCTTCCCGCCCGTCCCCGAGGTGCCAAGAGCCCTACTCCACTCCAGCGCAGGCAGTCCGGGGACTCCCGACGGGGACCAGGTGGAGCCACAGTCGCTTGTGGAGTGCAGCCCCTGGCTGCGCGTCACTGCAACCAGCCCGCAAGGGTGGGATACGTCGGGAATCAACGCGACAATCTCGCCCTTGTCGAGGCTGCCGGTGGACACCCAGATGCGCTCCTGATCGACCTTGACCCGGATATCCCTCGCCTCGCCCGGCCCGATCCCGCGAGGACTCTTGTACGTGAGCTGGTACTGCATCGAGAGCAGATCGGCAATCCGCATCATCAGCCCGCGGAATCCGTCGTTCTGGGAGGTCTCGTTGATGTCGAAAAGCACTCCGCGCGTGGCCCGCGTCATCTGCTCATACACCGGCAGATTCGGCGTGATCGCGAAGAACGTGACCTGGTCCTTCGCCATCTTCTCTGCTACCTGCCCGGTGGTCATCCGCGACTTCGGATCGAACGGTACGTTGGGCTCCTCGTCGGTGAGCAGGATGAACACCTTCTGTGCCCCGCGGCGGAACTGGTAAGTTGACGCCGCCCGAAGGGCCTGGACCGGATTCTCCGTGCCCTTGTTCACCACCCGAACCGTCGATACCCATCGCCGGAACTCGGCCGCATTGCGGGTGGGGAGGGTGCCGCCGAACTGCTTCTCGACCGAGTCCACGAAGGTGATCAACCCGAAGCTCGAATCGCGTTGCCGGAACCTCAGCAGCTCCGCGAACTCGATGGCCGACTCCTTCACGGCGTCGATCTCGTTATCCATGCTTCCGCTGATGTCGATCGCCATGACGACGTCCACCGGGCGGTTGCTCTCCATTCCGAGGAAGTCCACGATCTCGGCGCGTCGGCCGTCCTCGTAAGCATGGAACGCGGAGCGCGGTATCCCCGCCTGGTAGGTCCCGTCCGGACGGCGAACATCCACAAGGACCTTGATTCCGGGTTGCAGATCGTTGATCTGGTTGACCGTGGCGCGCAAACCCCCTTCCGAGGCGGAGCTCTCGAACGCGCGCCAGTCGAGCAATCGCTGCTCCGCAAGCTGGATTTCCGGCAGCTCGGGGTACTCGTCCACGATGTGCTCGTAGGCGGACAGCGAGTCTTCTCGCTCGGCCAGCTGCCAGGCGAGGGCGGCCTCTCGCGCTCGCGCCTCCACGGCATGAGGGCTGCGCGGCAGCAGCCTGCGGAACCAACGATAGCGTTCGATCGTAGCGCTGCGCTCAGCCATGGGCCACGCGAGAGCGTCGGCGCGGGACTCCGCTCGCGACGCGATGTCGGTCCCTGGGAACAACGCGGCCACGTGCACGAACGCCTCCGGCGTGTCAGTCTTCGTCGCCTGCTCCCACGCCGTGCGTCGAGCGATCTGCACCGCTGCAGCCGCTTCCTCGGTGCCCGCATACGACGAGCTGAACCCCAGGTACGCCTCAGGGGTGCCATCCCGCTCGGCCGACTGGAACGCCACCGCCTTCTCCTTGCGCAAGGCCTCCGACGCCAGCGGGTGTCGAGGGTACTGCTCGCGATATCGCTTGTAGGACTCCCTCGTCCCAAGCGCGTCAGCCTTCCGGAACGCGAGGCTTGCGGCGCGGTCGCGAGCCTTGTCCGCCGACGGCCCCTCGGGGAACTCGCCCAGATACCCCTCGTAGGCCTCGAGCGTGTCGGTGCGGCTCGTGTAGGTCTCGTACTGGCTCCGCGCCAGATCGGCGCGCGCGGCGCTCTCGAAAGGACTCTTCGGATTCGCCTTCAGGAAGTCCCGATACGCCTCCGGGGTGTCACGAGCCCGGGCACGGCGGTATCTGGCCTCTATCAGGAGCTTCTGCACATCGGCGCGGTCTTCGGCTGCCTGCGACGCCAGATGGTTCTCTCCCACCAGGATCGCATCGGTGAACCTCCCACCGTCGATGTCCCCGCGCATGCGCGACGAGACCGAGGCGCAGCCCAACAAGGACACCGCCGCTCCGAGCGCCACAAGCCTCTTCACTTCGCACCTCCATCCGAGAGCCCGGGGAGCGCTCTGCGGTAGTCGGGAGAAAGCAGCAGCAGGACCGGCTCGCGCCGCTCCGCGGATACCAGCCAGGCGACATGCTTGTCTCCAGCGTCGGATGGTGCCCCGCCGCCGGCCACGCGGAACCGATAGCCGTCCCCCGCTCGCTCCCCACGGAGCTTGCTGCCGTCGGGCATCTCGAGGGTGACCGGTATGGCGTCGGCCCCGCGCTGCTGGCAGGCTACTGTCAGCTTGGCGCCGGTGGCGACGCGATGCTCCCCGAGATCGTCGACCGAGTCGGCGGCGCGAACGGTCTCGACGACGGCAGCGACCAGCAGCAGTCCTCCGACTCCGATCGATGCGTATCCGGCAGCCAGCGACTGGCCGTGCGTCCAACTCTCGCCGGCCAGGCTCTCATCGGGGCGGGCGACGCGGACCGCGCCGACCGCAGCGAGGCCCGCGCCCGCGAGCACATAGAACCATCGCGCGTCGGACTCGAGCTTGCGACTCACCAGCACGCGGCGCTGGTAGACCCGCGTCTCCGCGCGCTCGCATGTATTCCACTGCTCGGGCGTCACGATGAGGTCGGCGCCCTCGAACCGCCACCGGGTGGAAGTCGATGCCTTCTGTCGTGGCTCGCGATCGACGTGGTCCATCCGCAGAAAGATGTCCTGGGTTTCGGTCTGCACGAGGAGGCCCGAGCAGCCCAGGGATCCGAGCGCAAAGGCGGACGCTGCGATGGTGCCGGAGATTGTGCGGGAGGCAACGGAGGAGAGGCGCATCGCGGCGGCGACGGAGCAGTTGGCGTGCCAGACGCGCCGTCGCGAAGAGATCGTCAGTCCCGCGTCGCGGCGCCGGACCCGGCGTCCAGCCCATACAGTCGAGTGTCCGAGATGCGACGAGGGGAGAGGGGCCCACGGTAGCGTCGAACCGGCCCGGGACAGCGGACTCGCAACGAAACAACCGCCGTCTCAACGCCGATCACCACCGGTCAATCCGTCATGACCGAGCGCATTGACCAGGGCACGCGCCGTGCACCGATGGCCGCACTACCAAGGGAGGTCTGGATGCGGTCATCGTTTCTGGGAATCGTTCTCGCTCCACTGGCGATCGTCGCCTGCACCTCGACCCGTACCGTCGAGACGCGAACGCCCGCCGGAAGCGAGTTCCATCTTGAGCCTGCGCCCGGCTCCAAGAGGCCAATCCTGTCGGAATGGACCGCCACGGCCGACGGAGTGCGAGGACAGCTCGGCTTCGGCAAGTGCGTGAAGGTCGTGGAGGAACGGGAGGCGGTCACTCAGGTGCAGGTCAAGGGACCGGACAAGACTGCGAATGCCATCCTGCTCCTCGGCGGTCTCGCGGCAACCGCCGCGGGCGGCGTGATGTACAGCAAGGAGCACTGCTCGAGCCAGGACGAAGGGAGCTACAGCGACGGGTGCAAGGCGGCGAACGTCACCGTGGCCACTGGCCTGGTGAGCGCCGTCGCGGGAGGCCTGGGGTTTTCGTTCGCAGAGCAGAGGACCGAGCGAGCGCCCCGACTCGCAAGCTCCACCCGCAGGGAGAGCGGCCAGGTGCCGTGCGGCGGCGCGAAAGACTTGTCGGAGCTGACGCTCAAGCTCGACGTCTCCGGATTGGGGGAGTTCACGGCAACCCCGGACGCCGAAGGGCGTGTGAAGTTCACGCTGCCGCCGAGCACGTCATTCGACACCTCGGCCCGATTCCCCGTCGTGATCGCCTCCAAGGGGGACTCCAAGAACCCGCTGCTGCGCGAGGGAACGGAGCTCGGGCGCTTGAACCTCGAGCCCTTCGCCAACCTCGTGCGCGAGAGACAGGCCTCGCAGCTCGCCGTCGGCGATCAGGCCGAGTTCGAGAACGTGGTCCACGGTGACCCGGCAGCGAGGAACGGCTTCACCACCGAGTGCTCCCCCTCGGGCAAGGACGTCTGCTTCGACGCGATCGACAACGACTGCGACGGGCTGTACGACGTGGGGTGCGGGTACCAGAGCGGAGCGCTGCAGTGGACGTTGGCGTGGCGCACGGGAGATGACCTCGATCTGCACGTGGTCGGGCCCGACGGCCATCACGTCTGGTATCAGCACAAGCAAGGGGCTGCCGCGGGCCTGCAGCTCGACGTGGACTGCCGCGGCCAGTTCGGCAACAACTGCCTCGCACAGAACGTGGAGAACATCTTCACGCCGCGCGACAGGAAGCCCATGGAGGGGACCTATCGCGGATGGGTTGAGGTCTTCGACGCGGTGAAGGGGGAGGACGCCGGGCGGGTGGTCGCGGCGATGCTCGGCGGAAGGGTCGCGGGCAAGACCTTCCGCATGCCGATGAACCTGCAGGCGCAGAACGGAGTCCGCGTCTACTTCGCCTTCGCCATCGGCAAGGACCGCGACAAGGACAGCGTCATCGACCGGCAGGACGCGTGTCCCGATCAGCCCGGAGTGTTCTCGTATCTCGCGCAGGAGAACGGGTGTCCGGACCAGGACATGGACGGAGTGGCCGACAAGGTGGACGCCTGCCCGGCGGAGCCCGGCGTGCGCGACGCTGACGGGCGCAAGAATGGCTGCGCGAGGTCCTACGGGCACGCGCGGCTGACCGCTCGCGGCGTGGAGATCGACGACTCGATCCGGTTCGCGACCGGCAGCGCGACGCTCCTGCCCGATGCCTATCCGTTGCTCAAGGACGTGGCGCGTGTGATGCGGGAGCTGCCCCAGGCTCTGCAGGAAATCCGCATCGAGGGACACACCGACGACGTCGGCGAGGAGGCGAAGAACTACGAGCTGTCCAAGGCAAGGGTGAAGGCGGTGTTCGAACACCTCTACAAGAAGGAGCGAATCTCCACGAGCAGGCTGAACTTCGCCTGGTTCGGGGAAGCTCGACCGATCCGGGACAACTCCACGGACGCAGGCCGCGCCGCTAACCGCAGAGTCGAGTTCCGCGTCGTCAAGCCCGAGCCCCAGATCGTCCTGTCCTGGTAGCTTCGCGAAGCCGCGCCTCCCACAACAGGCACGGCTC
>CAYMUE010000003.1:0-20128 GCA_964393505.1 uncultured Polyangiaceae bacterium
CGAAACCGCAGCGCGCTCACCGCAAGAATCACCGTGCCGAACACCGCGAGCGCCAGGAGCTGCGGCGCCAGATCCCCAAACCCCGCTCCCTGAGAGCGGAGGCGTTGCGAGATCAACCGGGATGCACAGGAAACCTTGCGCGCTGCGGGGGGTGACAGGTCGGCGTGCGCTTGCGGGAATAGCCGCCGCACGCCGGCTCCGGAGGAGGGGGGGCGACTCTCCTAGAGGTCGATAGCGTACACGAACGATGCCTTGGGGTGGCGCAACATCCGCGTCGTGATGACCTGCATCGGCACCACCGCGCCGTCCACGTACTTCGCGATGAGCTCCTGCGCCTTCTTCTTGTCCCCCGTCGCCTTGATGCGCCCGACATCCTTCATCAGCTTGTCGATCGCCGCCGGGAGCTTGTCGAAGTGGATCACGAACGCTCCCTCGTCGGCGCCGCTCGCTGCCTTCGCCTTGGCGTCCCATCCGATCGCCCCGGCGTCCATCAGGTACCCGATCTGGATGGCGGCGAGCTGGCTGTAGGGCTTGGGCTGCTTGCTCTCGGAGTACATCCCCCGGCTGATGTGGCTCAGCGCCCAGACCACGCTGTCGGCATAGGTCTGCTGCGCCTGCTCCGCCGTGAGGATGTTCTTGCGCAGCAGCAGGTTCACGTACCACAGCGCGCCGCTCTGCGCCTTGAGCTCCTCGAGCGTCGACGACAACGGCCCGCCGAACAGCTCCTTGTCCACCTTGCCCTTGACCTTGTACTCGTGCGCCGGCCCCAGGTTGTGCGTCGCCTCGTGCAGGATCGTCGAAAGAAGCCCCGGGAGCTGCGCATCGCTGTAGCGCGCCATGCTCTCCTTCGACAGCAGCGACTCGGCCTGGTCACGACGGATCTTCTGGCTGTCCGGATCGGTGTACAGGTTGCTCATGGCCACCGTGCGGCCCCGTCCCTGCGCCACCACCGGGCCCCAGTTCGGCAGGCTCTGCCCGATCGTCGCCCCCATCGGGTCGCGGTCGTCGCCGGCGTTGGTCACGATGTCGATGAAGTCCGGCAGGTGGAAGGTGACCTTGCGCTCCTTGTAGGGAGCTCCGATGTGCGCGGCCAGGGACTTCTCCATCTCCTGCTGCACCGGCGTCAGCTTGCGCTGCCACTCCAGCGAGTCGGTGTTGATCCGCGCAAACGTCATGTGGAACCCGGCCTTCTGGCTGCACGGATCCCAGTACACCTCGTCGGGCGCCACCCGCAGATACCACTTCGAGTTCTGCGCCGTCATCTTCGACCACGCCTCGTCCGCCCCCACCCAGTCGTTCGAAGAGAACCCGTCCGCCGCGGCCTGCAGATACGCCTTGAGCGGCGCTTCCTTCGGGTCACGAACGACATCGGCCGCCGCTCGCAGCTCCTTCGCCACCGCCTGCATCAACGGCTTCCACGCCTCGTGGTACCCCACCGGCTCCAGCTTGCCGTCCTTCTCCCGCACCACCACGAACGGCGCCAGCAGCGTCTTGGCATCGGGACGCTTCTCGAGCGCTTCGCAGAACTTCGGGTCCGACTGCAGCGCCACCGGATAGCCGTCGCATACCGGCTTCGGCGCCCCGGGGATCGCCGTGCACGCCGGGTCCTTCTCCGTCTTCGGCCCCACGCACTTCGGCCCCCAGTTCCGACGGAACATGCTCTGGCTCGCTGCGTCGTCCGCAGGCACCTTCGAAGCCAGCACATCCATCCCCGACTGCTTCGCGAACAGCTCGTCGATCAGCTTCGCCGTCGCCAGCATGTGCCCCACGAACTTCTTCTCGTCGTCGGAAGCCGAGCGCAGATCGTTGTAGACCAGCGTCGGACGCCCCTGGTCCAGATCCTCGATCACCAGCTTCCTGCGCTGCTGCTCGGGCGCGTCGAGCTTCAACCCCTCGAGCGGATCCTTGCCCGCCTTCACCAGCGCCTCGTAGGCCAGCTCGAACTCGCGCGTGAACTTGCCCCCCTCCACCCACTTCGCCCCGC
This sequence comes from uncultured Polyangiaceae bacterium, assembly GCA_964393505.1. GTDB lineage: Bacteria > Myxococcota_A > Polyangia > Polyangiales > Polyangiaceae > JACRCQ01. The sequence continues at coordinate 1,985 of CAYMUE010000003.1, forward strand.
CCGGGTAGAACAGCAGCCCCTTGATCTCGTCGGGATCCACCTTGCCGTTCTTGTTCGCGTCGGCCACCCAGTAGAGCGGCGCGTTCGCGCGCACCGCCGCGCGGTTGAACCCATCGCGGTCCAATCGCCCGTAGTCCAGGACCACCGGCTGCGCTGCCGCAGGCTCCTGCGATGCCGGAGGCGGAGGCGGCGGAGCGACCGGGGGCGGCGGGGGAGGGGTCGGCGTACAGGCGGCAAGGCCCGCGGCGATCCCGCAGGCGAACAAGGCGTTCAGTCTTTTCATCGGTTCTCTCCTGGGCGACGGAGCCTACTGCGCCTCGTCCCCGCGTGGAACTCCTTGAAACGTGGAGCCCTTCGCCCATTTTCCCTCATCCTTCTGCCCTCACCCCACAGCCCTCATCCCACCGCCCTCTCCCCACAACCCTCACCCCTCGCTCCCCACACGGACATTGTCTGTCCCCCCCTCTCCCCGATGGACTGGCACTTCGAATAGGCTGGTCGTATGTTCAGTACATGGCCGCCGAATCCCTCTCCCCCCAGCTCCTGCGCAGCGTGTCCCTCGCTACAACCCTCGCCGGCGCCGACGCTCGCGTCCTGCCCACCGGCCAGCAAGACATCGACTCCGCCCTGCCCGACGGCGGCCTCCCCCGCGGCGCTGTCGTCGAGCTCGCCGCAGCGCAAGGCCTCGCCCAGTCCACCTCCCTCGCCCTGTCGCTGTGCGCCTCCGCACAACACGAAGCCTTGCTGCGAGGAGGCGACCCCGCCTGGTGCGCCTGGCTCGACCCGTCCCGCTCCCTCTATGCCCCCGGCGTCGCCGCTCACGGCGTCTCCCTCGATCGCCTCCTCGTCGTCCAGCCCCCCCTCGATGCCCTCGCTCGCATCGCCGCTCGTATCGTCTCCAGCCGCGTCTTCTCCGTGGTCGTCGTCGATACCGCTGGCATCCCAGGCGCTGTCGTCTCTGCCCCGCTCTCCCGATGGACCAACGTCGTCCGTCGCCTCGCCGTCGGCGCCCAAGGCAGCGATACCTGCGTCGTGCTCCTCACCGATCAGCGTCGCTCCCGCGAGGCCAGCCTGCCCGCGGCCATGCGCATCGAGCTGGCGCAGCCTTCTGCGCACGTGCTCTCGCTGCGCGTGGCGAAGGACCGGCGCGGACGCATCGGCGCGCCCATGAGCCTGTCGTACACGCGGCCCGACGGGCAGCAGGTTCGCAGAGCAGGGTAGGTCGCCGTTGTCGCTCGCGAAGCGGGAGCGTTACTTGATGGGACCTGCGCCGCAATCGACGAACACGAAGTTGGTTTCGATGCGGAAGTTCGAAGCGCAACAGTTCCTCTCGGCGAAGAAGAAGTCCATCGCGTAGACCTCGCCAGCCTTCAGCCCGAGGTCCACGGTGCCTGCCACGCCGTTCGGGATCGCGTCGGGCAAGCCCAACTCGGGCTTCGGCGTCGGCGCTTCCATCTGCTGCTCGAACTCGGCCGGACGCGTGATCTCCACGCGTCCGGTGTCGAGCGCGATGCTCCCCTGCAGCGGCACGTGGATGCCTCCCAGGTTCATCGCCAGCTTGTCGTTGATGTACACCAGCACGTCGTCGTCGCCCCGGAACGTGAACACGTTGCCCGCGTCGTACCGGAACGTGGTGTGCAACTCGTACGTGAAGTGGAAGTTGCGGACCTGCTGGTCGTCGCTCTTGTAGCTCCCCTTGTCCGGATCGTTCGCCTCGGCGCCGAAGAGCTTGCCGTCGATGGGGAAGAACAGCGGGTTGTCGTAGACGAACGTCCCGGAGCTGCCCGCGACCAGCTTCATGTCGAGCTTGTCGCTCAGGTTGACGCCCGGCGTGTCGGCGTACCATTGAGCGAAGCTCGTCGCGCCGACCGTGCTCGGCGTGCGGCCCGATGACGCGTACACCGGCTTGCGCCCGGGGCCGATCGGGGAGCCGAGCTTGCCGACGATCTCCGGATCCCACGGGCCGCAGACCTTGTTGCCCGGATCGACGAAGCCGGCCGGAGCGTTGATGCCGCACTGGAAGTCCGCGTTGGGCACGCCCGCATGGAAGTCGCGAACGATCCCGGTGACCACGCTGCCGCACCCGAAGGGCGCCTGTCCGCCGGAGCCCGCCTGGCCGCCGTCGGGCACCGAGATCATCCCGCCGCCTCCCGACGTCCCGGCGCCCCCGTCGAGGTTGATCATCCCCGCGGAGCCGCCTTGCCCGCTGCCGCTGGAGCCGCTCTCCGACGATTCGTCGGAGCCGCAGCCGATCGCCACCACGAGCCCCGCGGCCGATAGCACCGCGCCCGTCGTCACCCAGAGCTTCCAGGTCGTCCTCGCCATGGACGTATCGTGAGCCGTATCAACCCCGGATTCAACCGTCGGGCAACACACTGGAGCGCGCAATCGGTCCTGCCGTGAGGGGGGCGAGAACGTCCGAACCCGCCCGCCGTGCGACGCGCCGAGCCCCTTCGTCCTACAGGTGCTTGCGCGCGATTTCCGCCCAGGTGCCGTGGGGCTCGAGCTCCACGTACTTCTTCCAGAACGGACGCGCCTTCTGGATCTCTCCGAGGTGCTCGTAGGCCATCGCGAGGTTGAAGTACGCGTCCGCGAACCCCGGATCCGCTTCGATCGCAGCCAGGAAGAAACGCACCGCCGTCTCCGGCTCCCCGCGCTCCAACGTCACGTAGCCCAGGTTGTAGTGCGCCTCCGCCTGCTTCGGATCGATCTCGAGGGCGCGACGGTACATCGCCTCGGCGTTGGCATCCTCATGACGACGGAAGCAGATGTTGCCGAGGTTGGTGTAGGCGATGGCGAGATACGGGTCCTGCTCGAGCGCCTGGCGATACAGGCCCTCGGCCGCTTCGAAGCTCGACGGGTCCTCGTCGAGCTGGCTCGCCTGCACGTACAGATCGAACGCCGCGCGCTGCCGCGTGCGACTCACGTTCGGCCGCAGCGTCCGCACCACGTCGTCACGCAGCGAGCTCACCTCGAAGTCGAGCACCATCTGTCCGGTGCTCGGCTCGTAGGATCCCTCCTGCCCTCGCACCACCACACGCTGGCCATCGGACACCACGCGCAGCTCGCACAAGGGGCGCGTCACCTTCGGCAACGCCGACCGCAGCGCGCTCACCGCCTTCGCCACGTCGCGAAGCCTCACCCGCTGCGACAGCAGATGGTTGGCCGTGCGCAGCGCGATGAGGTCGTTGAAGGTGTAGGCGCGCTTGCCCATCCTGCGCGCCGACGGCTGCACCACGCCGGTGCGGTCGAGCGATCGCAGGCGGCCGCGCGACATCTCGAGGAGCTTGCAGACCTCGCTGCCGGAGAACAGGTCGGTGATCGGCTCGCGACGGTCGGGCAGGGGAGGCAGCTCGAGGGGGAGCTCGCCGTTGGTAGGACCCACGAGCTTCCGGCCGTTCGTGCCGAAGTCCACGTGGATGACCTTCTCGGTCCCGCGCTTCTTCTTCTGCCCCATCGAACCCATTCCCATGAACCCGAGCGCCGAAGAACACCGCTGGCGCGAGAAGCGAACCGATGCCCTCCGCCGCGGTGCGCGTCAAGACTCCGCCCGCGACGATCGTCGTCACGATGCAAATGAAGGCGAGTTTAGGGCGTGATCAGCCTTTTGTCTTGACAAGGCGCCGCCCTGACACGACCCGCGCTTCGACGTCGATGTCGGCCCGGATCCCACGCCGATCGCTCTGGAGATTCACCTCGACGTGGATCGTGTCGAGGGGGCCGGGGCTCCGGCTGACCGCCTCTCGCCGCGCAATCCGCATCGCGCGAAGCCAGAAGTGCGGATCCACCCGCGCCACCCGCATCGCGTCGTCGAGCGCGCTATCCGGCAACCCGCCGCCGTGCGCCTCCGTCAATACGATCACGCTCGTGCTCCCGCGGTAGATCTGCTCCCCGCCCTCCAGCGTCACCGCCCCCTCCGACACCGTGTCCACGTGCTCGAACCACGAAGACCACAGCACGTCCGCAGCCCGCACCAGCCGCAGATCCCGCACCGCGAAGGGACGCGGCGCGCGAACCTTCGCGATGCCGGGGCCGGGGGGCAGGCGTCGCGGTGTCATGCGCGGATCGTAGTACGACACAATCCCGCCGGGCCAAACGCACTCCCGTCCGATCCGCTTAGTTGGCCAGCCTCGCCCCCTGCCTTCACGATCGCTTCCACCATCCAGGAGAGCGATCCATGAGCGGCCAAGAGCAAGTATCCAGGAACTCGCCGCGCTACCGCGGCGTCGAGCGTCGACGACACACGATGTACGTGACCCGCAATTCCGAGTACCACTTCCGCGATGGCCTCTGCGTCGCCGTCCGCGACCGCGCCAGCGGCGAGTGGCTCCCCGGCCACGTCGCCCTCAACCGCCAGCTCACCGGCAGCCTGCGCTTCTACTCCAACGGATCCATCCGCCCCAGCCTCGGCTCCCCCCGCGTAGGCGAGTCCCTCTTCTTCGGCACCGGCGGACGCGACCTCGTCACCAGCCCCCTGCTCGAGGTGGATCGCCCCTCCAAGACCCTCGTGTCCGACTATCCCAAACCGCTCAGGGGCCTTTAGCGTTTCCCGCATCGGTTCCGTGGGCACGCGAAGCGCGCCCGTGCGGGGCAGACCGTCGCTGCAGTACCGAGGGATGGGGTATCGACACCGACGTCGGTTTCCCCCACCATGCTCCCATGACCTGCTCTTCGGACAAACTGCTCGAGCTGCTCGATGAAGCCGGGCTGCGGCATTGGAACGCGCCCGATACGAAGGACGGTTGCATCGTGGCGTTCATGGGAGAGCACGCCACCCGCCCGACGGTCATGGTGCACGTGCGCTCCGACGCCGGCGGCAATGTCCTCACCGCCACCGTCACCTCCTTCCTCCGCGTCCCCGATCACCCGCACCTGCCCGTGCTCATGCAGGCCATGCTCCACGAGGCCTACCTGACCAATCTCGGACAGTGGGAGATGGATCACCGCGACGGCGAGGTCCGCGTCACCGTGCAGCTCGCCGTCTTCGACACGCAACCCACCGCGCGCCAGGTCCACCGCATCGTGTCCTCCGCCGCGCAGCTCGCGGACCGCGCCTGGCCTCGCCTGCTGCAGATCCTCGAAACCGGCGAGGATCCGGCCCTGGCCGAAGGCGGTGAGGATCCGGTGCGCGACGAGCTGCGGCGGCTGCAGACCCGCATGCAGGCGCTGCTCGGCACCCCGCGCGAGCCGGGCGATCGGAACTGAGGCCCACGATGAGCACCGACTTCGACGCGATCGGCAAGATCCTCGGCGAGGCAGGGATCCTCTACGAGTTTGACGACGACCACGAGTACCTCAAGACGATGTGGGTCCGGGACGACAACCCGGTCCTGCTGCTGATCATGCTGCTCGAGAACGGCGAGCTCGTGCAGCTCCGGGCGCCCGGCCTGTTCTCCGCTGCCGACCCCGACACCAAGCCGCTGCTGTTCCGCGCCATGCTCCAGATGGCCTACGAAACGCGTCTCGTGCAGTTCGAGTACGACCCCGCCGACGGCGAGGTCAGCACCTGCATCGACATCGCCCTCGAAGACAACACCCTCAGCTCCCAACAGTTGCTGCGCTGCTGCGCCCTGCTGCTCGACGTCTCCTACCTCGCCCGCAATCGGCTCAAGACCATCCTCGAGACCGGTCGCGACCCGGGCCTCGATGCCGAGGGGATCGACCGGGAGGAAGCGCAACAACGCCAGTCGCAGCTCGACGAGATGGTCGAGCTGGCGAAGAAGATCCGCTCCTCCGGCGGCGACGCCTGACCGCCCGCGAACCCGTTCGCGTTCGGCGCACGCGTGCGCGATCTCGGAAGCCGGGATGTCGAGGGACTCAGCGGGAGGGGGTCGGGGGCTTGGGGGCGAGGCGCCCCGCGACGGCGGCCAGGTCGATGCCCGCCGCTGCCTTGAGCTGCTCGTTGGCGCCCAGCAGCTTGCGCGCGAGGCTGTCACCGGTCGTCTCCTGCGGCAGCACGGTGATCTTGCCGATCTTGCAGGGGTAGCGCGTGCCGGCGATGTCGCTCGCCATGGGCAGCACGCTCTGCAGCGCGAGGATCTCCCGGGCTTCCGCCCCGCGGACCTTGTAGACCTCGAGGATCTTCCGGAGCCCTGCGGCCTCGGCCTTGCCTCGCTCCACGATCGACGCCGCCTCGCCGCGCGCCTCTTCTTCCTTCTTCTGCCGGGCTGCTTCCGCGGGCTGTACGACGTCGGCCTCGAGCATGCGCTGCACCTGCACCGCGCGCGCCTTCTGACGCTCCAGCTCAGCGCGGATCTGCGCGATCTGCGCCAGCACCTGCCCCTGCGCTTCGGCGATCATCGCCTCGCGCCGCGTGCGCGCATCGAGGATCCTCTTCTCCATCTCCGCTCGCGCAATCGCCAAGTCCGCGTCGTAGCGGGCCGCCTCCGACGCGCTCCAGTTCTGCGCCTTCTGCACCGCCGCGTCCGCCTGCGCCGTCACCTCTGCCGTCACCGCCTCCTTGCGCAGCTGCGCGCCCCGGATGCGGCCGATCGACTTTAGGTACCCCACGTCGTCGGTCACGTTCTGGATCTTGAGCAGGTCGAGCTCCAGACCCATCCGCGCCATGTCGTGCTCCGCTTCCTCCACGAGGATCTGCGCGAACCGGTTCTTGTCCTCGTTGACCTCCTCGGGCGTGAGCTGTGCAAGCACCCCGCGCAGGTTGCCTTCCAGCGTCTCCTTCGCGATCAGCATGATCTCCTCGCGGCTGCGCCCGAGGAACCGCTCCACCGCGTTGGTCAGCAATGGCTCACCACCCGGCATCTTCACGTTCGCCACGCCCTGCACGTTCAGCGGGATGCCCCCCTTCGAGAACGCTCCCGCGACCTGGACGTCGATCTTGATGTTGCGCAGGTCGATCCGGTCCGCGTGCTCGAGCAGCGGCATGCGCAGCGCGCTGCCACCGCGCACCACGCGGTAGCCCACGTGACGCCCCGCCACCTCGCGGTGCCCGCCCGAGAGGATCAGGGCCTCGTTCGGTGGAACCACGATGAGCACGCGCTTGATGGTGATCGCGAGGAAGATGATCACGAACAGCGACGCCGCGATCAGGATGCCGACAATGCCTCCCATCACGCACCTGCCTTCCTGGAGCGCAGCAGCGCGGCCACGTCGACTCCGACGGCCTTGCCGGTCTCCTCCATCATCTTCGCCACCACCACCGGGAACCCGCTCGCGAACGCTGCGAACGAAGAGCCGTCGCCGCCGTCCACGATGTTCAGCTCCCGGATCTCCGTCGTCGCCGTGCGGTACACCGCCGCTTGTGCGATCTCCTTCAAGTGGTTCAGCACGTACACGTCGCGGCCGTCGGCTCCCGCCGCCGACCACTCCTGCGCCAACGCCTGCAGCGCCGCCGCGCGCGCCTTGCCTGTCTCCACGATCGGCGCCGCATCGCCCTGCGCCGCAAGCTCCTCGGCCTTGCGCTGCGCCTGGGCCGGAAGCACCACGTCGCACTCGAGCCGCAGCTTCTCGTACTCCGCTCGCAACCCCTGCAGCTCCTGCTCCGCCTTCGATCGCTCCGTCTCCGCAGCGACCGCTGCCTCGTTCTCCACCGACTTCGCATCGGCTTCGAGCCGCGCCATCTCCGCGTGGAACAGGTTCTTCTTCTGAAGCACCAGCGCCTCGGCCTGCTTCTGCGCCATCTCCGCTCGCTGCCGCGTCGCCGCCTGCGCCTCGGCAATCGACTGGTTCGCTGCGTTCTCGGCGTTCTCCGCGTCGCGCAGCATCCCCGCGATGCGCGCTCGCCCGAGGTTCTCCAGGTACTTCTGCTCGTCCGAGACGTGCTGCACCTTCAATACGTCGAGGTGCAACCCCAGCTTGTCGAAGTCGTCCTGCGCCGTCTTCACCAGATGCTCGGCAAACTTCAACCGATCCTCGTTCACCTCTTCCGGCGTCAGCATCGCGAGCACCTCGCGCAGCGACGCCTCCAGCGTCTGCTGCGCCACCTCCGCGAGCTGATACATCGACATCCCCAGGAACCGCTCCGCGGCGTTGCCGATGAGCACCTCATCGCTGCTCACCTTCACGTTCGCGATCGCCTGCACCGAAAGCGGAATGCCCCCCTTGGAGAACGCGTTCTGCACGCTCACCTGTACCGGGAAGATCCGCATGTCGAGACGGGACACCGACTCGATCAGCGGAACCCGGAACGCCCTGCCGCCGTGCACCACGCGGTAGCCCATCTGCGTGCCGTCGGGCAGCTTGTGCTTCCGACCGCTCAAGATGAGCACCTCGTTCGGCGCGCATATGTAGAGAAACCGTTGGATGATCAGGGCCAGGATGGCCAGGCCCAGTACGACCGCCAGCGCCCCCCCTAGGAGGATCGCGGCAGACGCGAAACTTTCGGAGCCGGTGTCGTTGAACATGCGAAGCAGGATACACTTCGGACGTCCCCTGCCAAGCTCAGTCGCGACCCCTCCCCCGCGACGTCATCCCGCCGCCCGCGCGACCCGCGCGCTCACTCCCCCTTCGCCTTCAGCGGCGCTGGCTCGACGTGCGCGTCGGTGCCTCTCATCTCGACGACGAGCACCTCGTCTCCCTCGGAGAGATCCGACTCCGAGGTTGCCAGCAGATCCACCACCTTGCCCTTGAGCTGGATCCGGACCTTGCCCGCGTGCCCCTTCTCCGCCGGCACCAGCACCCGCCCCACCTGTCCCACCGCGTCGGCCGAGGTTTCCGAGGAGCTCACTCCCCGCGTCAGGTTGCGGAACACCGCCGCCGCCAACAGCCCGCACGCGATGCCGAACACTCCCGACAACGTCGCGCTCACCAGCACGCCGGCCAGCTTCAGGTAGTGAATCGACGCGCCCACCATCCCGAACGCCATCAGCCCGAACGTCCAGAAGCGCATCGACAGGAACAGCGCCGCCGCCCCGCCGATCCCGCTCTCCGTCTCCGCGTGCGAGATGTCGTGCTCCGCACCGTCGTGGACCTCCAGCTCGTGCCCCGCGTCGCCACCCCCGGCGTGCGCCATGACGAACTGCAGTACCTGCGTCCCCAGACCGATGATCAGCGCTGCGAGATAGATGAGTCCCACGTCGCGCAGCATAGCCCCACCCGACCAGATCCTCCAACGCTGTCGTGGCCGCGCGCGTTCGGCGTGCGCGTGCGCGTGCGCGGTCCGAGAGCCGTGCGGCGTGACCGCGACGATGCCCGTGATACAGTCCTGCGCGCGATGTACCAGCTTCCCCCCGCGCTCCCGCCCACACCGCAGGCCCACGTGGACAAGGCCCGCTCGCTGCTCGACCGCAGCATCGGCGCCTCCAAGATCCTCCATCTCCCCGAGTCGTGCGAGCGATTCAGCCGCGACGAGTCCGAGGCCGAAGGACGCATCCCCGATCTCGTCGTGCTTGCCGAGAGCCCCGAGGACATCCGCGCGACCCTCGCCGCCGCGCAGGAAGCCCGCGTGCCCGTCACCCCGCGCGCTGCGGGCACTGGACGCACCGGAGGCGCTGTCCCGGTCGCCGCCGGCATCGTCCTCGACACCACCCGCATGAACGGCATCGTCGAGATCGATCGCGGCGACCTCGTCGCTGTCGTCCAGCCCGGCGTGATCCTCAAGGACCTGCACTCCGCCGTCGAACGCGAGGGCCTCTTCTACCCCCCGGACCCCAACTCCGTGGACTCCTGCGCGCTCGGCGGCAACATCGCCGAGAACGCCGGCGGTCCCCGCGCCTTCAAGTACGGCGTCACCCGCGACTACGTGCTCGGCCTCGACGCCACCCTCATGGGCGGCACCCCCCTTTGCCTCGGACGCAGAACCGTCAAAGGCGTCGCCGGCTACGACCTCGCCGGACTCTTCGTCGGCAGCGAGGGAACCCTCGGCGTCGTCTCCTCCATGACGCTCCAGCTCATCCCCAAGCCCGAGATGGTCTATACCCTCTTCGGCCTGTTCTCCGCGCCGAAAGACGCCACCCGCGCCGTCGAGGCCATCATCCAGCGCGGCGTCGTCCCCCGCTGCCTCGAGTTCACCGACGGCGGCGCCCTCGAAGCCATCCGCAGACAGGGCGTCGGCATCGACCCGTCCGCCGGCGCCATGCTCCTCATCGAGGTGGACGGCGACGAGAGCGCCTGCGATCGCGACATGGTGAAGGTCGGCGAGGCGTGCACCGAGATCGGCGCCATCGACGTGCTCGTCGCCCAGGACGGCGTGCAGCGCGACAAGCTCTGGGCCGCGCGACGCGAGCTGTCGCGCGCCATCCGCGAGCTCGCCAGGAACAAGCTCGCCGAGGATGTCGTCGTGCCCCGCTCCCGCATCACCGACATGCTCGAGGCGGTCGAGCGCAACGGGGAGAAGCACCGCGTGCGCACGCTCGCCTACGGCCACGCCGGCGACGGCAACCTGCACGTCAACTTCCTGTGGGACGAGGACGACGAGGTCCCGCGCGTGCAGCAGTGCATCGAGGCGATGATGCGCGACGTGGTCGCGATGCGCGGTACGATCAGCGGCGAGCACGGCATCGGGGTGCTCAAGATCCCGTTCCTTCCCATCGAGCAGTCCGAGGAGCTGATCGCGGTGCAGCGCAGGGTCAAGGACGTGTTCGATCCCCACGGGCTGATGAACCCGGGAAAGATCTTCGCGACCGCAAGCCACCGCGGGTGCTGATGGTCGGCAACGGCGACGGCGACGGCGACGTGGTAGGTTCGGCGCGATGCTGATCGTTGGAATCGACCCCGGCACGCTTCACCTCGGCTGGGGCGTGATCCGCACCGAGGGGACGAAGCTCGTCCATGTCGATCACGGGATCATCCACACGAACCCCGACGACGAGCTGGCGCAGCGGCTGGTGACCATCGACGACGGGCTCGAGGAGATGCTGCGCGAGCACCGTCCGGAGCAGGGGGCGGTCGAGGCGTTGTTCTTCGCGAAGGATGCGCAGGCGGCGGCGAAGCTGGGGCACGCGCGAGGCGTGGCGCTGCTGCGGCTCGTGCGCGCGGGCGTGTCAATCCACGAGTACCCCCCGGCCCGCGTGAAGCGCGCGCTGGCAGGCAACGGCCAGGCCGACAAGCATCAGGTGGGGATGATGGTGAAGACCGTGCTCGGCTTGCGCGAGGTCCCGGGTGTCGATGCATCCGACGCCCTGGCCGTGGCGATCACGCACGCGCGGGTCGCGAGGTTCGACGAGACGTTGCGGGCAGGTGGGGTGAAGCTGCGGTAGTTGCGGCTGATTGCGGTGCGGGGCCACGCGGAACGTCGGGCCACGCGACGGCGTGCCCCTGGCACCCATCCGCTCAGGGCTTGATGACCTGGGTTCCGGGAGGCGGCGTGAAGGTGAACTCGTCGGCGGCCACGGGGGTGTTCACGACGGGGTTCTCGAAGGTGAACGTGTTGCGGTTGCCCTGGGCGTCGAGGATGACCATGCGCCGGACCTGGGCGGTGGCGGAGTCGACGTAGATGATGACCTTCTGGTAGGCGGGGGTGGCCTGCTTGGGGGTGCCTTCGAGGACCCAGCCGCCTTCGAACTTCATCTTCTTGGAGTCGAGGAGCTTGAGGTTGAAGGAAGCGGCAAGGTCGCCGGTGCCCATGAGGAAGGCCAGCGCCGCGGGATACTGCGACTTGTTGAGCGGCGTCTCGTACATCTGGTTGTTCGCCGCCTCGTAGACCTTCATCAGGCTGCCGTCGGACACCACGCGGTTGCCGTTGGGCTGGTCGTAGGTCCACTTCATCTTGCCGGGCTTCTCGAACACCACGCGCCCGCTCGACTGCTTCTCGGTGTTGTACGCCTTGACCTTGTAGTGCTGCTTGAAGGTGGCGCCGAAGGTCTTGGTGGTGTTGTAGAAGGCCTGCACGCGCGTGGCGACTTCCGTCGCCGTGATGGGATCCGCGGCGCGGGCGTCGGTGCCCGTGGAGATGGCGAGGCCGATCAGGGTCACGAAGGCGAGCAGGATGAAGTGGAGTCTGTGCATGGTGTCTGTGTCCGGGTAACGATGTCCGACGGGACCGCTTACATCTGCCACGTTCGACGGGGCACGGTCTCCGGCCATGCAAGGCGGACAAGACATAGCATCGATTTTGAGCGGAAGCACAGGGGGAGGGCGCGCCGGTGCTTCTGCTTCGAGCGCGACCCCCGCAGTTCGAAGACGGCTCACCATCTCCTCGGCCTCGAAGGGGCCCGTGCGGAACAGGTCGAGGTCCACCGAACGCCTGTGTTCGAGGTGCAGCGTGAGAGCCGTCCCGCCGGCGAGATAGAAGCCCTCGCTCGCCGCGGGCTTCAGCGACGAAAGGGCGTCGCGCTGAGCGCCTTCAAGGATTTCGAGTCGCATTCCGTGGGCTCCAGGTCGAGCACCGCTTCCAGAAAGCGGCGCGTCCGAAGATCGAGCCGTCGCCCGCTCCGCTGCACGAACGCGGCAAGGGCTCGGTCGTCCACTTCCTTGCGCAGCGCCAGCACTGCCTCCCAGTCCCCTTCGGTCAGGATGCGTCCGATGACGAAGTCCTCGTGCAGCTCGAGATCGAGTGTCTCCGGATCGACGTCCCACAGCAGGCGGTCGATGGATTGTACGAGCTGCTTCGTGAGAGGCATGGGCGATCGGATCGTAGGGCAGGGACCTCTGCGACACCAGGGCGACGGACGAGCGGTACCGGTTGCCGGATGCGTCGGCTTCGCTCCCCGTCCCCATGCCTTCGTTTTCGCCCCGGAAGCCTCCGCGCTCGGGGCGCACCCCCGGTTCGCGCCGAAATCGGCCGTTCTCGAGCGAGCCTCCAAGGCCCGGTCGCGGAGCGCCTCGGCGCGGCTGTTGGAAATCCAGGGCGATTCTGCGGAGAGCGAAGCCGTTGGAGTGGAGCGCGAAGGCTTCGGGGACGAGCGCGAAGGCTTTGGAGACGAGCGCGAGGTCTTGGACACCCCCCGCGAAGGCTTCGAGAGGTTACTTCGGCGGCGCGGGCGGGTTCTCGGGCTCGGCCGGCTTCGCGGGCTTCTTGCGCTTGGCGAGTCCGAGGCTGATGAGGTGGTCGCGACGGGTGATCACGGCGCGGGCGGTGTCCGCCCACTCCGTGTACCAGCCATGAAGCTCGAGCAGCGCGTTCGCGCGTTCCGCGTTCCCGGCGGCCTCGTCCGAGGGCGTTTCCATCGCCTCGGGGGTGCTCTGGGCGATCTCGACGAGAGAGGCAAGGCGTTCGAGCTCTTGGGAAGTGATCCCCTTGGTGGCGAGTTTCGCGAGCGCAGCCTGGTCCTGCTTGTGAGTCTTCTTGCGCTCTGCCGAGGACTGGAGCTGCTTGATGCGTGCGAGTGCCGTAGCCATCCCGACAACGGCGCTGGCGCCCGTGGAGGGGCCGAGCTCCCCTTGCAGCACGAACTCGAGCTGGTCGGGGAAGTCGCGGCGCCAGGCGGCCTTCAGCAGGGTGAAGAACCTCTCGTCGGTGGAGTCGAGCTCGACCATGGCGTTGCGAACGCGCTTGTCGATAGCGCTTTCGGTGACGGGCTTGCCGTAGTTGGAGGCGGTGAGAACGAAGCCCCAGCCGCGTTTCTGCTCCTCGGGGGTGAAGCCGTGGGCGGACAGGATTCGATAGATGGTCTTGTTGGTTCCGGTAGCGCGCAGCAGGCTGACGGCTCTGAGGAACGTGTCTTCGAGCACACGGGGCGACGGCTGGAGCGTGTCCATTGCGTTCTCCTCCTTCCGGGTTTCGCGGCAACGTACTCGTTGCCGTCACGAGATGCAACGGACGAGTGATACTGTCCGAATGTGCCGTCGTATCGGGAGAGGTTGAGGAGGGACAGGATGGTAGTATTCCAGGTTACGGATGAAACTGGTTGCCGCGGGACAGCCTGGGGAGCATCCTTCGGGGAGAACCGACCTGGTTCCGGCACGGAGGACAGCCATGGTGAAGCGGCCTGAAGTGACGGTCCTGCTGTGTGCCCTCGCGGCCACAAGCTGCGGCGGCAAGGTCGAGGGCGACGATACCATGCTGGGTGGGACCGGAGGGTTCTACCTCGACGCCAGCTTCGACGTGTCCCAGGGCGATGGATCGGACGGCTCCTCGGGATACGGCGGCCACGCCGGAAAGGGCGGTTCCTCCCAGGAAGGCGGTGCCGGAGGCGAGGCCGGTTCCTCCCCCATGAAGCTGGGCCGCACGTGCGCCGAAGACGACGAATGCGGTGCGCTGAAGTGCATTCGCTCCGACGCCAAGGATTTCTTCGGCGGCGGCCCCTCCGGCGGATACTGCACGCTGCAGTGCGATCCCGCCGGCCCCGGAAACGCCTGCTCCGCCGCCTCCGGCGACTCCTCCTCATTCTGCGCCGTCCTCGACGACCCCCCGGGCAGCTCCGGAAAAGCCTTCTGCGTGCAAGGGTGTTCCGCCGGTCCCGCTCTGCCTCCCGATCAGCCGCAGACCTTCAATCCGAACAAGTGCTGGGGCCGAGAAGACCTCTCCTGTACCCCCTTCGGCGAGGACCCGATCACCTCGAAGTGGGGCTGTCTGCCGACTTGCGCGACCGACAAGGATTGCAAGGAGGCCCCCGGAACCTCCTGCGATCCACGACACCGCGTCTGCACGGCACAGCCCCACTCCGGCCTCCCCTTCGGTTCGCCCTGCACGGCCAACGGCCCGCAGTGCGCGGGAATCTGCGTGAGCGGTCCCACGCTCGATCCGGGGTCGGCCGCCCCGGTCTCCTTCTGCACGGAACGCTGCGTTCATGGCGAAAGAACCGGATGCGGGGCAAAGGAGTCTCCGCAGGCTGGCTATTGTGCGCACGTGTTCCGGGGGCTGGAGACCGGGATCGGGGACACGGCTTTCTGCGCCCAGGCGTGCCTGAGCGACGACGACTGCCTCGCAAAGCCGGACGGCGCCTACTGCATGGTCCTGGACCCCAGTTGGGGAATCCCGGGGGTCTGCTCCTATCCCTGAGAGGGAGTTCGCCATGATTTCGATTGTCCCATTTCGGATTCGAATGCTCGCGTGGATCGGGGCCATGGGCGCCCTGCTCGCCTGCGGAGGCAAGGTCGAGGTGGAGCGCGAGGCCGTGGCCGGAAGCGGTGGCTCCCAGGCGGGCTCCGGTGGAAACGGCGGCTATGTCGCAGGCTCCTCCGGAACGGCGGGAATCGCCGTCGGCGGAGGCTGGGCCGGCGGATCCGGCGGCCAGGCCGGCGACTCCGGGCTCCCCGACTCCCTCTGCCCACCCATGCCCTCGTGCAACTGGTGCAACGGCAATCCCAAGCTCGACGCCAACGGCTGCGTGATCGGCTACGTGTGCTCCAACGGCGTGGATCCGTGCGAGAAGACCGCCTGCTACAACAACTGGGATTGCGAGCCCTCCCAGACCTGCAAGCCCGACGGGCTCTGCGTCGAGAAGTCCCCCGTCGTCTGCTCCGAGAGCACCTGCGCGGAATCGTCCGACGGGGTCTGCTCCTGCTCCTTCGCCTGCTCCGACGGCTTCTCCTACGGCTTCGATTGCACGCCGAAGCAGGAGGGGTCCGGCGCCTGCTTCTGCATCCTCAACGACCAGCCCGCGCCGTGGGGGTGCGGCTGGATGGAGAAGCCCGGCGTGAGCGCGTGCGATATCGGCGCCGAGTGCTGCGGCTTCCCCCTCGCGCAGTAGCCCCGCGCCTACTCCACGACCTCCTTCGGCGTCCTCGGATCCCTGCGCGCCGTCCTGCCCAGGAACTTGACGAACCGCGACCTGAGCTGCTCGTTCAGCACCGCACGCCGCGCCAGCGGCATCCGCTCGATCGCCCCCACCAGACGGCTCGCCAGCGCCGAACCAGGCCCGTCCTGGTCGTCGAACAGCAGCGAGTGCAGGTTGCCCCGCCCCACCGCCATGCTCAGCACGCGCTCGAGCGTGTCCTCGGGGGTCAGCATCCGCCGCTCCCGCGCCTTCATGTGCAGCGCCCCCTTCGTGCACTGCCCCTTGCACACCCCGCACCCCAGGCAGATGTCCTCGTCGATCTCCGCCAGCATCTTCGCCTTCGCGTGCTCGTGCGGGGGCCGCGGACGCACGGAGATCGCCCGCACCGGACACGCCCGCGCGCAGCGTCCGCACCCGGTGCACGCGTCGCGCTCGATGCGCGCCAGGAACCCCGAGGTGGCCACGGCGTGGGACAGGCCGTGGCGGTTGATCGCGGCGAGCTGGCCGCAGCAGCAGCCGCAGCAGTTGCAGATGTACGACGGCTTGCGCAGCACGTTGTCGGCGATGTGGACGAGCTGCTGGCCGCGGCATCGCTCGAGGATGTCGAGCAGCTCGGCGGCCTCCGCGCGTCGGCCGTGACCGTGCCGCAGGATGTAGTCGGCGCCGGTTCCGAGCGAGAGGCACACGTCCACCGGGCGGCCGCACGCCTCGCCCAGGTGCTCCTTTTTGTGACGGCAGTAGCACAGGGAGACGGCGCCGTACTTCGCGTCACGAACGATCTCGGTGGCGCGATCGGTGTCGAGCACCTCGGTGTCGGGGACGTCGCCGGCGAGGGCGGGCTCGTGGGGGAGGGCACGTCCGACCGGGGTGTCGCTGCGAGCGACCTCGCGCATGAAGTCCGGGCGGTCGTAGAGGTAGCGGGAGAGCAGGCCGGCGACGGCCTTCTGGTCGATGTCGGAGCGCACGCGCATCATCGAGAACTCGAAGAAGCCGATGACGGGCGGGGCGAGCATGTAGAAGGTGCCGCGGGTGGGGTGGGGGAGGTCGAAAACCAGGCCCTTGTCGGCCATGCGGTCGAGGATGGCGCGCAGGGACTCGGGGGGGAGATCGAAGCGTCGGGCGAGGCTGGGGAGGGAGCGGGGGACGACGGGGAGGCGTGCGGCGATGTCGGCCTCCTGGTCGGTGAACAGGTGGCGGAGGATGTCGTGCAGCTCGGGGGTGGGCGGCAGGCCGGTCTGGGTCTTGTCGACGCGTCGTTGCAGCTCGAGCCAGCGGTCCTTGTCGGCGTGCAGGTGTCCCATGGGTCTCCGGGGGATTCTGGGGGGAAGCGACGGGGCAGGGGGGCTGCGCGCTCCCGGCTCGGCTCTGCAGGGGGGTGGCTCCGGATTGCAAGAGGAATCAACACCGCCCGAGGATTCCGTTCGCGCCGTGTGCCCGTTGTCCACGAGTTGCCGCATCTGCGCGCGGTCGGGCGCGGGACCGGCGCCGCGGTAGCCGGGACGTCTTGTGTCCTGGGGGACCGCGTCGTAGCATCGCGCCCCCTTGTGTGGTTCTGCGTGGATCTGGCGGAATTTCGCCTCGATCGGCGTGGACGACACAGCGGGCGACGCGAGCGGTTGGCGTGTCGATGACACTGTCCGAGTGCCGACCGAACCGGTGCGACGAAACCACGACGTGGCGTTGGGGTGACGATGAGCGCGCAGAAAATCCGAACTGCTCTTGGTCTGTTGCAGGACGACGCGGACAACGAGACTGCCTGGGTCGAGTTGCAGGACGCCATCACGGCGCCGGACATCGGGATGTCGAACGACGAGCTGGTGGACCTGCTCGAGGCGGCGCGTCGGGAGCATGAGACGCGTCGGGAGTGGAGCGCGGTAGCCACGCTGCTCGAGTACGCGATCTCTCTGGTGGGGGGCTCGAAGCAGGAGCCGATCCTGCAGGCGGAGCTGGCCCGGGTGCTCGACGACGAGCTGTTGGAGCACAAGCGCGCGACCGCGGCGTACAAGCGTCTGCTCGAGATTCGCTCCGGCGATCCCACGGCCACCGAGGCCCTGGAGCGCTCCGAGGATCAGGCCGCCGAGTGGCGCGCCATCGCGGACCGAAACCTCGCTGAGGCGCGCAAGGAAGAGGGCGGCGAGCTCAAGAGCTCGATGCTCGCCACCGCCGCCGAGGTCATCTACCGCTACGGCCGCTCCGACGACACCCTCGCAGAGATCGTGGAGGTCCTCGAGGAGGCTCTGCGTCTCGACCCGCGTAACCGTCGCGCTGCCATCCTCCTCGAGCGCATCTACCGCGATCGCGGCGCCTGGGAAGACGTCGCTCGCGTGCTCGAGATCATGGCGACCGACCTCCCCTCGCGCGACGAGCGCTTCGCGGCGTTGATCCGTCTCGCGCGGGTGGTGGTGCGCAGGCTTGGCAACGACGCGCGCGGCGCAGCGGCCTACGAGCGGGCCCTCGATCTGGCCCCCGGCTACGCCGAGGCCATGGGCTTCCTTTCGGACTTCTTCGGCCGCAACGAGCGTTGGGAGCACCTGGTCGCGATGTACGAGGACCAGCTCAAGGCCAGCGGCTACAAGCCCGGCCAGGA
>CAYMUE010000003.1:20228-35367 GCA_964393505.1 uncultured Polyangiaceae bacterium
TCCCTCAAGCGCCTGTATCGCCAGACCGAGGCATGGTCGCCGCTCGTCGATCTGCTCCGCCAGGAGCTCGAGCGCATCGGCGCCGACGACCGCGAGGCTCGTCTCGATGTGCTGCGCGAGATCGCTGCCATCTACCGCGACAAGATCAAGAGCGACAGCGCGCTGGTCACGGTGCTCAACCAGATCCTGCAGCTCGACGATCAGTCGATCGACGCGGTGCGGGAGCTGTGCCGGGTGTACGAGGCGCTGCAGCGCTGGCGTGACCTGCTGGTGCACCAGCAGAAGCTCGCGGAGTTGTCCACCGATCGCGACGAGAAGCTCACGCTCCTGCGTTCCGCGGGCAAGCGCTGGGTCGAGCAGTTCCAGAACGTGCAGAACGCGACCGAGGTCTACGAGGCGATCTTCCGGATCGAGCCGACGGACGAGGAAGCGCGCACGCGCCTCAAGGAGTTGTACAACCGTCGCCGCGCCTGGGCCCCCCTCTACGCCCTGTACGCCCAGGAGGTCGAGCTGCTCGCTGACTCCGAGAAGCTCCCCGTCCTCATCGAGATGGCGAAGCTCGCCTCCGAGCGCCTCGACAAGTCCGCCGACGCCATCGCCATCTACAAGCGCGTGCTATCCATCGACCCGTCAGCTCCCGGCATCATGGACATGCTCGAGAAGCAGGCCGAGCGCGACAAGGACTACGTCACCGTCGCCGAGGTCCTCGAGAAGCGTGTCGAGCAGGCGCCCGACGAGAACACGCGCATCGCGGTGCTGCAGAAGCTCGGCCAGATCTGCTCCGACCGGCTCAACGATCCCCGCAAGGCCGCGAGCGCATGGCGTCGCGTGCTGGAGATCCGCCCCGGCCATTCCCGTGCGCTGCGCGTGCTGCGCGACGCCTACCTCGCCGCCGAGGACTACGACGGCCTCACCGAGCTGTACGCCCAGAACGAGGACTGGGAAGGCCTCGCCGAGGTCCTCTCCTCCGCCGCCGACAAGGCCGCCGATCCCACCGTCAAGGTCGACCTCTCCTTCCGCGTCGCCGAGGTCTTCGAGGAGCGTATCCACGCTCCCGAGCGATCCTTCCGCTCCTACGAGCGCGTGCTCAGCGTGCGTCCCGACGACACCCGCGCAGCCCGCGCCCTGGTGCCCATCTACGAGAAGGACGAGCGCTGGAACCGCCTCCCCGCCCTGTACGAGATCCTCCTCGGCAAGTCCGAGGATCCGGCCGACAAGCTCGTGCTCCTGCGCAAGCTCGCCGACGTCACCGGCCACAAGCTGTCCGACAAGGCCGCGGCCCTCGCCTATGCGCGCAAGGCCTACGAGTTTAACCCCCGTGCCGACGGCGCCCTCGAGCTGCTCGAGAGCTTCGCGCGCACCGCGGGCGCCTGGGAGCCCTTCGTCAACGCCATCGAAGGCCGCCTCGCCCGCGAGAAGGACCTGTCCGACAAGGAGCGCAGGTTCCTGCAGGTGCGCGTCGGCGAGGTCTACGCCACCGAGCTCGGTCGCGCCGACGAGGCGATCAAGACCTACCGCGCCCTGGTCGAGAGCGACCCGACCGACGAGCACACGATCACCACGCTCGATCGGATCCTGCGGGCGACCGATCGCCGCGACGACCTGCGCTGGCTGTTCGATCTGCGCATCGAGCTGGCGGACATCGAAGAGGGGCCGCGCCTCATGGTCGAGTGGGCGACACTCGAAGAGGACGCCTTCGGCGAGCCCGCCCGCGCCATCGAGATCTACCGTCGCTGCCTCGAGAAGGACCCCGCGAACCACGCTTCGCTCGTCGCCCTGCCCCGCCTCCTCGTCGCCGCCGGCGAGCTCGAAGCCGCCGCGAAGGTCATCGAAGCCCACCGGGATCAGCGCGAGGGCGCCGATCGCGGCGAGCTCGACCTGCAGCTCGCCGAGCTGTTCCCCCGCATGGATCGCCACGCCGCAGCGCTCGATGCCGCCGTCCGCGCCCTCGACCTGGGCGCCGACGCCGACCGCGCGATCCAGATCCTCGACGCCTTGGTGCAGATCGACGCTACCCGTCCACGCGCAGCCGAAGTGCTCGTGGAGCTCCACGCGAAGCTCGGTGACGCTCCGCGCGAGGCTGCCTCCCTCGGCGTGCTCATCGACTGCACGGTGGATCGTGGCCGTCGCCTCGAGCTGATGTCGCGCCTGGCCGACGTCTGCGAGAAGAAGCTCGCCGAGCCCGGCGTCGCCCTCGAGGTCGTCCTCAAGGCCGTCGCCGAGTACCCGGAAGAGCTCGTGCTGTGGGATCGTGCCTCCGATCTCGCCACCGCGGCGGAGCGTCCCAACGACCTCGCCGAGGCCTACAAGGCCGCCCTCGCATCCGAGCCTGCGCTGCCCGAGGCCGTGGAGATCGAGCTGTGCGAGCGCGCCGCGAGCCTGCACGACGAGGTCCTCGGCGATCAGGACGGGGCCATCCCCTACCTGAACCGCGTGCTCACCCGTCAGCCTGCCAACGATCGCGCCTTCTCGCGCCTCAAGCAGATCCTGACCGGCCGCGAGCGCTGGGCCGATCTCGAGGCGATGTACGCCGGCGCGGTCACCGCCACCTCCGGCGCCAGCCGACGCATCGACCTGCTCGCCGAAGTCGCCATCGTCTGCGAGGAGATCATCGAGAACCTCCCCAAGGCGATCGACTACTACGAGCGCATCCTCGAGATCGACTCGCTCCACGCGTCGACCATCTCCGCCCTCGAGAAGCTCTACGCCTCCGAGCAGCGCTGGAGCAAGCTGGTTGCCCTGCTCGAGCGCAAGCTCGACACCGCAGTCGGCGACGAAATCGTCCAGATCAAGCTCCGCCTCGGCACCCTCCAGCTCGAGAAGCTCTCGAACCCCACCGCCGCCTTGCCGCAGGTCGAAGACGTCCTGCGTATCGACCCCAACCAGCATGAGGCCCGCGCCATCGTCGAGAAGATCCTCGAGGTCCCCGAGCTGCGTCCCCACGCCGCCGAGATCCTCGAGGTCGTCTACGACGCCAAGGGCGAGATCCGCGACCTGGTCCGCGTCCTCGACATCCGCCTCGAGTCCGCGACCGACGAGTCCGTGCGCAGGGAGCTGCTCCGTCGCACGGCCATGCTGCGCGACGAGCGTCTGGCCGACGACACCGGCGCGCTGGAAGCCCTGGCGAAGCTCGTGCCGATCGATCCGGTGGACCGCTCCGCGCGAACGCGTCTGATGGAGATCGGCCGACGGATCGGCGCCCACGAGCGGGTGGCCGAGGTGCTGACGCAGGCGTCGGCGGCCGCGCCCGACCCCGAGTCGCGCGGCACGATCCTGATGGATGTCGCCGCGATCTGCCGCGACCAGCTCAACGACGTCAAGCGCGCGGAAGGCGTGTACCGCAAGGTGATCGAGATCGATCCCGACGACGCCAACCTCGTGCTCCCCGCCGCTCGCGCCCTCGAGGAGATCTACGCCGGGCTCGGCAACCACGCCGCGCTTGTCGAGATGCTCCGCACCGAGGTCAAGCTAGAGGATGACACCGCTCGCCGCGCCGAGCTCCTCGGCCGCCTGGGCGAAATCTGCGAGAGCATCCTCGAGGATCAGCCCGGCGCCATCGACGCCTGGCGCGCGCGCCTCGCCGACAACCCGGGCGACACCACCGCCCTGGGGGCCTTGGAACGCCTGTACGAGAAGGCCCAGAAGTGGCGCGAGCTGGTCGAAGTCCTTCGCGCTCGCGAGCAGGGCTCCACCGATCCCGACGAGCGGCGTCGCATCATGACCCGCATCGCCCAGACCCTCACCGACAAGCTCGACGACGTACCGGAGTCCATCTCCGCGTGGCGGTCCATCCTCGAGGAGTTCGGCCCCGAGCGTCCCGTCTTGCAGGCCCTCGAGACCCTCTACGAGAAGGCCGACCGGTGGGTCGACCTCGCCGAAACCCTCGACGCCGACCTCGCACTCGCCGAGGAGCCCAACGATCGCATCGCCCTGCTCGTGCGTCTCGGCGACGTCCGTCGCACCCACCAGGACGACCTGCTCGGCGCCCTGGAGGCGTACCGTCAGGCCCTCACCATCGAGCCGAGCCACGGCCCCAGCCGCGCCGCCCTCGAGCTGCTGCTGGAGAACCCCTCGGCCCGCAGAGACGCCGCCCAGGTGCTGCACCCCCTGTACGAGGCCGACGGCGACCACGAGAAGCTCCTCAAGGTCATCCAGATCGAAGCGGAAACCAGCTACTCCCCCGTCGAACGCCTCGACCTGCTCGAGCAGGCAGTCAAGGTCGCCGAGGGCCCCCTCTCCGACCCCGCCCGCGCCTTCCAGTTCGCCGTCGGCGGCCTCAAGGAAGCCGCCGGCACCGACTCCGTCCAGGGTTGGCTCGACACCGTCGAGCGCCTCGCGGGCGCCACCCGCAGGTTCCCCGAGCTCGTCGCGCTGCTGCGCGAGGTCGTCGGACAGATCCTCGACGGCGACATCCAGCTCAGTGTGACCCTGCGCATTGCCGAGCTCGCGCGCACCGAGCTCGCGGACCGCGAGCTCGCCCGGGAGAACTACCTCAAGGCTCTCGACATCCACGGCGACGATCCTCGCGCCCTCATCGCTCTCGAAGCGCTGTACGAGGAGGCCGGCGACGCCAACGCCCTTCTGAACATCATCCGCCGCAGGGTGGATGTCGCCGAGAACGAGGGGGAGAAGAAGCAGCTCCTCTTCCGTCAGGCGCGGCTCTGCAGCGAAGTGCTCCAGGATCGCCCCGCCGCCATCGCCGTCTACGAGTCCGTCCTCGACCTCGACCTCGACCCCGCTGCCGTCGAGGCCCTCGAGAAGCTCTACTCCGAGACCGACCGCTACAACGACCTCGTCGCCCTCTACGAGCGTCAGCTCGACCAGGACTCCGCCGACAAGGCCCTGCTGCGCGTGAAGATCGCGCAGGTCGCCGACGCCAGGCTCGGCGACACGCTCCGCGCGTTCGACGAGCTTGCCGATGCGCTAGCCATCGACGGGCAGAACCCTTCCGCGATCGCGGAGCTCGAGCGTCTGCTCGAGCACGCCGAGGATCCGGAGCACCGCGCTCGTGCCGCCGAAATGCTCGAGCCCTTCTACCTCAACACCGCCGAGTGGAAGCGCGTCAAGGTCACCATCGAGGCGCGCCTCGCCGCCAGCCAGGACAGCGACAAGCGTCGCGAGCTGCTCCGTCGCCTTGCCCTCATGCAGGAGGAGCAGGAAGAGGACTTCTCTGCCGCCCTCGAAACCACCGCCAAGCTCCTGCACGAGGACATCACCGACCAGGACACGTGGCGTCAGCTCGAGAGCCAGGCCAAAGTCGCCGGCGCAGAGCGCAGGCTCGCCGACATCTTCGCCGCCGAGCTCGAGAAGATCCCCTCCGACGAGCCCGCCACCGCCAAGCTGTGCCGCCGCACCGGCGAGCTCTTCGCCGAGCTCGGCAACACCGACCAAGCCCTCGCGTTCTATCGTCGCGCCCTCGACTTCGAGCCCGACTCCCGCGAGCTTTTCGGCGCCATCGACGCCCTGCTCATCAAGGCCGACAGGCCGTCCGAGCGTGTCGCCCTCTATCGCAGCGCTCTCGATCATCGCTACGACCCGGTCGACCGCCTCAAGGTACTGCACACCATCGCCGACCTCGAGCGCAACTCCCTGCTCGATCTCGACAAGGCCATCGAGACGTATCGGTCTGCGCTCGACGTGGACGAGCACGACGAGGTGGCGCTCGACGCGCTTACCGCGCTGTATCGCACGCGGGAGCGCTGGACCGAGCTGTCCGAGCTCTGCCTGCAGCGTGCCGAAGGCGAGGAGGACCTCGACAAGGGGTGCTCCTACCGCCTCGACTTGGCCCGCCTGCTGCGCGACCAGATCCATGACATCGTCGGCGCCATCGACCAGTACGAGGAGATCGTCCGCCGCTCCCCGGGCCACAAGGAGGCCGTCGCCGACCTCGAGGCCCTGCTCGCCGCCGACGATCAGCACAAGGAGCGCATCGTCGAGATCCTCATGCCCATCCACGAGGGGGCCGACGACTGGCGCAAGCTCATCTACCTCAACGCCCAGCGTTTCGACCTGGCGAGCGACGACGTCGATCGGATCTCGATCCTGCGTGAGACGGCTCGCCTCTGGGAGCAGCGCGGAAACGACAAGAGCCGGGCCTTCGAAGCCCTGCGCGCCGCCTTCGAGATCGTCGCCGACGACTCCGACCTCCGCGCCGACCTCGAGCGTCTGGCCGGCGACCTCGGCGCCTGGGACGACCTCGCCGAGGCCTACGAGGCTGCGGCCAAGGACGCCGAAGGCACCACCCTGCGCGATCTGCTCGCTGCCCTCGCCGTTGTCCAGGACGAGCGCCGCGACGATCCCCGCAGCGCCCTCGTCGCCTACGAACGCCTCGCCGCGACCGACGAGACCGATCCCGCTCCCCTCGAGAAGATGGACTACCTCGCCACGTTGCTCTCCGACTGGCCCACGCTGGTCCGCGTCCTCACCAAGAAGGCCGACCTCATCGGCTCCGACGAGGAGCGCGCGTCGGTGTGGCGCCGTGTCGGCGAGACGCGCCGCGACATGCTCGAGGATTCCGATGGCGCCGTCGCCGACTACGAGCGCGCCTTCGAACTCGATCCCATGAGCGCCTACACGATCGATTGCCTGATTGAGCTGTACGAGCAGAAGGACGACGCCAAGCGCCTCGTCGAGCTGTACCAGCGCCGCGTCGAGCTCACCGGCGACGACGACCAGGACCTGAAGTTCTCGCTCCTCGTCCAATCCGCCGATCGCTGGGAGAAACAGCTCAAGGATCGTCCTGCCGCGATCGACACCCTGCGGTCCGCGCTCGACGTACGCCCGGCCGACAGGCTCGTGCTCCGCAAGCTCGAGGAGCTGTACCGGGCAGAGTCGATGTGGTCCGAGCTGCTTGACACGCTTCGCCTCGAGGCGAGCGTCGCCGACACCGTCGAGGATCGCGTCGGGCTGCGCCGCGAAATCGGCGGGCTCCTCGCCGGTGAGCTCGCAGAGCCCAACGAGGCTCTCGAAGCGTTCCGCATGGTCCTCGATGAGGCTCCCGCGGACACAGTCGCCATCGATGCCGTCCGCAAGCTCGGCGAAGAGCGCGAAGAGCTCCGCCTGCAGGCCGCTGAGATCCTCGAACCGGTCCTGCGCGCAGGCTCCCGCTTCGATACCCTCGTCGGCGTCCTCGAAATGCGCCTCAAGGCCCAGTCCGAACCCCTCGACCGAGCGCGCACCCTCAAGAGCATCGCGGTGGTGTTCGACGCCTCGATGTCGGACGCCTCCAAGGCGCTCGACGCCATGCTGCGGGCCTTCGCGGAGACTCCCGACGATCCCGCGTTCCACGACGAGATTGAGCGGCTGTGCGTCGCGTGCTCGGGCTACGACCGCTATGCTGACGCCCTCAACGAGCGCGCCGGAAACACCTTCGACGCCGTCGTCGCCAAGGACCTGTGGACCCGCCTCGGCCGCGTCGCCGAGAACAGGCTGTCCGACGACAAGCGGGCCGTGTCGGCCTACGGAAAGGCCCTCGAGCAGGCCGGCGACGCGCCCGATCTCCTCGAAGCCCTCGATCGCCTGCATAGCAAGCTCGGCAACGACCATGAGCTCGCCGACATCCTCGAGCGTCGCGTCTCGGTCGAGACCGACTCCGGCAAGCAGGCCGACCTGTATCACCGCCTCGCCGTCCTGCAGATCAAGTCCTTCGGCGACAAGGTGCAGGGACTCGAGACCCTGCGCATGGCTCTGGAGCGCGCCCCCGACCACGTGAAGGCCTGCGAGACCATCGAGGAGCTCACTGCCGACAAGGACCTGTTCGAAGACGCGGCCTCGGCACTCGAGACCGTCTACAGAGCTCGCGCCGACTTCCAAAGCCTCGCCAACCTCTTCGAGAAACGCATCTCGTTCGCCCAGTCCCCGGCAGACCGCCTCCGCATGCGCAGCGAGCTCGCTCGCGTCCTCGAGGACCAGGCCAACGACACGCGCCGCGCTCAGCGCGTCCTCGAAGACGCGATCGCCGACGACCCCCGCGACGATTCCACCCTCAAGGAGCTCGAGCGCCTCGCCGCGATCAACGCCCAGTGGACCGAAGCCGCTCGCGCATTCGCCACGGCACTCGAAGGCGCCGCCGACCTCGACTCGTCGAGCGCGCGCGATCTGTTCGCTCGCCTCGCCGCCTGGTATCGCGACAAGCTCGCCGATGCCCGCGCCGCCGAGGACGCGCTCTCCAAGGCCCTCGCGCGCGACCCCGAGAACCTCGAGCTTCTGCGCTCCGTCGAGAGCCTGCAGCGCGAGCCCGGGCGCGAACGCGACCTCATCGAAACGCTGCGCCGCAGGGCGATGCTCGAGACCGACGGCGACAAGCGCCGCGATCTGTTCCGCGAGGCGGCCACCCTCGCGGAGGGCTCGGTTCACGACGAACCCCTCGCCGAGCAGGTCCTGCGCCAGCTCGTCGAAGTCGACGATGCCTGGATCTGGCCCTTCGAGGAGCTCACCCGGTTCCGCGAGCGCGCCGGCGACTGGCCCGAAACCGTCAAGCTGCTGCTCCGCCGCGCGGAGCTCTCGGCCGACGGCCCCAGCATCGTCACGCTCAGGCACAAGGCCGCCGAGGTGCTGCGCGACAAGCTGAACGACAACGTCCGCTCCCTTGAGATCTACGAGGAGATCCTCGACGCGGAGCCCGCAGACAAGGGGGCCGCGGCCGCCCTTCGCGAGCTGTACGCCAAGGAGAAGCGCGACAAGGACCTCTGCACCCTGCTCGAGCGCCTCATCGACGTCGCCTCCACGCCCAAGGAGCGCAACGAGCTCCGGCTCGAGCTCGCTCACCTGCTCGCTGCACGGTTCGACGCCGTCTCCGATGCGGTCGGCGTGCTTCACAAGGTGCTCGATGAGGAGCCAGGGCTCACCGACGCCGTGGTCGCGCTCTCTCAGCTCTACGAGAAGAGCGGACGCGACGAGGAGCTCGCCGAGCTGCTCAATGGCCAGATTGATCTGGCGCGCGGGCGCGGCGACTCCGCTGCGGAGCTCACCTTCACTGTGCGCCTCGGCGAGGTCTACGAGTCCCGCCTTGGCGACACTGCGAAGGCCATCGAGGCCTACCAGCAGGTGCTGGCTCGTGACCCGAACCATCGCGGAGCCCTCGAGTCTCTCGGCAGGCTCTACGAGGTCAAAAACGAGCCCGCCAAGGCCGCAGAAACCCTCGAGAAGATCCTAGGCTCCCTGTCCGGTGACGAGGCCGTCGAGCTCGCCATGCGCCTCGCCGAGCTGTTCGCCAGAGTGAAGGACGACACCGGCTCCCGCCGCGTCCTCGAAACCGGCCTCCGCGCCAGCCCGTCCTCGGCTCCCGTCCGCGAGCGCCTCCGCAAGCTCTACGAGCGCACCGGGGCCTGGGCCGAAGTGGCCGATATGATCTCGCAGGACGCCGAAGCAGCGGTCGAACCCGCCGCAAAGGTCAGGCTCCTGCGGTCTGCCGCGGACATCCACACCGACAAGCGCAAGGACGCTGCCGCCGCCTCGCTGCTGCTCGAGAAGGCCAGCACCCTGGCTCCCGACGACCGCGACCTGCTGCTTGCCCTGTGCGACTCCTACAGCGCATCCGGCCGCGGCAAGGACGCCGTCAAGGCCCTCGAGAAAATCGTCGAGTCCTACGCCGGAAAGCGCGTCAAGGAGCTCGCCGACATCCACCACCGCCTGGCTCGCGCCTTCACTGCCGACGGTGAAAAGGAGCGCGCCCTGCAGGAGCTCGATCAGGCCTTCCGCATCAACCCCGGCAACCTCGCGATCCTCGTGGACCTCGGGGTTCTCGCCCTCGACATGAACGACCTCGAGCGTGCCCAGAAGACCTTCCGCGCCCTGCTGCTGCAGCGCCTCGACGACAAGGCGCCCATCACCAAGGCCGAGGTCTTCTACTACCTCGGCGAGATCAGCCGTCGTCAGGGCGACACGAAGAAGGCCATCCAGATGCTCGAGCGTTCCCTCGAGAACGACTCGTCTTTCCAGAAGGCTCAGGAGCTCCTCAAGGAACTCAAGTAGTAGCCCCTCGACATGCGCAGGGCCGCCCTCGGCTTCGTCCTCGGTATTGTCGCGCGGCTCTGGATCGCGACCCTGCGCACCACCTCCGCCTCCCACCCCTCCCTCTGCCGATGCACCGACCAACCGTGGGTCCTCGCCCTGTGGCACGGCCAGATCCTGCCGCTGCTCGCGTTCCGGCGACGAAGGCGCACCGTCGCGATCGTCAGCCTCTCCGGCGACGGTGACCTGATGGCCTCTGCCTTCCGATGGCTCGACCTGCATGCAGTCCGGGGATCCTCCTCGCGCCACGCGCGCGCCGCGTTGATCGGTCTGGTGAGGATGCTTCGGGAGCGGTGGGACGGTGCCGTCGCACTGGACGGCCCGCGCGGCCCCAGGCACCAGGCGCGCGCCGGCGCGCTCCTCGCTGCATCCCGATCCCGCGGCGTCGTCGTGCCCTTCGCCGCGGCCTGCTCCCGCTCGTGGAAGCTGCGCTCCTGGGATCGTTTCGAGATCCCGTGTCCCTTCAGCCGCGTCGCCGTGGTGCTCGGCGAACCCATCCACCCGGATTCGACTTCGCGCGCGCGCCCCGAAGACTCCCTCGCCCTTGCCCTCGACGCAGCCTGCGCGCAGGCGCAAGCTCTCCTCGACCATTGCCCCATCCCAGGCTGGCCCGAAGCCGCACAGGAGAACGCATGATGGAATCCATTCCCGGCCGCATCGTGATGATCGACGGCTCCGTCGTCACTCCCGACCGCGCGTTTGTCTCCGTCTACGACCGCGGATTCCTCTACGGGGATTCGGTCTTTGAGGTCCTCCGCACCTACGATCACAGGCCGTTCGCCCTCGACGCCCACGTCGAGCGGCTCTTCGAATCCGCAAGCCGGGTCGCGATCGTCCCGCCCGTCTCGCAGGACGCTCTCAAGGGCGAGATCCTCGCCGCGATCTCGCGCGCCGAAGGGGAAGGGGACTCGGTCGTCCGCATCCAGATCACGCGAGGCGTTGGGCCTCTCGGCCTCGACCCGTCCAACGCACGCAGCCCCATGCGCATCGTGTTCGTGGAGCCGATCTCGCTGCCCCCCCTCGACGACTACCGCAACGGCATCGGCGTGCTGCTCGTTCGAACCGAGCGCACGGCGGACAACACCCCCGCGGCAGGCGCGAAGGTCTCGAACTACCTGGTGAGCCTGCTCGCGCTGCGCGATGCGTACGCCAGCGGCGCTCGCGAGGCGATCATCATCGACGGCCGCGGCCGCGTTCTGGAAGGCACGACCTCGAACGTCTTCGCCGTCAAGGACCGCGTCCTGCTCACGCCTCCGGAGTCCGAGGGAATCCTCCCCGGCATCACTCGCAGGCACCTGCTCCTCGCCGCTGCCGCGATCAACATCCCCGTGCGCATCACCACGCTCACTAGCGGCGATATCATTGGGGCCGACGAGGTCTTCATCTCCTCGACCGTCCGGGAAGCGCTTCCGGTCGTCCGCATCGACGATCAGACCGTCGGAGATGGCGCCGTCGGCCCGGTCACGCGAGCGATCCACCGCCAGTTCCGTCTGGAAGGCGGACTGCCTTCCCGCATGCCGTGGGAAGACGGCGCTCCGGTCGGTTCGACCGGGGCTTCGGGCCTCGGCAAGTAGCCGGAACCTCCACCGCGCTCAGCCGGGCGTCGGCTCCATTCCAAGCGCCTCGTCGTAGAGCGCAGCCTCCTCCTCCCGGCCCGCGGCTCTTGCCGCGTCGATGAGCGAGTGCAGCGCCTGGGCCCGATACGACAGCAGCCACCCCCGATCCTCCGGAGACGAGGTTTCCTCGAGCCTTGCCGACACCAGCGCGAACAGATCGAGCATCCGGCGCGCGCGGGAGAGCAGGCTGCACAGCTCGCGCACCGCCTCCCGGTTCGTCGGATCTCCCTGGACCATCTCGCTCAGGCGTGCGATCCGCCCTTCGTCTACCTCGCCAGACCCGTGGAGCTCCTCACCGATTCCCAGACCTGCTTCTGCAGACGCTGGAGCACGTGGGGCTGCCTGCGGTTCGCGCTCCTGGGGCGGGGGAGGGGACGGCTCCACACCACGACCTTCCCGACCGCGATCCGGTGTGATTTCTTCGGCGGCGCCGCCCAGGGCGAGGCCGGCCTTGCGGAACATCATGCGAACGCCCGGATCGTTCGGATGGCGAACCAATGCCGTGGCGAGGTGCCGCTGCGCGGCTCGCCAGTCCCCTCGCACCTCCGCCTCGAAGCGCGCGGCTTCCAGGGACCACTCCGCCGGGATGGGGGCAGCCTTGGGCAGCACCTCCATCGACTCGCGAGCCCGCGCGTAGGCAACGCTCGCCCCCACCAGATCCCCGAGCACGGCCAGCCAGCGTCCTTCGAGCGTCCGCGCCCGGGGCGTCTCCGTCACTCCGAATGGAACCGAACGCGCGTGCGCAATCGCCGCGGAAAAGTCCTGCGTGATGTCCGCCAGCCCTTCGGCCAACTCCAACGCGAGCCCCGGACTCGGACCTGTCTTGCCCGTGAGCGCCACCGCCCGGGTCAACAGCGTCACCGCGCGTGGACCGTCTCCGACCTCGAGAAACGAGCGGGCCAGACCGGCGCTCGCTTCGGCGCTGCCCGGCAGGTATCGAAGGGCGCGCTGGTACATCCGCGCCGCGTCCGACGGTGCTCGCGCGTCGAGCAGCATGCGCCCCGCACGCTCGCAGACTTCGAAACGGGCTGCACTCCCGTGCGTGGCTGCCTCAAGGTGATCGAAGTCCGTCACGGCCGCCTGCACGTCGCCTGCAGCCAACCTCGCTCCTGCGCGATCCCACCGAGCTTCCGCGAGCCCGGGCGCCCGCGCGACCGCCTCGTCGAGGAGCACCGCCCGGTCGCGATAACGCTCCGTGTACTCGGCGGCTTCCAGGAAGAGGAGCGAGGCCAGGCGCCCGAAGACCTCGCGCTCCGCGGCGCGGCGCATCGCCGCGGTCGCTCCCTCCAGGTCGCCGGTTGCGGCGAGCAACCGGGCGCCGACCGGTCCGGCGTCCACTGCGGCCATGCCCTCGATCAGCATGCTCAAGGCGCTCTCCGGACGATGCCCCGCGACCAGGTCGATTTCAGCCAGGCGAAGCAACAGCGCGGGATGACGGGGGGCGCGCTCGAGCGCCGAAAGCAACTCGCTGCGAGCCGCGTCGAGATCCCCGCGCGCCAACGCGTCATCGGCCGTCTCCGACCAACGCGCGGCCTCCAGCCCCCGAATCGCGCGAGGAGGCAACGCCACAGCCTCGGCATCGCGCCGCGCCTCGATCTCGACCCCATCGTCGGTCTCGGTCCACTCCCCGAAGTGGAGTCCTCGTGTCTCGGGCGCCCGCGCCCCCGCATCGATCGTGAGCTCCCGCACCAGCTCCCGGATCCCCCGGTCGAGCCCCAGCACGCTGCCGGCGCAGCTGCCGGAGCTCGCGACGATCCCCGCAACCGCGCGGAGGGCCGCGCCATGCGCATGGGCGCCAAGGCCGGCCCCGCGTGCATCGACGACGACGAAACGGAGTCGGTCGTCGTCGGGGGCGAAGACGAGGTCGAACGCGAGCGCAGCGCGACCGTGGTGGATGCCCAACACGAGCCCGTGGGCACCGGGCATTACCACCAGTTCACACCGTCCGGGGCCGAGCGCGTTACGAACCCCGGGCTCGATGTGACGTAACAGTCTCACGAAGGGGGCCCGGATCCTGAGTCGTTCGAGGACTCCGCGTCGGTTGCGGAACCGGGTGACTCCTCCCGACAGATCGATGGGGAACTTCAAGCCGGGGAGGGAGACTTCCATCGCCTCGACGAGGACTGGGCCGATGGGGACAGGTCGTTGGAGCTCGATGCTGAGCTGGCCGCGTGCGGCAGAGAGGCGCAAGGGCGCGCCTGGGCTCGGGCACTCAGGGGGGGGGGAACGGTGGGAGGCGAGCTCGCGATGGCTCATTCGGGCGGATCAAGCGTAGCGGGTTTCCGCTCGGATGGCCCAGAATCGAAGGGAGGGGAGAGGGAGACTGCGGCGAAGGGCCAGGTAAGGAGCTGCGCTAGCGCTGGCCGGCCTTGTTCTTCAGCTTCGTGATCAACCCGTTCCAGCCGTCCTTGTTGATGGTTCGGTTGAACTGGTTGCGGTACGTGTTCACCAGGCTCGACTGCTCCGTCACCACATCGCCAACCGCCCACTTGCCGTCCCTCTTGTGGAGCTTGTAGACGATCGAGATCTCCTCCTGGTTGCTCCCAGGCTTGGTCGACTTCGCCGTGGTCTTGATCACCGCCGCGTCGCCTCCGCCCTCTTCACCGAGCCACGTGACCTGGTAGTTGAGGGTCTTCTCGATGTTCTTCTGGTACGCCTTGCGGACCAGCTGCTTGAGCAGCCCGGTGAACTCCTTCATCTCGTCCTCGGAGCGTCCTTCGGCGTGCCGGCCCAGGGAATCACGAGCCAGCTTGTCGTAGTCGAACATCGCGTCGAGCATGGCGGCGACCTTCTGCGTGCGCGCCGGGGATGCCGGAGTGCGAAGCACCGCGCTCAACTCGGTCTGGCGCGCCTGCATGTAGTCCTGCGCTTCTCCAGCCGACGCCGGCGATGCGGCGCTGAGCGCCAACGCGAAGGCCATGGGAACGAGCACCAGCTTGAGGATCCTGTTCATCTTCGTTCTCTCCAAGACCCGCTGGAGTGCGGGTTCTGTCGAATCTCTAAGCAACATCGGTGCCATTGGGAATTGTCTCTCCGTGTCACCGAGTTGCCTCCCAGGAGACGAGGCCCGGCTCGTCTTGATTCACTGCCGCCGGAGACCGCGGCGGCAGGCGAGAGTCATACCCCGTTGGCGGTGTCGCGGCACGGATTCGATGCGCGAAGTCAGCCTCCGCACACCCTGCGGTGAGCGTCGCGAGAGCTCACTCTCCCGCCGGTATCGTGACCCTGAACCTCGTACAGCCGGTCTCTCCGTCGCCTGGCCCGCTCACGTCGATGTCCCAGCCGTGATCATCGACGATGCGCTTGACCACGGCCAGCCCGATCCCCGCACCGTGGGAGCGGGTCGTGAAGAACGCGTCGAAGAGATGCTCCCGGGCCTCCGGAGCGATTCCCGGGCCGCGATCGAGGACCTCCACCAGCACCCTGTGAGGCCCCGGCTCCACACGCACCGTGACCTCCGTGCCCGGGGCCGTCGCCTGGACGGCGTTGCGCACGAGGTTCCAGATCAGCTG
>CAYMUE010000003.1:35467-37026 GCA_964393505.1 uncultured Polyangiaceae bacterium
AGCCCGAACGCACAAGCGAGAGCGATGAGCGCAACCTGCACGGAGAACGCCCGCCACTCGACCTCGCGCAGGTACCAGCGTCCGATGATCCCCATCAGCAGCGACAGGAACACCAACCGCAG
Source organism: uncultured Polyangiaceae bacterium (assembly GCA_964393505.1). Taxonomy (GTDB): domain Bacteria; phylum Myxococcota_A; class Polyangia; order Polyangiales; family Polyangiaceae; genus JACRCQ01. The sequence continues at coordinate 35,590 of CAYMUE010000003.1, forward strand.
GAGTGTCACTGCCGCGATACGCCGACCGAGGGTGGAGCTGTCGTAGGGGAGGCCGACGTCGATCTTCATGCGACGGCTCGGGGCAAGCGGTTGGAGGAGTCTGCGAGATGCGGGAGGAGAAGCTGCTGAGTGGACCGCGCAGAGGGCATCTACTCGGTCTTGATGGCACCGGCCAGGGAGAAGATGGGCAGGTACATGGCGACCATCACGACGCCGACGAGGCCGCCGACGATGGCCATCAGCAGCGGTTCGAGCATGGAGGTCATGGCGGAGACGGCGACATCGGTCTCCTCTTCGTAGAAGTCGGCGATCTTGTTGAGCATCTGATCGAGGGCACCGGTCTGCTCGCCGACCGCGATCATCTGGACGACCATCGAGGGGAACACCTTGGACTCGGTGAGCGGGTCCGCCATGTTCTTGCCTTCGGAGATCTTGGCGCGCGTGTACATCAAGCCTTCCTCGATGACCACGTTGCCGGAGCTCTTCGCGCAGATCTCCAGGGCATCGAGGATGGGGACGCCAGACTGAAGCAGCGTGCCCATCGTGCGGGTGAACCGGGCAACCGCGATCTTCCGGATCACCGGTCCGAAGATCGGCAGCGTCAGCAGCAGCTTGTGGATGAAGCGTTTGCCCTTCGGACGTCGGTAGACGAAGATCACTGTGCCGACGGTGATGATGAGCGCTGGGATCGTCACGGGCAGAGAGGTGATGAAGCTCTTCGAAGCCCAGATGACGAACTGCGTGATCTTCGGCAGGGCGTCCTTCGCGCCGAAGTCCTTGAACATGCCCTCGAACGCGGGGATGACGAATCCGAGGAGCACCGCCATGACGACGGCGAGGATGACCAGGACTACCGCGGGGTAGGTCATGGCGCCCTTGATCTGCCGCATCAGTTTGACGTTCTTCTCGATGTAGATCGCGAGGCGGTTGAGGATCGTGTCGAGGATGCCGCCGACTTCGCCGGCCTGGACCAGGTTGGTGTAGAGCTCGTCGAAGATCTTCGGGTGGCGACGCAACGAGTCGGAGAACGTCGCGCCCTGCTCGACCGAGGACTTGATGTCCTTCAGGACGTTCTTGAAGATCTTGTTCTCCTGCTGCGAAGCCAGGATGTCGAGGCACTGCACGAGCGGGAGGCCCGCGTCGATCATCGTGGCGAACTGCCGCGTGAAAACCACGAGCTCCTTGGAGTCCACGCCCGACCCGATGGTCAGATTGAGCTCGCGCGGTTTCTTCTTGATCGAGGAGGGGGTCAGCTGCTGGCTGCGCAACCGCTGCTCGACGGTGTTGACGTTGTCGGCCGACATCACGCCCTTCCGGACTTCTCCGGAGCGGGTGCGTGCCTCCCAGTTGAACTCGGGCATTCTCTATCCTCGACCTGAGACTGCGACGACCACAGCTTACAGGTCCGAACGCCCTCTGGTCAAAGACCCGACGATT
>CAYMUE010000003.1:37126-75964 GCA_964393505.1 uncultured Polyangiaceae bacterium
CCGGCTCGGTGTCGCGTCGGGTGTTGGCAGACGCACGGATCCCGGTGATGCTGGTGACCGCGCGGTGTCGGCGAGCCTGGAACGGGGCTGCCTGAGGGTCAGGGTTTCATGCCGGGCAGGGTCGCCGGCGTGGGGGGAGGCTCGATGTACTCGATCTTCTGGAAGGTGAGGATCCCGAAGCGAGGGTCGGTCTCGATGCCGGACGTGGCGCGCGTATAGGCGAACCCGTAGTTGCCGGTGACCTTGACCTTGGCATCCGCAGCCGGAACCGGGCGCGGGACCGGCTGGCCGAGGAACTCGTCCTGCACCAGCGGATCGGTGTCCTTCGCCTTCTTGTACTTCTCGATCGCGTCGTAGAGCTGCGCGAAGTTCGACGCGAATCCCATGACCTTGATCGTGGCCTTCGCGTCGCCCTTCTCGTCGGCAATCCAGAACGCAGGGATCGGCGGCTTGCAGCCGTCCGGATCTCCCTTGCCCGTCTTGTGGACGGCGCACACGGGAGCATCGGGCAGGTTCGTCTTCACGATGTAGCCGATGATCGTGATGTCCTTGCCCTTGACGTCGATGTCGTGGACGCGGCTGCGCAGGTGATGCACGGCGCCCCACACGGTGTACGCGTCACCAACCTTCACTGCCCTCGCGGGCAGCGTCGGCACGTCGGGCATCTTCACCGGCTTGCCGCTGTATGCCGGCTGTGCCTTGTACGGTTCGTCCTTCGGTCCGCACGCAGGCATCGCAAGGAGCATGGCGAAGGCCGGCAGGGCGGCCGTTGTCGCCAGGGCAACCGAACGCGGAAAGGTCATCTCGCTCCTCCAACGACCCCGTCTCGGGGCCAATTCGAGCCAGACACGCCGTAACACGGGCGACGCGTCTTTCGCAAGGTCAATGCTATCTTGTGGCCTTCGTCCCCGTCGGGTCGCTTTCCCCCTGGTCGAGCCGCCCGACCCAGGCACATATAGGAGGCGCGATGACTGACGCCAAATCGCTGCACGCGGGCGTGGACACGTCACGGGTCCTGGGGATGATCCTGGCGGGGGGGGAGGGGCGAAGGCTGGGTCCACTCACGCTCGACCGTGCCAAGGCAGCGGTCCCCTTCGGCGGCCGCTATCGCATCATCGACATCGTCCTGTCCAACTTCGTCAACTCCGGCTTGGCTCGGATCAAGATCCTCACCCAGTACAAGAGCGCTTCGCTCGAGGAACACGTCGCCCGCGCCTGGCGCATGTCCCCGATCCTCGACAACTTCATCGAAACCATCCCCGCGCAGCAGCGCACGGGCAAGAGCTGGTTCAAGGGCTCGGCCGACGCCGTGTTCCAGACCAAGCACGTGATCAGCGACGAGGCCCCGGACACGGTCTGCATCTTCGGCGCGGACCACGTCTACAAGATGGACCTGCGCCAGATGATTGCCGTTCATCTCACGAGCCAGGCCGATTGCACGATCGCGGCGATACCGGTCCCTCGCGAGCAGGCGAGGTCGTTCGGCTGCATCATTGCCGACGAGACGGGACGCGTGACGGGGTTTGCCGAGAAACCGGACAACCCGCCGCCCATGCCGGGGCAGCCCGACATGTCCCTCGCCTCGATGGGAAACTACGTCATGAGGAGCGATGTGCTGCTCGACGAGCTGGAGCGCGACTCGACCGATGACGCCTCCGCGCACGACTTCGGTCGCGATTTGCTCCCGGCGATGCGAGCCTCGGGGCGGAGGCTGCAGGTCTATGACTTCCTGACGAATCAGGTCCCGGGCGGGGATCCGGACGCCAAGGGCTACTGGCGGGACATCGGGACCGTGGATGCCTACTGGGAGGCCAACATGGACCTGAACGCGGTCCATCCGATGTTCAGCCTCTACAACCGACGCTGGCCGATTCGCACAGGGCAGACCCACGATCCTCCGGCGAAGTTCGTGTTCCGCGACGAAGCCATGGCGCGTGTCGGCATCGCGACCGACAGCCTCGTTTCCGAAGGCGTCATCATCTCTGGCGGACGCATCCACCGCTGCGTTCTCGGACGCCGCGTCCGAATCAACTCGTTCAGCGAGGTCGAGGAGTCGGTTCTGTTCGACGACGTCTCCGTGGGGCGCCACGCGCGCATCCGACGCGCGGTCCTCGACAAGGGCGTCGAGGTCGGGGCGGGGGTCGAGATCGGCTACGATCTCGAAAAGGACCGACGCCGGTTCCTCGTGAGTCCAGGCGGAATCGTCGTTGTCCCGAAGCGCGCGCGCGTGGAGGATTGAACGGTGCCGTCACCCGCTCGTCCCGCGTTCGGCGTTGCACGTTCCCGCTCGGCGCTCTAGAAGGAACAGTCCATGGGCCGAATCATCATCGTCGGCGACGTGCATGGATGTCGCAAGGAGCTCGAGAGGCTCCTGAAGCGAATCGGATTGCGCGACGAGGATCGGCTCGTGTTCGTGGGGGATCTGGTCGGACGCGGTCCCGACACGATGGGGGTGCTGAAGCTCGTTCGGAAGCTCGGCGCGGTGGTCGTGCGCGGCAACCACGAGCACAAGCTCCTGAGCTTCCGGACGGCCCGGCTGCGCGGAGAGCATCGGGATTTCCGCATGGGACGCTCGCTGCGCGACGTCGCCGCGCGCCTGAGCAACGACCAATGGAGCTGGCTCGCGTCCCTCCCGTTGTGGTTCGACCTCCCCGAGCACGCCCTGAGGGTGGTCCACGCCGGCGTCATGCCGGGCGTGGCGATTGAAGCGACGGACCCCAACGTGCTCTTGACCTTGCGAGGCATCACCGACGACGGGCTGCCGTCGAGCGAGCGCGGCACACGCCCTTGGGCAGAGTCCCACCGTGGTCCGCCCCACGTGGTCTTCGGCCACAACGCCTGGATCGCTCCGCAGATCCACCCATGGGCGACGGGTCTCGACACCGGCTGCGTCTACGGCGGCGCCCTGACCGCGATGGTGCTGGTGCCTGGCGAGCGGATTCCCGACGTCGATCACCGCATGAGCGTGCTCGTGTCCGAGCCGTCCGCGCGCCCCTACGTTCCCATCCGACGGGACGTCGGCCCGAGTCCTTCGGGTTGATCGGCTCCCCGCATCCTGATCGAAAGGGACATGATTCGCGATTCCTCGAGCTGTTTCGTCCGCACGCCGCGGGTGATAAGGTCGCGTCATGTCGGTCTGTCGAAGATGCCGTGCGCTTGGGCTTGCCGCTGTCGCCATGCTCTCTCTCTCCGTCATGACCGCGACCGGTCCAGCCGGGGCGCAGACCGCAAAGAAGCCTGCAGCGAGCGCTGCCGCTTCGTCGTCGGGCGGGAACCTCATCATCACCGGACGCAGTCTCTTCGAGGACCAGCGCTACGAAGAGTCCATCCAGACGTTGTCTGCGGCTCTGCTCCGCCCGAACACCCCCAAGCAGGATCGCGTCGAGATCTACCGTCTCCTGGCCTACAACTACATCGTCCTGAGCCAGAAGGAGGAGGCCGAGGCTGCCGTGCGCGGTCTGTACTCCATCGATCCGGAGTTCCACCTCGCGTCCAACGAGTCTCCTCGCTTCAAGGAGTTCTTCGCGGAGGCGAAGAAGCGATGGGAGGCGGAGGGCAAGCCGGGCCTGGTGACTGAGCAGGTCGCTGCTCCGAAGCCCGTCCACCTCAAGCACTCCTCTCCTCCGCAGCAGCAACCCGACAAGGAAGTCCTCCTCTCCGCGGAGCTCGAGGATCCGGATGCGCGCGCCGGCTCCGTCGTGCTGCACTACCGAACCGGCTCCCAAGCCCGGTTCGAGAAGGTGGATGCCCGACGCTCCGAGGGTTCTCGCTATCGCGCGGTTATCCCGGCCGCCGCAGTGAGACCCCCTCTTGTCGAGTACTACCTCGAGGCGCTCGACGCCAAGGGGTTGCCCGTCGCCCTGAGGGGCGACGCCGCAGCACCCTTGCGCATCGCCGTGCCCGCTCCGGCCCAGAGCGGCGGCCTGCTCTCGAGCCCGTGGTTCTGGACCGGCACCGGCGCCGTCGTCATCGGCGGTGTCGTCGCCGCCTTCCTTCTCACGCGGGACTCCAGCCAGTCCAGCGCACCCCCAACCAGCCGAGTCATTGTCACAGTGGGTCAGCCGTGAACGAGAATCCCCCGCGTTTTCCCCGTGTCGTCGTCGAAGTGGACGCTTCGGAGTCCGATGTGCTTTCCGCCACGCTCTTTGAGCTGGGAGCCACCGGTGTGGAGGAGCGCGACCAGGCCACCTTGCTCAAGTCCTCCGCGGACGGCAGGGTCACACTGGTCGCTTCGTTCGATTCCTTCGAGGAAGCCAACGAAGCCCTCGCTTCGCTGTCGGATCGGGGCGCGCGCATCGAGGAGATCGTCGGCGATGCCTGGCGCGACTCCTGGAAGGAGGGCTTCCACCCCTTCCACCTCACTCCATCGGTTGTCATCTGCCCGCCCTGGGAGGAGTGGACCGCCGCACCGGGCGAGCGTGTTCTCGTTCTGGAGCCGGGACGGGCCTTCGGGACTGGCCTTCACGCCACGACCTCGCTCGTGGCTCGGGCGCTCGAGCGTCACATCGACGAGCTGTCGGGACGCGAGATCCTCGATGTCGGTTGCGGGACGGGGATTCTTGCGATCGTCGCGCTGGCCTGCGGGGCGACGCGGGCACGCGCAGTGGACAACGACCCCGACGTCATCGACGTCGTGCGCGAAAACGCCACGCGCAACGGCCTTTTGTCCCGGATCGACGCGGACACCACGGAGGCTTCCGCGCTGCGTGGAGTATGGCCGGTGGTGGTGGCGAACATCGAAGCGAGAGTGCTCATCCCGATGGCGCCTCACCTCACGAGGCTGTTGACCCCGGGCGGGCTGCTGGTGCTGTCCGGCGTGCTGGAGGATCAACGCGACGAGGTGGTGGCAGCCTACGCCGGGCTTCGACTCGAGAACGTCGAGCAACAGGACGAGTGGATAGCGCTGGAGCTGCGACGCGTCTGATTGGGCACGCCGGGTGTGGGGGGGATGGAAAAAAAGCGCGCGAAGGAGCCGGAGGGGGAGGTCGGCACATCTTCGCGCGCGGTAGAAACGCCGCGCCGGCAGGTTGGGGGGGGGCGAACCTTGCCAGCGCGGACTTGTTTTCGTCCTGTGCAGCTCCCGGGCCAGCCCGCCCTCCGCAAGAATCATCGAGAATTCCAGCGACTGGCCGAGCTGCGAGTTTCGTGATCGCAAGGTCCGCATGTCAGGGATGCAATGCGGTGGCGTCGGATGGACCTCCTCGACGCTCGCGTGGTACCGCTTGTCCGTGAGCAGCCTTCGAGTCCCGGTTATCGGCATCCGGCCCGGGCGAGTCGAACTCGACGCCGACGCATCTCGCTATGTCGCCAGGGTCCACCGCCTCCGAGCTGGCGCCAGGTTGGTGCTGTTCGATCCCGAACAATGCCTGGAGGCGGATGCCGTCGTGTCGTCATCGGATCGCAACTGCGTCGAGTGCGACGTGGACGCCCCGCGGCTCGCGTCGCTGGTCGCCTCGCATCCGCTCTGGGTCCTTCAGGGATTGAGCAAGGGCGACCGTTTCGATCAGGCTGTGCGGGATTCGGTAGCGCTCGGTGTGACCGACATCGTTCCGGTCGCGTTCGCCCGTTCCGACGGCAACCTGACGGAGTCGTCCGAAGCGCGTCGTCGCCGGTGGAACAGAATCGCGGTGGAGGCCAGCCGCCAGTGCGGGCGTGGTGACGTCGCGCGTATCCACGCCCCTGGCCTTCCCGAAGCGGCGCTCTCCGGTGTGCCCGAGGGATGTCGCCTCTGCTTGTGGGAGCGCTCGACGCGACCTTTGATCACGCAGCAGGAGTCGATCCGGACCAGCGAGGCAATCTGCGTCGTCGTCGGTCCGGAGGGCGGGCTCGAGAACGAAGAGGTGGAGCAGGCGCACGCGTTCGGCTTCGTGGACGTCTCCCTCGGGTCGTTCGTACTACGAACAGAAACAGCGACCACGGCCGCATTGGGAGCGGTGAGGGCGTTGCGAGGCTGACGCGCGGCGTCCGCATCCACGAGCCGGAGCGGCTTGGCTGCGCACGCGCTACGCGCCGCCGGTGTCTGCGGCGTGCCAACAGGCGACCCGGTGGTGGGACTGTCTCTCGAACTCCTCGAGGGTCGGGGCGCGCGACCGGCAGGCATCTGCATCGGCCATGGCGCACCGGGGGTGGAAGGGGCATCCCGTGGGCGGAGCGAGGGGGTCAGGTGGGTCGCCCTCCAGCAGGACTCTCAGCTTGCGGCGTGAGGCGTCCGCTGCGGGCATCGCCGACAACAGCGCACGTGTGTACGGATGCAGCGGCTGCGCGAAGACCCGGTCCGTTGGCCCGACCTCGACGATGCGTCCGAGGTACATGACGGCAAGGCGGTGGGCTATGTGGCGCACGACCCGGAGGTCGTGGGAGATGAACAGGTATGCGGCGCGGGTAGTCTCCTGGATGTCCAGAAGCAGGTTGACGATCTGCGCTTGGATCGAGACGTCGAGGGAGCTCACCGGCTCGTCACACACCACGAAGCACGGTTCGACCGCGAGCGATCGAGCGATGGCGGCCCGCTGGCGCTGACCGGCGGAGAGCTCGTGGGGAAAGCGCTCGGCGGAATCGGGGCCGAGCCCCACGCGGTCGAGCACGGAGGCGACGCGATCGCGAACCTCCGATCGGGTGGCTGCCAGATGATGCACGATGATCCCCTCCGCCACGGCGTCGCCAATCGTCATTCGCGGGTTGAGCGATGCGTACGGGTCCTGGAAGATCAGCTGCATCTTCCTGCGCAGTGGACGCAGCTGCCTCTGCGGCAGAGAGGTGATGTCGGTTCCTTCGAAGAGGATTCTTCCGTAGGTAGGCTCCGTGAGGCGGAGCAGCACGCGACCGAGGGTGCTCTTACCGCAGCCCGACTCGCCCACGAGCCCAAGCGTTTCTCCAGGTCGGACGAACAGCGTGGCGGCATCGACTGCACGCAGCAGTCGCGGCCCACGGAAGAACGTCCGATCGACCGGGAAGTACTTGGACAAACGCTCCGCCTGCAGCACAGGCTTTCGGTCGTCGACGGAGCCGCCAGGAGCCTGGCTCACGGGGCCTCCCGATGGGCAAGAACGCACCGTACGGATCGTCCGTCACCGCACGGACGAAGCGGGATCTCTCCGGTGCGGCAGGCTTCCACGACGACGGGGCATCGATCCTGAAAGCGACATCCGAGGGGCAACCTGCGCAGGTCCGGCACGCGTCCGGGGATGGCCGGGAGCCGGGAGCCGCGCGGGGCGGCGTGTGACGGGATGCTCTCGAGCAGCGCGCGGGAGTACGGGTGCGCGGGGGAGGAGAACAGAAGATCGACAGGGGCCTGTTCGACGACCTGCCCGGCGTACATGACGAGAACGGTCTGGGCGAACTCGGCGAGGACGGCCAGGTCGTGCGTGATGAGCAAGGCGGCCATGCCGAGCTGTTGTTGAAGGTGCCCCAGCAGCTCCAGTATCTGCGCCTGCGTCGTCACATCGAGGGCTGTGGTGGGCTCATCGGCGATCAGCAACTCCGGATCGCAGATCAGGGCGATCGCGATCATCACGCGCTGACGCATCCCCCCGGAGAGCTGGTGCGGCCATGCGTCGAGCTGGCGTCTCGCATTCGGCAGGCCCACCCGATCGAGCATCTCGGCGGCCCTGGCGCGGGCTTCCCGTCGGCTCATCCGGTGGTGGACGGTCAGCGCCTCGATGACCTGGGCGCCGATGGTGCACACCGGATTGAGCGAGGTCATTGGCTCCTGGAACACCATCGAGATGCGGCGGCCGCGCACCGCCCGCATCATGCGCTCCGGCAGCGTGAGCAGGTCCTGACCGTCGAACCGGATCGCTCCTCGCAGCACCCGAGCGCCCGGCGAAGGGAGCAGGCGCAAGATCGACAACGCAACGGTGCTCTTTCCGCAGCCTGACTCGCCGACGAGTCCGAGCCGCTGTCCCTTCGCTACACGCAGGGACACGCCGTCCAGCGCGCGCAACGCGCCGTCGTCGGTGTCATAGGAGACGACGAGATCGTCCACGGACAGCAGCGGTTCGGTGTCGTGCATCGGATCGTGCGCCGGGGGACGATAGCGCATCTGCGCGAGGAATGTCGCGACGTGTCGTTGGGGTGATCAACGGAGGTAGATCTCGAGGCGCGGGCCGCGGCCTCCGGCCAGCCCCAGGGAGTAGCTGGCGCCCACCGGATCGTGGGGCGCGGCGACCAGGGCGATGCCGTGATCATCCTCGCGAAGCTCCTTCCAGCGCACGACCTCGCGTGTGACGTCGATGCGCAGAGGCCTTGCTCCCCAGTTGGATGCGAGCGCGTTGGCCTCGGGTTCGGCGAGGGCGGGCAGTCGATTCCACGACGCACTGGCGCTCCAGGGCTCCAGGATCCTGCTCACCGAGATCGGCACGGGAGCTGGCCCCGGGGTGGCGCCCGCGCTCGGGTCGAGCACGAGGAAGGCGGAGACCACTCGCGAGGATTCTCGCAGCGGAGAGTCGAAGTGCATCAGGAGACAGACCTGTCCAAGGTCCGAGCGTCCCAGCGGGAGATCGGCCTCGGGCCACGGTGGGTCCCCCTTGGAGGTCACTACCGCCCACCGATCGGGGACCAGCTCGAGTCTGCGCGCCGCGGCTTCCGTGGGGATCTCGTTCTTCGGCCGGCACACGCCGGTGACGCAGAGGCGGTCGCTGCCGCAAGTCGCGGAGGTTGCGCACGCGGGGCGTCGGGGCTCCGCGCCGCATCCGCACAGGGCGACAGCGAGCAAGATGGATGTCGAAGGGACCACAGGCGCGCGCAGCATCGGTTCGCGTCCCAGCTTATCGCGTCTGTCGGGGCGGGGTGCAACCCCGAGCTGAGGGAAGCGCGTCGAGGACGGCGCGCCGGCAGGACACCGCTCGCTGGATTCGCGCCCGGTGCTGTGCTACCCGCATCCGACTCGGGACGTGAAGACATGCAACCGCCTTCTGCTCAGCTGATCAAGGAGATCATCGTCCGGGAGCTCAACCTCCAGGACGTGCGCCCGGAGGACATCGACGAGCAAGCACCGCTATTCGGCGAGGGGTTGGGACTCGACTCCCTCGACGCGTTGCAGCTCGCCATGGCCATCGAGGACAACTTCGGCATCAAGATCCCCGAAGGCGAGGAAGCCCGTCGGATCTTCCGCTCGGTGACATCGATCACCGAGCACGTCAGTCGCTCGATGTCGGGATCGGAATGAGAATCTGGGCGACCGGGGTCGGCATCGTATCCGCGGCAGGCACGGGCGCGTCTGCGACGATGGACGCCCTGTGCACCGGCTTCCGCGCTTTCTCGGAGGTGACCGCCTTCGACGTCTCGCGTCATCGCAGCAGGATCGCCGCAGTGGTCACCGATCCCGCATTCGAGCCGCCGCACGGGGTGCGTTCGGGGTGGTCTCGGACGGGGGCCCTCGGCCTCGCCGCGGCTCGCGAGTGCCTGCGCAGCGCGCGCATCGAGGCCGCAGACGGCCCCGTGGATCTCGTGGTGGGCGGCACCACCGGGCCGATGCTGGAGACCGAGGCGCTGCTTGCCTCGCTGCCTGGCGGAGCGAGCGTTCCGCCTGCGCTCGCCCGCGCGCTATCTCATCCCCTGGCCGACGCCACCGAGATGGTTCGCGAGGCCGCGTCGTTTCGCCGCGTGCGCACGATCAGCAGCGCGTGCTCCACCGGTCTCAACGCGATCATGCTGGGAGCGCTGTGGCTGATGTCGGGGCGATCCGAGCGAGTGCTCGTGGGAGCATCCGACGCGCTGTGTCTGCTGACGTTCACGGGATTCGGCGCCCTAGGATCGCTCGATCCGCTGCCGTGCCGTCCATTCGATCGCACCCGGGCCGGGCTGACCCTCGGAGAGGGGGCGGCGTTCCTCCTGCTCGAGACCGATCAGAGCGCGGCGAGTCGCGGCTTGAAGCCTCTGGCGGAGTTGGGGGGATGGGCCGCAGCCGCCGAAGCCCACCACATCACCAACCCGGAGCCGAGCGGGGAGACGGCGGCCCGTGTGATGATGGCGGCGATTCGCGCGGCTGGCCTCAGATCGGGCGACATCGACTACGTCAACGCGCACGGCACGGCCACGGTACTCAACGACCCCATGGAGGTCCGCGCGCTGCGATCGGTTCTCGGGGCGGAGATGGAAAGGGTCTCGGTGTCCTCGAGCAAGGGGCAGATAGGTCACTGCCTCGGCGCCGCGGGCGCGATCGAGGCAGCCGTCACCGCGCTTGCGATCGCACAGGGCCGAATCCCACCGACGGGCGGACTTGGCGACGTCGATCCGGAGTGCGACGCGATGCACGTGATCGGTCAGGCGAGGCGGGCCCCCGTCCGCGCGGCCATCACCAACTCGTTCGGATTTGGCGGGCTCGACTCGTGCGTGGTCTTCACCTCTCCGGGCAGCTTCCCGGAGCTGCGGTCCACGGGGCGGGCGACGGTTCGCGTCGTCGGGGGAAGCGTTCTCGGTCGGCGTGGGGCACGGAGTCTGGACGACGCGCACGAGCTGCTGAAGGTCTCGGACGGCGCGGAGAGGATCGAATGCGCAGTCGATCTTTCGGGGCGTCTGGATGCGTCGCGTGCGCGTCGCCTGGGGCGATCTGAGCGGCTGCTGTGCGTTGCGATCGAGGATGCAAGGGCACGAAGCGCGGTGGTCGACAAAGATGCGGGGCTAGTGGCGGGACTTGCTTCAGGGAATCTGGATGCTGCAGGGCGCTTCCTCGCGCGCGTTCGAGACCGGGGACCGCAGCTCGCACCGCCGGCGGACTTCCCCAACCTCATGCTCTCGGCGTCAGCGGGACACGCGTCGATCTACCATCGTCTGAGAGGCCCGGTGCTGGCCACGACCGACCTCGGCACGTGCGGATCGAGTGCGGTGCTCACAGCGTTGGAGGTGCTCGAAGCGGAGCAGGCGACGACGATGGTTGTCGGAAGCGCGATGGAGGCGAGTCCGGTCCAGGCAGAGGTGTTCCGGACCTGGAGGGGATGTCCGGGGGCAACGGTTTCGGAGGGGGCGAGTTGTCTGGTTCTGACGACGGATGATGCCGGTTCGGAAGTGGAGATCCGAGAGGTCGCGCTGTGGCACGACGCGCAGGCTCGGGCGCGAAGCATTGCCGGGATTCCGGCGCCGTCCGGGCGTTGCAGAGGGGTCCTGTGCGGCGCTGGGGCGACGGAAGCGTACTCGGAGAGCCCTTGGGCGGCGATTGAAGCCGATGCCATCGAGACGGGGACGGGATCCTACGAGGGCTCGGATGGGGCGGCGATCGTGGCTGCGGCTGCATTGATCCGAGCGGGGCGTTGGGATCGCGCGCTGGTGTTGGCGTGCGAGGGTGACCGCGGCTACGGGTTTCTGCTGTGTCGTTCCTGAGAAGAGGGCTTGCGGCGGTGGGGTGCGCGTTGTTGTTCGCGACGGGGTGTGGCGCTGTCGGGGCCGGCGTCGAGCGGGGACCGATGCCGGCCGACAAGGTGCGGGCGCAGGAGGGGCTCGAGGCGGTGAGACAGAAGTGGAAGCCTGCGGATGGGACGACGCCGATTCGGGTGAAGTTCTCCGGGGGCGGAGGGCTGGCGTCGGTGGAGGGGAGGGGGGCGTTGGCGCGACGGCTTCCGGACGCGGCGAGGATGATCGTGGTGACGGGGGGAGGTCCGACGGCGTTCGACCTATGGATTCGGGGGGATCGGTATCGGATGGCGATGCCGCTGGCAGGGCGGGTGGAGCGCGGAAGCGTTGGGAGGGACGGTGACCGCAAGAGGTTGCCGGTGGGGTTGTTGCGATGGTGGTGGCTGACCCCTTTGGAGGGTGAGGTCGTGGGGGCGTTCGAGGACGCCGGCGCAAGGCGGTGGGTGTTGAGGGACGGGGGGAGCACCTACGACGTGACGCAGCGGAGCGACGACGTGCTGCAGATTGTTCGTCGAGCGAACGGTCGACAAGAAGCGCTACGGGTCATGGGGTCGGACTGTCCGCGTGTCGAGTACCGGGACGTGTCGATTGGGATGGTGGTGGAGATACGGTGCGACGAGGCGGGAGAGAGCGGAGGGGGAGCGGGGGATCGGGCCTTCGAGGATCCCAACGGCCGGTGACGGGGGAGGGGGGGGGGAAGATGCGCGGAACAGTGAAGAAACCGCGGGCAATCGACGTCCGGCTACAACTTCGCGACGATGTAGGATAACGGCGTCGGCCGGGGACATCGTTGTGCAACGAAATACAAGTCCGTGACAATTCGATCAGGGGGGGGTGGTAGGGGAGAGCAGCCTGAACGTCCCGGTCGTGCCCATGACTGTGCAAATTGCGACGGGACCGAGGAGAATGCTCGCAATGTTCAACATCCTGCTATTTGTCGCCTACTTTGCGGTTCTGGCTGTGCTTTCGCTGTACGGGCTGCATCGTGCGAATCTGGCGGCACTGACCTTCCGTTACGCGAAGAGGATGCGAGCGCTGCGTCGTGGCCCCGAGCAGAAGGTGGCCGACGCGGACCTGCCGCACGTGACCGTCCAGCTCCCGCTCTACAACGAGGCCACGGTGGCAGAGCGTCTGCTCGAGTGCGTGGCGAAGTTCGACTACCCGCGCGATCGGCTCGAAATCCAGGTGCTCGACGATTCCTCGGACGAGACCCAGGCGATCTCGAAGAAGTGCGTCGAGCAGATGCGCAAGCAGGGCATCGACGCGGTCTACGTGCGTCGTCCTGACCGCGTGGGCTACAAGGCGGGGGCGCTCGACTACGGACTGCGTCGGGCGAAGGGCGAGCTGGTTGCGATGTTCGACGCGGACTTCATTCCGCAGCCGGAGTTCCTGAAGGCGATCGTGGGTGAGTTCGAGGACCCGACGGTGGGGATGGTCCAGGCTCGCTGGGGCCACATGAATCGGGATCACTCTTTGCTGACGAAGGTGCAGGCGTTGATGCTCGACGGTCACCACCTGGTGGAGAACCGGGCGCGTTTCGCCGCGGGGCGCTTGTTCAACTTCTCGGGCACGGGCGGGATGTGGCGCCGATCGGCGATTGACGATGCGGGCGGCTGGCAGCATGACACGCTGACCGAGGATCTCGACCTATCGTATCGGGCGCAGCTCAAGGGCTGGCGTTTCGTGTATCGCGAGGACGTGATGACACCGGCGGAGCTGCCGGAAGACGTGTCGTCGCTCAGGGCGCAGCAGTACCGTTGGGCCAAGGGCACAGTGCAGACTGCGCGCAAGCTGTTGGGGCGTGTGCTGACCTCGCACCTGTCGCTCCCGCAGCGCATCGAGGCGTTGTTCCACCTCACGCCGCACTTCGCCTACCCGTTGATGGTGGTGCTCAGCGTGTTGCTGTTGCCGGCGCTGATTCTGTCCCCGGCCACGGATGGCTGGACCATGCTCATGATCGACCTTCCGTTGTGCATGGGCACGACGGGGTCGCTGGCGGTGTTCTACTGCCTGGCCGAAACGGCGCAGGGGCGCAAGGCGAGCTCGGCGGTGGTCCGGCTGCCGGCGTTGATCGCGGTGGGCATTGGGATGGCTCCGCATCTCACCAAGGCGGTGTGGGACGGTCTGCACTCGATGGCGGGTGAGTTCGTGCGCACGCCGAAGAAGGGCGAGGTTGCGGGGCGCTATCGTGCCTACACCAATCTCCCCTTTGCCGAGGCTGGGCTCGGGATGCTGTCCGCTTGCAGCGTCGTGGCGGCGATTCAGACCGGCCACTGGTTCGCGGCTCCCTTCGCGATGCTCTTCACCTTCGGATACGGCTACGTGAGCGCGCTCGTCCTGCTCGAGCAGGGCGCCCGTCGCCGCCTCGTCGCCGCCCGTCAGTCCGAGCAGCTCCCCGCTGCCACGGCCTGAGCTCCTCCTTCCCTTTCTAATCCGCTAGAAATGCTGTAGTTTCTTCTTGCCCCCGGGAGGCGGCGGCGGATAGGATCCGCGATCACCCGGAGGACCTGATCGAGTCTGGGAGGGGCACATGACGAAGGCAGACATCGCGAACGTCATCTACGCGAGGATCGGCGGGTTCAGTAAGAAGGAGACGGTCGATCTCGTGGACTTGGTCTTCGAGACGATGAAGGAGACGTTGGGGCGAGGGGAGCGGATCAAGATCTCCGGATTTGGGAATTTCGTGCTGCGGGACAAGCGGAGCCGGCAGGGGCGCAACCCGCAGAGCGGGGCGCCGATCCTGATCTCGGAGCGTCGCGTGCTCAGCTTCAAGGCCAGCCAGATCCTGAAGAGCATCCTCAACCACGAGGGTCCGCCTGAGGCGGCCCGCGCGCCGTCGATGCCATCGAAGGTGAGCGCGAACTGACCGCGGAGGTCGCGTGCGTTCGCCGGGTGAGGTATCAAGGAACCCGATGTCCTCGCGAAGCGCCTCGGAGCCGGAAGTCTCGAAGCTCTTCTATCGCATCGGCGAAGTCGCCAGCCTTCTCGACGTGCCCACGTCGGTCTTGCGTCACTGGGAAAACGAGTTCCCCAGCTTGCGTCCGGTGCGGCACAAGAGCGGGCAGCGACTCTATCGTCCCACCGACCTGCGCCGGCTCGAGGTCATCAAGCACCTGCTGTACGAGAAGAAGTACACGACGAAGGGCGCGATTCAGTACTTGCGCGAGCACGGACTCGAGCCGCGGCAGACGAACGACCCGGTGGTTCGGGAGAACGACAACATGCGGGAGGCGCTGGTGGCGATCCGGAAGGAAGTGACCGAGTTCCTGAGCTCGTTGCAGCGGGATGAGGTGACGTGAGAGCGCGAGCGACGGTGTCGGCGATCGCCATCGCCCTGTGTGCGGGGTTTCCTGCGCATGCGCAAGCGGACGGGTCGGATGCGGGAGGCGGTCCTGCTCCTGACGCGGCGTCGGCGGGCGCGCTCGAGTCGTTCCCCCTGGGCTCGGGAGCCAGCCTCTCCGTGCGCGCTCCGCGCGATTGGACCGGACGATCCGAGCAGAACACGTCGTTGGCCGAGCAGCTCGCGCGGATCGACGGCGCCCGGGTCGTGTTCTCCCGCGTGTGGAAACCGGCGACGGTGTTCGTCGCGCCGGACGGTCGTTCGTACTCCGACGCGATGCAGCTCGTGTGCGTCGAGGCTGACGTGGCCGACTGGGCTCCCGGGGCGCACCTGTTGGTGTTCGATCGGATGAACGGTTTCGCTCGCACGGAGTTGGGCAAGGGGGCGAGCCTCGACGCGTTCGAGCCTGGGGCCGCCGAGGATGCGGGACAGCTCTATCGCCAGAGCTTCACGGCCCACGGGGAGCTCGAGCCCAAGGGCGCCAAGGGGGAGAAGCTGCTGGTGGAGGACAACCCCAACAGGCCTCACATCCACGCGAAGATTCATGGCGTCCACATCCTGTCGTCGTACGCTGGTTCCAGGACGATGATCGGCTGCACCCTGTCCTGCGGCGAAACGGAGAGGCCGGATCAGTCTGTGTACGCCTGTGCAGCGGCCGCGTCGTCGTTGGCGCTGCAGGGGGAGCTGGCCTTGGAGCCGGAGTTCACGCTGCTGGGGCGTTTCCTGCGAGGCGTTCGCATGGCGCCCTGGCTGCTGGGCGGGATGATCGTCGGGATGCTGCTCGCGTTCGCCGGAACTCTGGTCCTGGGGAAGACCCTGCTGGAGTCGATGACGGCGAAGCGGTCTGCGTAGGAGATCAACCGAGGCGTCGGTTGACGCGGATGGCCCAGGCGAGCTGACCGACCTGGCGCATGACGGTCGGGACGCGCTTGAAGAGCTTGATCGAGGGGGGGCGCTTTTCGATGACGCGCACGGGGATCTCGCGGATGGGGATGCCGGCGCGGTAGGCGCGGATCACGAATTCGCTGGCGAAGACGTCCTTGTCGACGACGCACTCTTCGACGACGCGCATGAGCGCATCGCGTCGGAACGCTTTGAGGCCGTGGGTGTCGGTTCCGCGGAAGCCGAGGGTGACGCGGAGCAGGCCGTTGTAGACGCGGCTCGCGAAGTTGCGTGCCCACGGGCGCTCGTCGCTCGACCCTTCGAGGAGCTTGGATCCGATCACCAGATCCGCTTCGCGGCTCTCGAGAAGCGCCACGGCCGCCTTGTGGAACTCTGCGTCGCACAGGTCGATCTCGTCGCAGATGACGAGCGCGCCGCGAGCCTCGGTGATTCCGCGGCGGAGGGCCTTGCCATAGTTCGGCTCGCCGAGGGAGAAGGTGCGGACGTCGTGGTACTTCGCAGCGAGCTGCTCGGCGATCTCGACGGTGCGGTCGCGCGAGCCGTTTTCGGCCAGGATGATCTCGTAGCTCCAGCCGAGCGGGGCGAGCCGTTCGCGCAGGTCGACCACGGCGGCGTGGAGGATGGCCTCCTCGTTGTAGACGGGGATGACGATCGAGATGAGGGGGGAGTCGTTCTGGGTCATCGTGCGATCTCGAGGGCCTCGCGGGCAGCGTCGCGACCGAACAGCAGGGCATCCTCCATCGACGAGTAGTTCCACCCGCCGTAGCGACCGGTGGAGAGCACGTGGTGATCGCGGAGGAAGCGTTGCACGGTAGCGACCGATTCGAAGTAGTCGTGGTCGAAGACCACGTAGGCGTAGTCGATCCGGCGTTTGCGCGCGAACAAGATCTGATCGGGTCGTTGGATGAACTGCATCTCCACTAGCGCTGCGGCCACGTCCTGCAGTAGGGGCTGGAGGTCGGGCTCGCGGCGATCGGCGAGCTCGACATAGAGGCAGGACTTGCGTTCGGGGGCCAGGGCCTCGGAGAAGTGCGAGTAGCAGCCCACGCGGTAGAACGGGTACTTCTCTTCGGGGACGTACACCCAGTGGAAGGGCTGGCCGCAGGGGATGTCGAGGGCGACATCGAGATACCACAGCGGGTTGCAGCGCAGGCGGGAAGCGGCTGTGCGGATCTCGTCGGGAAGGTCCGGAACCAGAGCGCAGAGCCGGTCCAGGGGCAAGGTCGAGACGAGGGCATTCCAGGCGACGGTCTCGCCGTCGTCGAAGTGCACTTGCCGGGCGTGCAGGTCGATGCGCGACGCTGCACGTCCAAGCTCGATTCCCGGAACGTCGCGAGCCATGGCTTCGGCGAGGGAGCCGATGCCGAGCCGGGGGTAGACGAAGGCCGTGTTGTAGCCGAGCTCACGGTCGTTGAGGCCAACGGCGCCGGCGACGACGTCTTCGAGCTTGGGGAGAGGCACGAATCGGCTGCACCAGGCAGCGGTGATCTCGCGCGGGTGAACGCCCCACAGCCGGGCGTTGTAGGGGATCATGAAGTGTTTACTGAAACCGTCGCCGAAGTTCGCGAGACAGAACTCCTCGAAGTTGGTCGGTTCGCGAGCGGGGGGGTGCTCTCTGGCGCGGAGGAAGCCCATCAGGCACTCGTAGGCGATCTGTGGTGGGAGCCCGAAGGTGTTGGCCTGGTAGGGGTAGCGCGAGTACACGCCGTAGGACCAGATCACCGATCGACGCTGCACGGTCACGTGATCGTCACCGACCCAGCGCAGGGCGAGCTTTCGCATCGCCTCATCCCGCAGATGCAGCAGGTGTCCGGTGCGGTCGAACCGGAAGCCTTGCTCTTCGATCGTCGTGCAGAGTCCACCGGCCCGTTGCTCGCGCTCGAAGAGCCGATAGGGGCACCCGCTCGAGGCGAGGTGGAAGGCGGTGGACATGCCGGTGAGTCCGGCTCCCAGGATCGCGACGGGCGTGGACGAGTTCGACATCCGGGCAGAGCGTGTGGAGGGGGAGGTGAGGCGGCGGGATGCGAGGCGAAGGCAAGGACGAGCCTCTGCCGCGCTTCGGCCGCAAGGGAGAATAGAGCACGGCAGCAGAGGCGGGCAAGCGCGGACTGGCCGCGAGCGGGCAGAGCGTGCGCACGGGGATTGGCGTTGCTGCTCGGGGCGCGCCGTGCGAAAGCGAATCAGCGGAGCGACGCGACAGATGTCATCGGTCGAACGCAGCGATTGGGTCACGCTCGGAGGGCGGGTGCTCTACCTGACAGCGGACCCGAACCAGGTGGCGTCGCAGCTCGCGGGAGAGCGCCTCGAGTACGATCCGGTCAGGCCGTTGCGGGACAACATCTCGACGGACGAGATCACGCCGGGGTGGGTTTGCTACTACTACGACGAGGAGATCGCGCGGTACTGCCTGGTGGGGTTGCGCGGAGCGGGGGTAGAGCGCGATGCGGTAGCGTCGGGGGGCTTCGAGGTCGTGGTGAGCGGCGCATCGAAGGGATGCGGGTCGAGCCGGGAGTCGGCTCCCTACGCGGAGCGCGAGGCGGGCATCCGAGTTGTGGTGGCGAGGAGCTTCGAGAAGATCTACGAACAGAACGCGCAGAACATCGGGTTGCTGACCACTACGGACTTCTCGGTCCTGCAGCGTCTCGAGCGAGGCGAGCGGGTCGCGGTTCGGGAGTTCACGCGCGGACTCGACCCGATTAGCGCCGAGATCGTCGAGCGCGGCGGGCTGTTCGCGTACAACCAGGCCCGGGTGAAGGGGATGATCTCTCCGCCGCCGATCGTCACACGGCCGCGGCCGATGACGCTGAGCGAGAAGATCCTGGCTTCCCACGCGGTCGTGCACGACGCGGCGAGGAGTGTTGGCGTGACTGCCGTGACGCCCGGAGACGCACTCTTCGCTCGATGCGATGTCCGGTTCTCGCACGAGTACGTGACCGCTATGTCCGAGGCGCTGATGCGTCAGGGGCTGGGGAAGGTCCAGGTTGTGGAGCCGGAGTCGGTCTACCTGTTCCGGGATCACCTGGCGCTGCTGGACCAGGTCATGCCCGACGCGCACGTGCGGCTCGGGTTGCACGAGCAGGCTCGTTCGCTGGCGGTTGTGCAGGAGCGGTTCGCGATGCGGCACGGGTTGAAGCTGTGGGGGGAGGCGTCGGAATGCGGGCTGGGCGAGGGGGCGGAGGCCATCTGCCACAACAAGATCATCGAGAGCGTGGCGCTGCCCGGGCAGCTGGTGATCGGGACGGATTCCCACACGTGTATGGCCGGGGCGCTCGGCTGTTTGGCGTTCGGCGTGGGCTCGACCGACATGGCGAACGCGTGGTTCACGGTCGATGTCCGGGTGAAGGTCCCCGAGTCGATACGGGTCGAGCTCGTGGGGAGGATGTTGCCGGGGCGGTCCGCGAAGGACCTGATGCTCACGCTGTTGTCGATGGATCCGTTCCGTCGAGGAGGCGCCATCGGCAAGGCGATCGAGTTCTGTGGCGACGGGCTTCGGCGGCTCGGGCTCGACGAGCGGGCGACGCTGGCGAACATGTCGGTGGAAGCGGGGGCCTTCACGGGAATCATGGAGGCGGACGACCTCGTGGTGTCCGCGCTATCCGAGCTGAGAGGGCACGATCCGGCGGCGCTCGAGCGACGCATCGTTCGCGCGGACGAAGATGCATCGTATTGCGAACGGATCGTGATTGACCTGACGACGATCGAGCCGATGATTGCGACTCCCGGAGATCCCCGCAACGGGGTGCCTCTTCGGGAGATCGTCGGCGACGCTGTGCGCGTGGACATCGCGTACGGAGGGTCGTGCACGGGCGGGAAGCGGGCGGACATGGACATGTACGCCGAAGTGCTCCGTCGCGCGCTCGCGAAAGGGCAGGGGGTGAAGGCCGGCGTCGCGATGTACATCCAGTTCGGCTCCCAGCTCATCCGACGCTATGCCGAGGACATGGGCTACGTGGAGCTGTTTCGCCGCGCCGGGGCCACGCTCGTGGCGCCGTCGTGCGGAGCGTGCATTCGCGCTGGACCTGGGGTCTCGACGCACGCCGGGCAGGTGACGATCAGCTCGGTCAACCGCAACTACCCGGGCCGGAGTGGCCCGGGCCAGGTTTATCTCGCGAGCCCGTACGTCGTGGCTGCCAGCGCCGTTCTCGGGCGCATCGCGCATCCCGACGAGCTCTGAGCCGGCGTGGGAGAGCCCGAGTCGAGGCGCCTGTGTGGAGGAGAGCCGGCGGAGTGGTGTGCGGGATCGACCGGGGACAACGGGTGGCGGCGCAGATCTGGCCGGGCAGATATGGACCTGAGCGATGATCCTCAGTGATGTCGCGATGGTGCTCTGTCCTGATCGCGTTGTGGTCCATCGGCTGCTCCTCGGGCCGACGGTCCGAATCGCTGTGGCAGCACCCCGTGCACTCCAATCACGTGCGCCTCGGCGGGATTCGATTGCGGAACCGTTTTGATGGTTGCTCGAAGATCCTGTCTTGTGGAACGTGCACCGAAAGCGAGTCGTGTGGTGGAGGGGGTAAGCCGAACAAGTGCGAATGCGTGCCCTCCTCGAACTGCTACGCAGCGGAGTGCGGACCAGTGGCAGACAGGTGTGGAGATACTGTCGATTGCGGCTCGTGCGGAACCGGGTGGGTCTGCGTGAACAACGGATGCTGCGTCGGCGCAGTGGGGACCTCGTGCACGAAGACCTGTGAGACGCTGAAGGAGCCGGCAAAGGGCTACTTGCAGTGCGAGGACGTCTGGTGCAACGCTGAGGGACAGTCGAAGGCGCGCGTTGTGAACTGCACGGGCCCGGATTCCGGCCCGTGCACGACGTAGGAGGCTCCGCCCGGCCGCGGGCTCTGGCCCGGATACTCCTGGTGCGATGTCACCTGCAGATACGTGCATGAGTGTACGGGCAAGACGTTCTGTGACGAGAGCTGCCTGTAGGCGCTGCGCAGGGGAGACCTGGCGCGTGCGAGGGCAGGGGCTACCCGGGTCGCGCAGGGGTTGCAGCCGGGCCGGGCGCGGGTCTAGATCAGTTCATGCGCGCACTGCACCTGCTCCTCACGACGATTGCCTCCGGCTATCTCGCAGCCTGCTCCGCGAGCAACGCGGAGGACTTCACGCCGGGGGTGACGCTGGAGCCCGATGCCGAGGTGTTTCAGGATGCGCAGGCTCCGGTCGGTGACGCGATGATCGCGGTGGATGCGGCGTCCGGCGGGGACTCGGACGTGTGCACGGACTCGGTGGACGTGGTGTTCGTGCTCGACGTCTCCAGCTCGATGGGCTTCGTTCTGGACAAGCTGACATCGGAGATTGGGAAGGTGGTGACGGCGGCCAACGAGTTGTCGCCGGAGTCTCACTTCGGGCTCATCGCGTTCGTGGACAACCACGCGCTCGACGCGACTGGGGTGTTGGAGGGGGGAAAGGTCCACACGGAAGCATCGACTCTGCAGAAGGCTTTCCAGCACTACAAGAGCGTGTACACGGATCACAACCGGAATCCGGGCGACGGGCCGAACGGTCCGGAGACGCAGAACCCGGTGTGCGAGGAGAACTCATTGGACGCGGTCTACGCGGCTGCCAAGGAGTATCCATGGCGTGCGACCGCGACGCGGGTGGTGATCGTGGTCACGGACGACACGTTCCTGGAGCGACCGGACAACTACGGGGATCGGGATGGCGACGGCGACTGGGACTTGACGAACTTCCCCACGGAGGGGGACTACCCGGCGGCGTGGACGCTGACGGAGACGATCGAGGCGTTGAAGGCGAGTCGGGTGAGGGTCTTCTCGTTCACGCGCCTCAAGCCCCCGGCGATGCCTGCGTTGTACTGCGGAACACCGCGCAGGCTGCCATGGGAGGCGATGCCCTGGGGCTGGAGCCAACCCTACAACGGCACACCGCCGATCCCGCAGGCCACGGATGGAGAGAACTTCGACGTCGAGAAGGTCAAGGCAGGATCACTGTCACTCACCGACACGATCAACAAGGTGGTCGTGGAGAGCTACTGCCGCCCGCCCATCTACTGATCGCGGTCCGAGCACTGCGGAAGCGGGGGGGGGTGCTAGACGTGCGAGGTCTGCCGGGCGACGGGCGGAGCAAGGGAGTGTGGGCTGACCGAGGTCGGGATGCGGGGGAGCCAACCCGGGCGTGTGTTCGGGCTGGAAGCCGCAATGCTTCCCGGGTTCTGGGCCGATCCGACCGCAAGGTGTATCCTTGCTCCAATGTTGATCCGAACGTCGGCAATCGGCGTGTGGGCCGGTGTCCTTGCGTGCGCCTGGGCGGGATGCAAGTCCACCCCCGCGACCGGCGGTGACGCATCCGCAGCCTTGAGCGCATCTGCGGCGGTGAGCGTGGTGCCGGTGAAGTCAGCGGTTCCGTCGGCGATGGCGCGGTTCGCCGCATCGCCGCCGGAGGCATGGGTACCGAAGCTGGAGGGGGCAGCGACAGGGGACGGGGTGAAGTTCGGGTTGGCGAGCTGCTTCACGGAGACGAAGCACTGCGTGCAGGTTCCGCTCGGGTGGCGAACGAATGGCCAGGCGCAGGCGATGGGGGGAGGGCGGATTGCCTGGGCGCATCCTGGCAATCGGCACGTGTGTCTCGCGATCGACCGCGGAGGATCGGACTGGGCGGAGCTGATTCGCCGAGATGAAGCCGAGCAGAAGGGGTATTCGTCGCCGGTGGCGGTGAAGCTCGGAATCGACGAGATTCCGGCGACGCTCCGGTCGACGCGCTTCGACATGGCGGATGCGCGGCCGTATCCCTTTCACATTCTGATGTGGTTCGGGTGTTTCGGGGTGGATCCGGAGGCTGCGGCGAATCCGACAGGGATGCCGGCTGGGCCGGCGACGCTGCTGTGGTTGAAGGTGGAGGTCAAAGAGGGGCTCACGTTCAACACGTACGCATTCGTATCGGACGCCGCGAGCGAGGAGGAGAAGCGCGACTTGCTGGCGACGTTGCGGGGGATTCGTGCACTTCCCGGGAGGCTGGCGACTCACCCCAAGTAGGGGAGGGGCGGCGCGAAGTGTGCGCTCCTGACGCGAGTGTGGTAAGGCTGGTGCGTTGTCGTGAAGAGCCCTCTCCCGCTGCTCATCGGCGCGACGCTGGCGTGGTCATGCGTCGCCCCCTCCGGACCGGTTTCGCCGCCTGCCGTCGGGGCGCATTCGGCATCGGTAGCCCTGGCTCCGCACGCCGTGCCTCCCGCCGTCCCGTCCGCTGCATCGGCCTCCGTCCCCGCGCCTCCGCCTTTTCCCGTGGCTTCTGCGACGGCCTCGATCGCGGCGCCGTCTTCCATTGGCGAAGGGCATGTTCCGCCGGGAAACGAGGTTGCGGAGGATCCGGATCCGTGGTGTCCTCTGGAGGCAGAGACGCTTGCCGGACCGATCTGCGCGTTCGTCCCAGAGGAGCTGCCGGAGGGCGATCGGACGCTGGTGGTGTTCCTCCACGGAGTGACGAACGTGGGGAGTGGGTGGCAGTTGGCGACGATCCGCGGAATGGTTCGCTATGCGAAGCAATACGGATTCGGTCTAATCGCGCCGCGGGGGGTGAGGCGTGCGGCGAGCGAGGGGAAGGACGAAGCGTATGCGTGGCCGAACGCAGCGCTGTCGCAGCAGCACACGGAGGGAGCGGTCCTGCAGTCGTGGGAGGCGGCGCGCACCACCCTGGAGACGCGGGCCGGCAAGAAGTTCGACCGCGTGCTCGTGGTCGGGTTTTCGAGCGGGGCCTACTATGCGTCGTCGCTGGCGTTGAGGGGGAAGCGTGCGGCTGACGGTTATGCGGTGTTTGCCGGGGGAGCGGCGCCCTACTCCAAAGGAATGATCGCGGCGGTGGAGCAGCGCGCGCCGATCTTCATCGGCTACGGTCTGAAGGACAAGGCGGCGGTGAAGGACGCAAGGAAGCTTGCGGCAGCGCTACGAGCTGCACGTTGGAAGCACCGTGAGGTGTCGGTGCCCAAGGTGGGCCACACGATCACGACCAGCGAGTTTCGCGATGCAATCGCGTGGCTGCGTGCGAACACTCCGGTGACGACGTTCAGCTCTGACAAGAGAGCTGGGAAGGAGCCGTCCCCAACGACCAGGCCGAAGCGGAAGCGTCGGAATGGTAGTCACTGAGCGCGTCGGTGTCGGTGCGACGGTCGCGATTGCCGTCGCCGCAGCCGTCGGGTGCGTTGACGGGGCCGGTTCGGGGTGCGCAGTGGAGCCCGACGGAGAGCCCGCGAGCCCCGTGATCATCGCGGGAGCTGCGAGGGAGGCGGCGCGCGAGATGTCGCGGGTCGATCCGGCTTCTCATGGGACCGTGGTGCTTCCCGAAGTCATCTCGATTCCGCATGGCGTTGCCGGGGGGGGCGGAGCGACCACGACGGTAGTCGTCTCGAACCCCGGTCCAGGAGGAGCCGCGGGCATCGAGTGGCGGTTGCGAGGACACCCGAGGCTGCACTTCGGAGGAGGCACTCCGGAGGAAATCGCCGCTGGGGAGCGGGTGGAGGTCGAGCTGGTTTACGACGGGTCTGCGGAGCCGGAGATCGCGGGCGCGGTGATTTCGGCGACGTTCCCCGACGGGGCGGCCGAGTCGAAGGTCTGGGCCGTGGCCGGAGACCCATCGATCGCCCCTGCGTCATGGGAGGCCGTGGAGGGGGCAGGTGGCGTGTCGTGTGGCGATGCGACGACGATCGCGCTGCCATCGGCTCCGTTTCCGCAGGCGGGGACTCCTTGGAGCGACGCGTCGGTGCGGGTGTTCGTGCCGGAGGGCTACCGCGACACGGGGACACAGGACATTGTGGTTCACTTCCACGGGTGGACGACGACAGTGGGAGCCACGCTGGCGGAACACCACTACCAGGAGCACCTGTACGCGAGCGGAGCGAATGCGATTCTGGTTGTCCCGCAGGGGCCTGTGAATGCACAGAGCGGTGACTTCGGCAAGCTGATGCAGGCCGGCGGGCTGGAGGCGCTCGTTCGGGACGTGCTTTCGGTGGTGTATCGGGACGGACGGATACGACAACCCGCTCTTGGAGACGTGGTGCTGACGTCGCATTCGGGTGGGTATCTTGCCGTCGCGTCGAATCTGTCGAACCCGGCGTTTGCGGTGAGGGAGGTGACGCTGTTCGACTCGATGTACGGGCAGCTGGACATGTACGAGCAGTACGTGAGGTCCGGAGGGCGACTGGTATCGACCTACGCCCCCGGGGCAGCGACGGAGACGACCCATGCCGAGATGAGCAAGAGGCTCGCGGGGGTGAAGGTGCCTTTTGCCTCTTCCACGGATCGGCGGTCGTTGCGCGATGCTCCCGCGGTGATGGGATACGCGAACACGTCGCACGAGCGAACCACGCGGATTGACGGCATCTACGGCGAGGCGTTGCGCTTCGGGTTGCAGCACCACCGACGCGGGCCGCGGATCGAGCTGCGGCAGGCGACAGCCCGGGGGGGCACGGCGAAGGTCTCCTGGTTGTCGCCGCGGGATGCGTCGCTCGAGGGGTTCATGGTGGAGGTCTCCGGCGACGGGGAGACCTGGGAGCAGCGGGCAAAGGTCGGGCCCGAGGAGGAATCGGCGGCTTTCTCGTTCACGGGAGGGGCGCGGGTTCGGGTGGTTCCCCTCGTGACAGGGTTGAGCTCCTCGGAGGTGATTCCGTCGGACGCAGGGCGGATGGACACCGATGCAACGGTGCTCGTAGTGGACGGGTTCGACCGCGTGCTCGGTGGTTCGTTCGGCGGGTTGAGGCACGATTTCGCGGCCTGGGTGGGGGAGGCCTCCGGCGGGTGTCAGACGGCGTCGCATCGCGCGTTGGTCGAGGATGGAGTGAGTCTGGCGGAGTACCCCATGGTGGTCTGGTTGCTTGGCGATGAGTCGTCGGACGACCTGTCGGTGTCGGAAGAGGAGCAGGCGCTGCTGACTGAGTACTTGAAGGGTGGGGGGCGATTGGTGCTGAGTGGCAGTGAGGTGGCGTACGATCTCGACGGAGTGGGGAACGGCACGGCGTTCGTGCGGAGTGCGTTCGGCGCGGCGCTGCGGGAAGACAACGCGGCATCGGGGCAGGCGAGCGGGGTCGGGCGGCTCGATGGCCTGGGGCCGTTCGTGTTCGTGGGGGAGGGGCGTCCCTACGGCGAGGACCATCCCGACTCACTGCTTCCGGTCAACGGAGCCGAGATACTGCTTCAGTATGCCAACGGGCAACCAGCCGCGGTGGGAATTCGGGGCAAGTCTGCGCTGGTGGGGTTTCCGGTGGAGTTGGTGGACGCGGGGTCGTTGCCGGTGCTGATGAGAGCGCTGCAGAGGTTCGTAACGGAATAGGGTCAGACGAGCATGGTGGAGCCTGCGGTCGGGGGACGCAGTTGTGCGAGGTCCGCGAGGAACGCGCGCACCGACAGGTACCGGGCCGCGGGAGTCTTGGCGAGCGCGCGGCCGAGGACCTCGTCGAGACCGACTGGGCAAGCGCGGGGAGCGATGGAGCTGGGCGGGGGAGCATTTTGCGACAGCAATCGTGCGTAGACGGCGGCTGCGGAGCTGTCCAGGAACGGTGGGGCTCCAGTGACCATTTCGAACACGACCGCACCCAGGCCGTAGACGTCGGTGCGGACGTCGAGGCTCTCGCCGAGCGCCTGCTCGGGAGCCATGTACAGGGGGGTCCCGAGGGCAGCGCCGGAAGCCGTGACTCTGGAGGCGCGGGGGTCCAGGGGTTTGACGAGACCGAAGTCGAGCAGCACGATGCGTTCGGGCTTCCCCGAAGTCGATGCGAGGAAGAGGTTGCCTGGCTTGATGTCTCGATGGAGGAGTCCGGCCTCATGAGCGGTAGCGAGGGCATCCCCTGCTTCGAGCGAGATTCGTCGCACATCGGACCAGAGAAGCTGCCGTCTGCGCTCGAGGCGTTGCGCCAGAGTCTCTCCTTCCAGCAGGTCCATGACGAGGAAGGGGAGTCCCTCTTCGGAACGGTCGAAGTCGTGAACAGCAACAATCCCCGGGTGGCCGAGGGAGCTGGCGGCCGTGGCCTCGCGTTCGAAGCGCTTGAACGACTCCACGGTTGCGTCGCCCAGCAGGACCTTGAGCGCGTATCGTCGTCCGGTTCGGACATGGCGTGCCCTGAACACCGCCCCCATGCCGCCTGCGCCGAGCATGGTCTCGACCTGGTAGGTGCCGCGCAGCAGGCGACCGACTAGCTGCGCGGGGTTCTGAACGCCGATGGGCGCCCGGAGTTGCTCGGGGACCTCGATGGACGCAGGGCGAACGGAAGCAGCCTGGGGCGAGAGTGCGGAGGCGAGCGTGAAGGCCTGGGCGGGGGGCTGGGGGGAGACGACCGGATGTGACAGTGGGTGGATGGAGTGGACGGGGGAATCGGAGGCCATGGCGAGGATGCCGACGCGCATGGCGCCGCCGACCATTCTCTCGGCTTGGGGGACCGGAATGCCGAACGCGATGGCAATGTCCTGGATCCCGAGGGACGGATTGGCACGCAGCGCTGTGAGGAGCGACTTCCAACGGGATCGGGCCACGAAACCCCGGACACCGAAGTAGAGCGCGACGGCGCCGGCGAGGGCCGGGAGGGTCCCTCCGAGGAGCATGACCAATCCACCGTAGCGAACGTCGGACTCGTCACCCACGAAGATGGCAATGGTCCCGATCACGATCCAGAAGGTCCCGAAGCCGAGGAGGGCGACGGCTGCGGCCGTGAGGAGAACCGAACGCACGAGCACCATCGTGCGCACATGCTCTGCTCTGTCGGTGATGGACCACACGCGGCACGGTCTCTACTTGCAGACGTACTGCTGTCCGTGAAGGGATTGCTTGCAGGCTTCGTCGCTGGGGCAACCGAGGTAGACGCACGCCCCTTGTTCGCAGCTCCAGGTGCTCTCGGCGTAGGCTGGGGAGTTCGGGATGGCGCAGTCCGCGGGGACCGAGCATCCCTGCACGCAGGCGTTGTAGCCGAGCAGGTCCATCGGGCGGCAGCGGTAGTCCATTCCGGCCATCGTGGCCTTGCATTCGGCGTCGGTCGAACACCCCTGATAAACGCAACGTCCCGCGCTGCACTCCCAGTTGTCGGACGAGAAGGCTCCCTGGTCGGTGGCGCAATCCGAGGGGCTAGTGCAGGAGAGCTGACACGTGTCGATGGAGCCGAAGGGCGAAGGACTGCACACGTAGGCGGCGTTGCTGAAGACCTGGGCGCACACGGCGTCGCTGGTACAACCCCGGTACTTGCACAGCCCCTGAGCGCAGTCCCATTCGGAGGCGGGATAGGAGCCGGCGGTGGTGCAGTCGGCGGGAGACGCGCAGCCGGACTGGCAGAGGGGGACGGCGGTGGGAGTGGAGCCCGCAGCACCGCCTTGCGACGTGCCGCCGGAATGGCTTGCCCCCCCCTGTGCGGAGCCGCCCTGCGACGCATCCCCCTCTGCGCCTCCGGTGGACCCGCCGCTTCCGGCGTCGGTGGGAGCTTCGCCCCCTTGTCCGGAGCCAGCGGTGGGCTGCCAGGCGCCAGGGGACGACGATTCATCGGAGCATGCGATGAGCCATGCACAGGCGGGGATTGCGATGAGGGCGATGAACCGTTTCATGGCGGCAGGATACAGAGCGTTGGCGGGGCAGGGAAGTGCGGTCGCGGTTGTCTTGGAGCGAGGCAAGCGGATGCTGTAGTCTCGTGAACTCTTCACCAGCAAGAGGGAAGAAAGACCATGCGAACCGTTCTCGTCGCGATTGTGGTGTTCGGAATGATGGGGCTCTGTGGGTGCTCGAAGGGGGGAATGGAGAGCCAGTCCTGCAAGGACTACTTTGCAGCCGTCGAGCAGTGCGCGGCGAAGGCGCCAACGGTCAAGGCCGAGGCGTACCGGAAGACAGCGCAGGTCTCGAAGGAAAACTTCGCCAAGAATCTCAATCCGATGGCCGTGGAAATGAGCTGCAAGTCGATGCTCGAGTCGCTCCAGGCGGACCCGGACTGCAAGAAGTAGCTCCGTGCGGCAGCCGTGCCGCTACTTGTCCAGCCACTCCGTGTGAACGAAGCCGAGCTCGGGCCTGTCGATGCGCTCGTAGGTGTGTGCCCCAAACGCATCGCGCTGCGCTTGGACGAGGTTCTGCGGGAGACTCGCGCTGCGCGTGGCGTCGTACCACGCGAGGCTGGAGGACATCGCGGGGGTCGGAACGCCGCAGGAGACGGCGCGCGCGACGGTTCTTCGCCAGGCTTCGTGACCGGAGCTCACGAGGTTGGTGAGCTCGGGAGCGAGCAGCAAGTTCGACAGGGATTTGTCCCGCTCGAAGGCAGCTCGAATGGGTTGCAGCAAGCGCGCGCGGATGATGCACCCGCCGGTCCAGATGCGAGCCACCTCGGCAAGGGAGATGCCCCAACCGTTCTCCTCCGAGCCAGCGCGGATCAGCGCCATCCCCTGAGCGTAGGAGCAGAGGCGCGAGGCGATCACGGCAGCCTCGAGGTCCTGTACCAGGGCGTCACGCTCGGAGTCGGTCGCGCCGCAGGCCGGACCGGGCAGGATCTCGCTCGCGCGAAGCCGCTCGGATCGCCTGGCGGAGATGCCGCGCGCCTCGGTCGCCGCAGTGATGGTCGGGATCGGGACCCCGAGCTCCAGGGCAGTTTGCGCCGTCCACCGCCCGGTTCCCTTCTGTCCGGCGGCGTCGACGATCGCGTCCACGAGCGGGCGACCGGAGTCCTGGTCGACGTGGCGCAGCACGACCGCGGCAAGCTCGACGAGGAACGATTCCAGGACCCCCTCGTTCCAGCGCGCGAACACCGCGGAGATCGCGGGGGCGTTGAGCCCGCCGATCTTCCGCAGGAGATCGTAGGCCTCGGCGAGGATCTGCATGTCGCCGTACTCGATCCCGTTGTGGACCATCTTGACGAAGTGTCCGGCGCCGTCGGGGCCGACATGGGTGACGCAAGGGCCGGAATCGCTGTGTGCGGCGACGGATTCGAGGACAGGTCGAAGGCGGGTCCAGGCGGACGCGGAGCCCCCGGGCATGATCGAGGGCCCGAGGCGAGCGCCCTTCTCGCCGCCCGAGACGCCGCAGCCGACGAACTCCATCCCGGCGGCACGCAGGCGTTGCTCGCGTCGCTGCGTGTCCTTGTACCAACTGTTGCCGCCGTCGATCACGATGTCGCCGGGGGACAGCAGCGGCTGCAGTCGATCGAGCAACTCGTCGACGGGCTCACCCGCTTTGATCATCAGCAGGATGCTGCGGGGCCGCTGGAGCGAAGCCACGAACTGCTCGAGCGTCTCGGAGCCGACGAGTCCCTTCTCGGGATGGGACTGCAGGAGTCGCTCCGTGCGTTGGTGGGACTGGTTCCACACCGCGACGCGGAAGCCGTGGTCGGAGACGTTGAGCGCGAGCGCAGCGCCCATGACGCCGAGGCCTGCAACGCCGAACTGGCAGAGGTCATGGTCGGTCATGATGGGGACTTCCGATGTTGAATCAGGACGCGGTGGAGCGGAGGGAGGCCCGGACCGCCTCGACCACGCGAGCGACGGTCATGCCGAACTGGTTCATAAGGACGTCCTCGGGAGCGGAGGCTCCGAAGCGATCGATGCCGACGGCCACTCCGGCGTCTCCGATCCAGGTGTGCCATCCGAAGGTGACGCCGGCCTCGACGGACACGCGGGCCCGGACTCCGGGGGGCAAGACCGCGTCTCTGTACTCTGCAGGCTGCGCCGCGAACTCCTCCCAGCAAGGCATCGAAACCACGCGCGTCGGGATGCCGTCCTTCTCGAGCTGCTCCCGCGCGCCGATCGCAAGTTGGACTTCCGAGCCCGTGGCGATGATGATCGCCTTCGGCGCGCTGCTCGCCTCTGCGAGGACGTAGGCGCCGCGCGTGACGCCGGAAGCCGGGCCGTGCTTCGCGCGATCGAAGGTGGGAACCTTTTGACGCGTGAGCACGAGCGCAACAGGGTGGTGGCTCTGCTCGATGGCGTAGCGCCAGGCGGCAGCGGTCTCGTTGGCGTCGCAAGGACGGACCACGCGCAATCCGGGCATGCACCGCAGCGACATCAGGTGCTCGACGGGCTCGTGGGTCGGACCGTCCTCGCCGACGGCGATCGAGTCGTGCGTGAAGACGTACAGCGTGGGCAAGTGGCTGAGGGCGGCGAGGCGGATCGACGGCCTCATGTAGTCGGCGAAGCAGAAGAACGTCGAGACGTAGGGGCGAATGCCTCCGTGATAAGCCATGCCGTTGGCGATGGCGGCCATCGCGTGCTCACGCACTCCGAAGCGGATGTTTCTCCCCGCTCCGGTGCGTCCGTCGAAGTTCCCGCCGTCCTTCACGGCGGTCTGGGTGGATGCCGACAGGTCCGCATCGCCGCCGAGGAGCGTCGGGAGCCCCTTGGCGATCGCGTTGAGCACCTTGCCCCCCGACTGGCGAGTGGCTTCACCGTCTCCCGGGGCGAACACCGGTACGTCGTGATCCCAACCGGCCGGGAGCTCCCCGGTCATGGCGCTGCCGAACTCGCGAGCGAGCTCGGGATACTCAGCCGCGTAGGCCTTCATGCGCGCTTCCCATGCCGCGTGGGCCGACCGAGCGCGCGCAACGCCCGTGGCGAACTGCCGGCGCGCTTCATCGGAGACGTGGAACGACAGCGAAGGATCGAGCCCGAAGCCCTTCTTCACCAGCGCGATCTCCTCGGGACCGAGGGGGCTCCCATGGCATGCGGACTTGCCCTGCTTGTTCGGAGAGCCGTAGCCGATCGTGGTCCTCACGACGATGAGCGTGGGACGCGTCAGATCGGCCTTCGCCTGTGCGATGGCCGCGTCGAGCCCTTCGACATCGGTGTCGCCCTTCTCGACGCGCAGCACTTGCCATCCGAACGCCTCGAAACGACGCGAGACATCCTCGGTGAAGGCGAGCGAAGTGGGGCCGTCCAGGGAGATGTCGTTGGAGTCGTAGAGGAAGATCAGCCTGCCGAGACCGAGGTGGCCTGCGAGCGAAGCCGCTTCGGACGAGATCCCCTCCATCATGTCACCGTCGCCGAGCAGGGCGAAGGTGAAGTGATCGACGATGACGTGCCCGGGCCGGTTGAAACGGTGGGCGAGAGAGCGTTCGGCGATGGCCATGCCGACGGCGTTTGCGCAGCCTTGTCCGAGGGGGCCGGTGGTGGCCTCGACGCCTGCGGTCTGACCGAACTCGGGGTGACCGGGGGTCCGGCTGTTCCACTGACGGAAGGACTTCAGATCGTCCATCGACAGGTCGTAGCCCGTGAGGTGGAGCAGCCCGTAGAGCAGCGAGCTGCCGTGGCCGGCGGACAGCACGAAGCGATCGCGGTCGGGCCACCGAGGTGCGGAGGGATCATGGCGGAGGTGTCGCTGCCAGAGCACGTACGCCATGGGGGCTGCGCCGAGCGGGAGTCCCGGGTGCCCGGACTTGGGCTTCTGGATCGTGTCGATCGCGAGAGCGCGGAGGGTGTTGATGCAGAGTACGTCGAGGGGATCGCGAACGTCAGCCATGGATGTCTCCTCACTCGTGCCGGGGGCACCGTGTGTCAACCGGACGCGATAGTGCGTCTGGCGCGGCGAAGCCACCCCGATCCGGGCTCCACCTTCAACGAAGGCCGATCAGGGCTGCCGCGGGGCGGTCGAGGAACCAGGTGCCGCGACGGGCGAGGGCCGCCGGAGTGGACGTGGTGTCAGTCGACAGGTCGAGAGCCCGATGGACCGCCTCGGCCTTGCTCGATCCCGGTGCGAGCACGAGCAGGTCGCGGGCAGCGGAGATGACGCGCGGCGTGATGGTCAATCGTGCCGGATAGGGCTCCGGGCCGCTCGCTACCACGACTCTGCGGGACGCTTCGCGCACCGCTTCGGTGCCTGGGAATAGCGACGCGGTGTGCCCGTCGGCACCGACGCCGAGCACGATCACGTCGAGCTCCTCCGGCAGCCGCGATTCGTAGCGCTGCGCGGCGCCTTCGCGATCCTGCGCCTCCGCCTCCATGCGGAAGACGTTCCCATCGGGGATCCCGGCGGGCGCGATCAGGGTCTCGCGCGCCATGCGGTAGTTGCTCCCGGGATGATCGGGCGGCACGCATCGCTCGTCTCCGAAGAAGAGCATGACGCGGCTCCAGTCGATGCTGCGGGAGCGGGAGAGTGCGGTGTGCATGGCCGCTGGCGACGAGCCTCCGGAGAGTGCGATGGCGCAGTCGTCCGAGGCACGGAGTTTTTCGACGATGAGGGCTTCGAGCCACACGGCCGCGGCGGCTGCGGCCGTCGCAGCGTCATCGGAGACGCGCACGCCGGTCATCGGATCGGATCCCAGCGCCGTCCATCGACGGCGATGAATCGGTCGGCTTGCGCCGGGCCCTGCGATCCGGGCTCGTACAGGGCGAGGGGGCCGGCGACGTCGGGGTCGCGGTGCTCCCAAGTGTCGAGGATGGGATCGACGAAGCTCCAGGCGAGCTCCACGCTGTCCTTTCGCGAGAAGAGGGTTGCGTCGCCGCGCATGCAGTCGACCAGCAGCCGCTCATAGGCATCTTGGGGGGGCCGGTCGAAGGCTCGGGCGTAGTTGAAGTCCATGCGCACGGCCGACACGGAGAGATCGTCCCCAGGCACCTTGGTGTTGAAGCGCAGGAAGATCCCCTCGTCCGGCTGGATGCGCAGCGTCAGGACGTTGGGCTGCAGCAGTTGGCAGACCTCGTCGCGACCGAACAGGCAGAATGGGACGGGGTGGAAGTGGAACGACACTTCTGTGATGCGCTTGTGCAGGCTCTTGCCCGCGCGGATGTAGAAGGGCACGCCTTGCCAGCGCCAGTTGTCGATGAAGGCCTTCATCGCCACGAACGTGGGCGTGGTCGAATCGGGGGACACACCTTCCTCGGAGCGGTAGCCCTGGTACTGCGCGCGAACAACGTGGGAGGCGACGTCGGATTCGGCGATGGGTCGCAGGGAGCGCAGCACCTTGGCTTTCTCGTCGCGGATGTCGTCGGCGCGGAACGAGACGGGCTGCTCCATCGCGCAGAGGGCCAGCACCTGCAGGAGGTGGTTCTGCACGAAGTCCCGCATCACGCCGGTCTCGTCGTAGAACTTCCCGCGGCGCTCGATCCCGATCTCTTCGGCGGCCGTGATCTGCACGTGATCGACCGAACGGCGATTCCACATCTGCTCGAAGATCGCGTTGCCGAAGCGGAACACCAGGATGTTCTGCACCGTCTCCTTCCCGAGGTAGTGATCGATCCG
This sequence comes from uncultured Polyangiaceae bacterium, assembly GCA_964393505.1. Lineage (GTDB taxonomy): Bacteria > Myxococcota_A > Polyangia > Polyangiales > Polyangiaceae > JACRCQ01. The sequence goes on from CAYMUE010000003.1 coordinate 70,842, forward strand.
GAAGATCTGGCTCTCGTCGAGGATGTCCGTGGCGATGCGGTTGAGCTCGCGAGCGGAAGCCAGGTCCCGTCCGAATGGCTTTTCGATGATCACCCGGGTCCAGCGCTCCGTCGCGCGGGGATCGGCGAGCAGGCCCGCATCGCGCAGATTGCCCAACGTCTGCGCAAAGTGCTTCGGTGGTGTCGCAAAGTAGTACAGACGGTTGCCGCAGGTCCCGTGGTCCCGATCCACCTGCTCGAGGGTCTCGCGGACGCGCTCGAAGCTCGCGAGGTCGTCGAGGCTTCCGGGGCAGGTCTCGATCCGGCGGGCGAAAGCCTCCCAGACCTTGTCGTCCAGGGGACGGGTTCGCGAGAACCGCTCCGTGCTCGCGCGCAGCTCCGCTCGGAAACCGTCCGCGGGAAGCACGGTCCGGCTCACGCCGAGCACCGCGAACCTTCGCGGAAGGGCGCCGTCGACGGCGAGGTTGTACAGGGCCGGAACGAGCTTGCGTTTCGACAAGTCGCCGGTAGCGCCGAAGATCACCACGGCACAGCAGTCGGGGAGCTTGGCGCGCGAAATGGGCGCCTGCTCCAGCTCCGTGTCGAACTCGAATCCTCGCGTGTCCATCGGGCTCCTCCGTCTGGCACTCCTAGGACGGTATCCCGGTCGGGCGCAACCCCATGGCGAGGCGAAGCCAGATGAAGAGCGGCTGGCGTTGCCGGGCAACCGACGGAAGCGTATCGTGAAGACACCATGCATCGACATGTCTCGCTTGGCTTCCTGCAGATGGTCGTCCTTGGGGGACTGCTCTCTGCTGCCGGCTGCAGCAACTCGGAGAGCTCGGACAACGCCGCGGCGGGCGGCGCAGGCGGAAGCCCCTCCGATGCGTCGGCGGATGTCTCCGAGGAGCCCGCCGTGGATGCGGATGCGGCCGTCGAGGCGACGAGCGACGACGTCCTCGAGGCAGGGGCGGAGGTCGAGCCGGATGCAGAGGAGGAGGCCGACGCTCCGGAAGCGGACGGCGGGTGTCTTCCGATGGGTTGTGTGCAGCTCGGCGCCAACTGCGGGACTGCACCTGACGGATGTGGAGCAACCGTGTCGTGCGGCACCTGCCCGGCCGGGCAGACGTGCGGAGGCAACGGGCCGAACCAGTGTGGCACGGCGGAGTGCTTCCCGCGTCAGTGCACGCAGCTTGGTGCCAGTTGCGGGGTAGTCTCGGACGGCTGTGAAGGCGTGTTGGATTGCGGGGAGTGTACCGCTCCCGAGACCTGCGGCGGGGGAGGGCTACCTCTGCAGTGCGGATGCACCTGTGTGCTTCCCAATGCGGTCACGACGTGCAGCGGCCAGTCGGGGTGCCTGCTGCAGTCCTGCGAGGAGGGGTTCAGGGACTGCAACGGCCTGGCGAATGATGGTTGCGAGGCGGTGATCGCGTCCGACCCTGCGAACTGCGGCGCGTGCGGGACGATCTGCTCCTTCGGACACGCCGCGGCGAAGTGCGAGCAGGGGATCTGCGTGATGGCGGATTGCGACCCCGGCCACGCCGACTGCAACGCCGACCCGTCGGACGGGTGCGAGATCAACACGCAGACCAACCCGCTGCACTGCGGTGGATGTGATCTCGAGTGCCCCGACTCCGGGGGGATTCCCTTGTGCCAGGGTGGCATGTGCAAGATCAACCCCTGCGGGAGCGGGCTCGGAAACTGCGACGGAGACGACAAGAACGGGTGCGAGACGGACGTAACGTCGAGCACTTCAAACTGCGGAGCGTGCGGCAACCTGTGCGCCCTGACGCACGCGGATCCCGCGTGCGTGCTTTCTTCGTGTCGAGTGGCGAGCTGCAAGGCGGGATTCGGAAACTGCGACGGCCAGCACTCCAATGGCTGCGAAGCGTCGTTCCTGAACTCACCGACCAGCTGCGGCGGATGCGACCACTTCTGCGTCGAGCCAACAGGATCTACCGCGACGTGCGTCAACGGAAGCTGCTCGTTCATCTGCGACAAGTACCGCGGAAACTGCGATGAGAGCGCCAAGAACGGATGCGAGGCGTTCCTCGATTCCGACGTGCTCAACTGCGGCGAGTGCGATCGGGTGTGCGCGTACCCCAACGCCGCCCCGGGGTGCACCAACGGAAGCTGCGTGCTCTCGAGCTGCAACTCCGGCTACGCCGACTGCGACAAGTTCTGGGGCGACGGCTGCGAGACGAACATCAGCACCAGCCCGTCGAACTGCGGCGCCTGCGGCGTCACGTGCAGCGGCGTCAACATGACGACAGTCGGCTGCGTGCTCGGCAAGTGCGTCGGCTCGTGTCTCAAGTTCTTCGCGAACTGCAACGGCAACCTGCAGTCCGATGGCTGCGAAACGTACACGCAAACCGACGTCAACAACTGCGGCGGCTGCGGAACGAAGTGCATCACGAACGCCACGTGCGAGTCCGGGGCCTGCACCTGCGCGAAACCCTGTGGCAGCCTTTGTTGCAGCGCGTCCCAGAAGTGCTGCAACGGAACGCACTGCATCCCGCAGACGCAGATCTGCGACATGCGTTGACCGCGAGCCGGTTGGCGGGACTTCCGTTCTCGACCGATCGGGCCTAGAGAGCAGGCCATGCTCATCGGCGCACATGAGTCGGTCGCCGGAGGTCTCGAGAAGGCCTACGCCGCCGCCCGCGAAGACGGCTGCGAAGCGCTCCAGATCTTCACCAAGAACTCCAACCAGTGGCGGGAACCCGAGCTCTCCGACGCGCAGGTGGATGCCTTCCGAGCTGCACGCGCAGCTTCGACGCTCGCCTCAACTCCCGTGCTCTCCCACGACAGCTACCTCATCAACCTGTGCGCCGCGGACGAGGAGATCCTCCGTCGATCGCGCGAGTCGCTCCTTCAGGAGGCCACGCGCTGCGAGAGGCTCGGCGTCGAGTTCGTCGTGCTCCACCCCGGCGCGCACCTCGGTGCCGGTGTCGAGCACGGAGTCAAGGCCGCCGCCGACGCACTCGCCTGGGTCTTGGAGGAAACCAGCGGAGCGAGCGTTTCGCTCCTCGTGGAGAACACCGCAGGGCAGGGGAGCGCGATCGGCGTGACGTTCGAGGAGGTCGGGGCGATTGTGCACACGGTCGCCAGAGCCGTGTCTCCCCCGAACCGATCGCGCATCGGGGTCTGCCTCGACACGTGCCACGCGTTCGCCGCCGGCTACGACCTTTCGTGCGAGCCCGGATTCGCGCATGCCTGGCAGGAGCTGCAGCGCGAGATCGGACTCGAATCCTTGCGTGCGATGCACCTGAACGACAGCAAGAAGCCCCTCGGATCGCGGGTCGACCGCCATGAGCGTCTCGGCCTCGGTGAGCTCGGGCCGTGGCCCTTCTGGAAGCTCGTGAACGACCCCACCCTCGACCACGTCGTCGGTGTGCTCGAGACTCCTCCCGTCGACAAGGCGCGGTGCTACGCGGAACAAATCGCCTGGCTCAAGACCCTGCGTGGCGCGGCCGCTCCCCGGCGCCCAACGGCCGCGGCGCCCCAGCCCGCAGCTCCCGCCCCCGCAAAGCGTCCCCGCAAGAAGTCAGGCTGATTCGGAGCCGACGCCTAATTCTCTTTGGGCAGGCGCATCAGTCGCCCGGTCTCCCGCGTGGTCCAGTAGACGCCTTGGTCGTCGACCGCGATGCCCGACGGCTGTCCTTGTCCGACCGCCAGCGGCAGGGCCTTGCCACCTTTGCGAGGCGCTCGCATCACTGTTCCCTCCAGCGAGTTCGTCCAGTAGACCCATGCATCGTCCACGGCGATCGACGAAGGTTCATCCTGTGCTTCGGCGAGGACCTGGAAGTCGGGATCCGCTCCCGCGATGAGCCCGCTGGCACGCAACTCGGGGCCGCCCTGCTCGATCCAGAACACCGAGGCCCCGGCTGCAACGAGACCGAAGGGAGCTGAGCGCGAGGATGCGAGTGCGGTCGCTACGTGACCCGACAGATCCAGTCGCAGCACGGTTGTCGTTCCCGACACGAACACACTGGACGGGCTGGCCGCGACGCCGGTGACGGCGTCGGGAAGCACGGCGAAGGCAGTGGGCTGACACGACGATGGAGTGCATCGATACGCGGTGCGGTCGGGCGCGCTGGCCCAGTAGAGCGTGTCGCCGACGACGGCGAGGGAGCGAGGGGAGCGCAACCCGGTGGTCAGGGGCTCGGGGAGCCGCGGCAAGCCGTGGCGGGCCATGCGTATGAGTCTGCCGCCCTCGTAGTCCGGCCAGTAGACGTGTGTTGCGTCGACGGCCAGGGACTCCGGGGCGCCCTTTCCGGAGAAGAACAATCGCACTTCGGAGGCATCGCGAGCCAGATGCTGAATTGCTCCGAAGGTGTTCCCGGACGACGGATCCTTCTCCACGGCGTGAATCCAGAAGAGGTCGCCGTGGCTGACCACGAGTCGGGTCGGGCTCAACTGTCCGGAGGCGATCACTTCGGGCGCGATCCCGCAGGTGGATTCGTTGCACGCTGCCCCGGGGTCGCAGGCGACGTCGCAGGCTCCGCAATGCAACGGGTCGGAGGCGAGATCGGACTCGCAGCCGTTCGACGCGGAGCCGTCGCAGTTGGCAAGCGATCCGGTGCACACCGGCTCCTCGACCGGCGGACGATGCAGTCGCGTCTCCGGTGCCGGCTGCTCCTCGGGGAACACCAGGAGGCATCCGGCCCAGGCAGTCGCAAGCACGCAGGAGGCTCCGAACGACGCAACGCGCGTCCGGAAGGGGCGAGAAGGCCGTCGAGGAGGCGAGCTGGCGGGTCGATGCATCAGGGTGCAGACCAGACGGGCCAACACCGGCCGATCACGTCTGGAAGCGCAGGATAGCACGCGGTGAGTTGCGTGTTCGAGGTCGCGGAGCGATCAGGCTCGCGGGATGCGTCGACGGGTTGCGAGCAGCATGGTGGCGGCGCCGATCAGCCACCAGGTCGACGAGGAGGTGCGCGAGGCGGGCGTGCGGCACCCGCATCCACCGTCGTCTTCGGTGTTCCAAGTCGACTTCGGGGCCGCAGCTTCGGAGGCCGCGTCGGAGATGGTCACCACGTCGCCGAGCGAAGAATCCACGGGGCCCGCCTCCGGCACGGGCTCCGGTGCAGGTTCCGGCTCCGGCTCCGGACCGGTGACCGTCGTGGGCTTCAACCCGATGCT
>CAYMUE010000003.1:76064-79177 GCA_964393505.1 uncultured Polyangiaceae bacterium
CAGGTTCCGGCTCCGGCTCCGGACCGGTGACCGTCGTGGGCTTCAACCCGATGCTCCCCCAAGTCTCCTGGCCCGCCACGACATCGCGGGTGGAGGAGTTCGAATCATAGCCGTCCGCTGTTGCGGTCGCTGTGTAGGTTCCGGGGGCGAGTTCGAACGCCCAGCTTCCGGTGCCGTCGGCGACGACGGATGCTCCGGTGTTCAGCTTGACCGTGGCGCCGGGGATGCGATTGGCGATATCGGGATCGACGTACACGACGCCGCGGAGGGTGCCTTTGGCGGGCGTGGTGGAGTCGCAGGACTTGCCGTAGTAGGCGCAGACGCCAGCGGCAGTCCCCTCGGCGATCTTGGTCTGCCCCTCGGCGCTGCGCAGGAACGCGGACTCCGACGGAGGGTGACCGGCGTAGCCGCTGCCGGAGGAGCAGTCGTGGAAGACCGACTCGAGCAGGCAGGCATACATGTCCGTGCTGTTGAGGACGTGCAGGTCGTCGCGGTACTTCAGGCCGCGATCCTGGTACGGGAGCTTGGACAAAAGTCCGTTCTGCACTGCAGATGCGAGCTTCTTCCCGCCATCCGACTTGTAGAGCGTCTCGGTGCCGTGGCCGCCACCCGCGTTGCTGTGGATGCTCACGAAGACGTCGGCGCCCCAGGAGTTGGCGTTCGAAGGCGCGCTGCTGAAGTCCTGATCGACCTTGGCCGTGAACCCCGCCGCGTCGAGGATGGCCTTGGCCTTGTTGGCCACGATGAGCGCGTATTGCGACTCGACGCCACCGCCGGAGACGGAGTTGTTGTCCTGATCGCTGGGGTTCAGATAGACCTTCTGCGCGAGCGCGTTGGAGGATACGAGCCACAGGGCGAGCGCCCCGGCAAGCACGAGCACGGTGCGAGCAAAGGAGCGCATGATCACCTCCCACCCGTGTGCGGCATCGCCGCGTACCAACCGTCTCCACTGCGCGCGTCCGCGAACGCGATCCAGCGCCCGTCCGGCGACACTACCGGCGTCACCTCCGCAACGCCCGCGCTCTGCGTCAGGCGCGTCTCCACGCGAGTAGAGAGGTCGATCGTGAACAGCTCCGATGACGTGATCCGATAGCCGTCGTGACCAACCCGGGCGAACACCACGCGTCGCCCGTCTGGATGCCACGTGGCGTGCTGGCCGACCCCGAGATCCGTGGGCGTTCCGTCGAGCGGGACCAACCACAAGTGCCCTCCTCCCGTCCGGCTCTCGCTCACGATCATCCGCGTTCCGTCGGGGGAGAGCCGCGGGTTGAAGTACTGCTGGCCCGTCATCAGCACGCGACGTTCCGTTCTTGACCCGAATCGATGCAGCACGATCGTGTCGTTGGGCTCGCGCGAGACCGCGACCGACTGCGACGCTCGCACGTCGATGTCCGTCCCCTGCACGTTGTCCGCCGTCACGACGAGACGGGTTCCGTCAACGCGGACGATGGCGCCGTTGACCGAGGCAAACCACGCGCCGGACGAGGGATCGTGAACGGGAGCTCCCTTGTGCTCCGCGGAAGCGAGTGCGGGAAGAGACGAGGGGCCGGAAGGCCAGAGCCCCTCGGCGGTCCACTGGGGAGCCGTGAGGCGTGCGCCGAGCTTCGCGGGAGACGCGAGACTGGGAGAGGATCCGGAGCCGATCAAGGTCTCGGGACGCAGTGGAGCCGGGGAATCGGCGGGAGCAGCCGTTCCTGTCGCGGGGGCAAGCAGGACGGCTGCGAGGGCTGTGGGTATCGAGAAGGCACGCATCGAAGACATCGGAACCTCGCTGTGGATCCGCATTGTACCCGAAGCGGGAGCGCGCGGCAGCAAGGTCGCCGTGGGGAAGTTGCGTCGTTGGGGCCGGAAGTCGCCGCGCCTTGTGCGAAACGGGGCGAGCTTCTACAATGACACGCATGACTTGCAGCAACGGTGTGACTCGCGACGTGCTCCGCGGAGCGCTCCTTCTGGTGCTTGGAGCAGTACTTGGTTCGGCAGCGTGCGCACAGCCCGAGAATGATCCCCCGTCCTTCGAGCCGGAGGCGGGCGCGGGAGGCGCGAAGGATTCGGGGACGGACACCGCACTGACCGGTGGAGCGTCGGGCGAAGGCGGCGAGGGGGGCGAAGCGGGCGAGTCCGGTGGCGGAGGCGCGGGCTCGGGTGGCAAGGCGGGCTCCTCCGGCTCGGCGGGCAAGGGTGGAAGCGGCGGCGTTAGCGGCTGGGGCAACGGCGGCACCGGCGGTGAAGACGCGGGCGTCCCTTGTGGCGCGCTGTTCTGTGGCGCCGTCAAGTGCACTTCGGGCACCAATCCCCCCGTGGATGTCAAGATGGAAGGTTGCTGCAAGGAGGAGGACTTGTGCGGCTTCCTCTTCTCGGCCAACTGCTTGACCCCTGCGGAGGTCGAAGGGCTCGGATTCACCTGCAAGCCCACGCCCTGACGTCCAGCGCGCCCTGGTCCGCCCTCATGGAAGCCGATGAGCCGCTCGCCCGTGCGACGTGATCGACCTCGTTCGCGCGTTGATCAACGAACCCATTCGTGTCACGAACAGATCCTGTCCCTCCCGCTTTTCAGGGAGCCTGCTTGCGAGGCCCGCTCCAGGACTCCCGCGAGTCGAACCTCCCGCCGAGGGCGTCGGACCGACGACGTCCCCACGCATCAAGGAGTCCGCATGCGGCTGCTGCCCGTCCTGGCGATCCCTTGCCTCGTCGCTTTCGCGAGCCCGGCATGGGCCCAGCCCGAAGTCCCGGGAATCGCGGCGCCCGCCGATTCCGCCGCGGTCTCGGGACGCGAGACAGTCCAGGTCGGAGAGCGCGCGCCTGCTTGGTTGGATCCGGGGGATGCCGGGGCCGCGACGAAGCGCCGCCGGGACAGGTTCCTGTACATGGTGGCCGCGGGGCTTGCGGCATTCGGCACGTTCTACACGCTGACGCGCCACCGTCGCGACGACGAAGAAGGGGAGCAGTAGGAAGGGGGCGTCGAGATCAGCCCTGGCGCTTGCCGTATTCCTTGTCGAGGTAGAGCACGGAGCCGGAACGGTCGCCGACCATGCGGAGCTTCTCGACGATCTCGCCGGCGGTGGCTTCCTCTTCGACCTGCTCGCTGACGAACCAACCGAGGAACAGCTCGGAGG
>CAYMUE010000003.1:79277-97221 GCA_964393505.1 uncultured Polyangiaceae bacterium
GTGGCTTCCTCTTCGACCTGCTCGCTGACGAACCAACCGAGGAACAGCTCGGAGGCGAGATCCTTCTCGGCGCGCGCGAGCTCGAACAGCTTGTGGATGCGTCCCGTGATGTGAAGCTCGTGCTCGAGGACCTTGTCGAACAGCGACACCACCGTGCCGAAGTCGGCGGGCGGGGCCTCCAGGGCCTGAAGCTGTACCTTGCCGCCGCGCTCGTGCACGAAGTCGATCATCTTGAACGCGTGCTTGCGCTCCTCGTCGGCCTGGATGCGCAGCCACCTGGCGAATCCCTTGAACGTCGACTGCTCGCACCAGCTCGACATCGCGAGGTACAGGTACGACGAGTAATACTCGGCGTGGATCTGGGCGTTGAAAGCGTCCTGCATCTTCTGGCTCAGCATGTTTCGTTCTCCTGCCGTGTTCTGCGTCGCCCCAGGCAACGCCGTCCGTGAGATAGCCCATGCGCCGATCGGCTTCAATCGCCGTGCTGCGAGTCCCGACGTCGCGCTCCTTGTCTTGACCCCGGCGCACGCGACGCACCCGGCAACGCGGAGCGTCCCTGCCCATCCCTTGAGGGAACCAGGCTTCCAGGCCCACGGCCAATGAGATCCGTGCGTCCCGCCCTTACGAGAGCTTCGCGCGCAAGCGGCCACTGCTCGGCGTCCCAGTAGAGCAGGAGCGCCTTCATCATCCGCTTCTCGCGCAGGTCGCGCACCACCACGACCGGCTTCATCGTCATCGGGTCCAGGCCCGTGTGGTACATCGCCGTCGCCAGCGTCATCGGTGTCGGGATGAACTCCTGGATCTGTCGAGGGCGCAGGGAGCGGCGCTTCAACCACAGCGCGAGCTCGATCGTGTCGCGCAGCGTGGACCCCGGATGACCAACGATGAAGTAGGGGACCACGAACTGACGTTTCCCGGCGAGGGAGCTCGCGCGCAGAAAGGCCTCCTCGAACTGCTCCCAGAGCGACGCGGGAGGCTTGCGCATGAGGGCGAGGACCTCGGGGTTCACGTGCTCAGGAGCGATCGAGAGCTGTCCGCCGGTGTGGTGTTCAGCCAGCTCCCGAATGAACGCGGGGCTTCGCAAGGCCAGGTCGTGCCGAACCCCGGAAGCCACGAACGCGTGCTTCACGCCAGGGACGGTGCGCACGGCGCGGAGCAGCCGGATGTACTCCCCGTGATCCGTGCGAAGGTACCTGCACGGCGCCGGGTGAACGCACGACGTGCGTCGGCACATCCTGGCCGCGCGCTCGTTGCCGCAGCTCATCCCGTACATGTTCGCCGTGGGGCCCCCCACGTCGGTGATCACTCCAGGGAACCCAGGCGCCTTGCACAGAGCCCGCACCTCGCGGAGCACGCCCTCCTTCGGTCTGCTCTGTACGATCCGGCCCTCGTGGCAGGTGATCGCGCAGAAGGCGCACCCGCCGAAGCAGCCTCGGGTGACTGCCACGGAGTGACGAACCGAGCGCAGCGCCGGTACGGGCTCAGCATAGGATGGGTGTTCGGCGCGCTGGAACGGCAGGCGGTAGAGGCGTTCGAGGCCTTCCGGGTCGAGGGGAAGCGACGGTGGCTCGAGCCAGACGGCTTGGGAGCCGTGGGGTTGCATCAACGGCCTGGCGTTGTGGGGATTCGACTCGAGGTAGACCAGTCGGGTCATCGTCGCGAATGCGACGGGATCCGACGCAACCGACTCGTAGGACGGCAGCACTACCGGCCCGTCCGTGCGCTCCGTGGACTCGGCCGTCTCCTGCCACGACGAGCGTTCCTCACGAGACAAGACGCGTGCGGTGCCGCGGATGCCGCACAAGCTCGCAACGCCTCCCCCGGCCGAGAGCCTGCGGGCGATCTCGACGACTGCGGTCTCGCCCATGCCGAAGACCAGCAGGTCCGCCTTGGCGTCGAGCAGGATCGAGCGGCGCACCTGGTCCGACCAGTAATCGTAGTGCGCGATTCGGCGCAGCGACGCTTCGATGCCTCCCAGCACGATCGGGACGCCGGGAAAAGCCTGGCGGCAAAGGTTGGAGTAGACGATCGTCGCTCGATTGGGACGCAGCTCGAGACGTCCACCGGGCGAGTACTGCTCTTGCGAGCGGGTCTTCTTCTGCGCGGTCAACTTGTTGAGCATCGAGTCGAGGTTGCCCGCGCTGACTCCGACGAACAGTCGCGGCGTGCCCATGCGGGCAAGGTCCTCGATGGTGCTCCATGATGGCTGGGCGACGATGCCAACGCGGTACCCCTCGGCTTCGAGCGCGCGGGCGATGATCACCGGGCCGAAAGCGGGATGGTCCACGTAGGCGTCGCCCGACACGATGAGCACGTCGAGCCGGTCCCAGCCCCGTGCCTCCAGATCGGCGCGGCAGGTCGGAAGGAAAGCGGAAGCCGGGGCGGATCGCGGACGTCCACGGCGCGGGGAGGAACCTTGCATGAGGCACTCAGCTTGCCGCCGGAGGTCGTCCGGCGCCAGCGCTACGATGTGGCGGGACTCTGAACGGGACGCGTCGCGGGCCGGACCCGAGAGGTGTCGGCCTTCCAGGCGAACCAGCCGAAGCTGACGACAGCGATCAGCATGCTGCCCGCAACCATGCCGCGCCGCTCCATCGTGTCGTAGAGCGCGTGCAACGCCACTACGCCGAGGACGACGCGCAGGGGCGCGGCAAAGCGAGCGAGGCCGCGTACTGAGGCGGACAGGGGTTCGCCTCCGCCGGCAATGGCCGAGGCAGCAATGCCGGCCCAGACCCCGTGCAGCGCGGTGGACGTGACGAAGCGGACGGCGTAGGAGCCGAAGCCGTGCAGCCCGTGCAAGTGGCTCGGGGCGTAGACCAGCGATTGGGCGATGCCGAGTCCGATCCCGCTACTCAGTCCGACAGCGAGCGCAGTGGGGGCGCCGGTTTCGGGTGACCGAAGGACGAGCCGGGCAACCGGCAAGAGCTTGAGAAGCTCGAGGGCGATCGCGAGGAGCGCGTACGCCGCAGCGGCGAGCAGGAAGCTGGTGTCCGGATCGAGAGGCGCTCGATAGCAGAACGATAGCGTCGCGAGAGCAGCGTGCAGCGTCCCAGCGCCATCGGTCGACGAGACTGCGGTCGCGGCGGCCGCGAGCTGCATCCCCTGCAACAGGACGAACCCCGCGACACTGGACACGAGAGCTGCCCATACGGTCCGCCGCCCGGCATGGTTACCGCGGGCGAAGAGCGCTCTGACAGCCCCAAGGACCAGGACCCCGGAGCCCAAGGCGTAGGCCCAATGGACGAAGCTCCCGGCCGCGACGTGGGCTCCCTCGATCCGCGCTTCGGGCAGCAACGCGACGGCGGCGGAGACGGGGCCCGAGCGTTGCACGGCGTCGAGGAGCGACGGGAACCGCTCCGCTGCGCGGGCGATCCGATCGTCGATTCGATGGGGCGTGAAGACCGCTGCGAGCAAGGGCAGGAGCGTGAGCGAGAAGAGGTACGGAGCAGCGCGAGGGGCTGGGGGGGCCACCGGAGCCGCAGGGGCCTCGGGAAGGGAGGGAGCGGCGCTCGCGATCGATACCGACGTCCGTGGCGTCTTGCGAGGCAGCGCAAGCACGAGCTCCGGCTCCGCGGAGAGGCGGTCGGTGCGCGTGTTCGTGACACGAACCATCGGAGCGCTGGAGGGAGGAATCCCCGGGGTTGCATCGGAGCGTGGAGGTGGAGGATCCAGCGACGGCGGCGGCACCAGGCTGCTGCGACCCGAGCCCTCAACCTCGAGGTTGCGAGTGATGAGCAGCACGTACACCAGTCGGCGCCACGCGGACTCCGACAGGAAGCCCATCGAGATCAGTCTCTCGACGGTCATGGGCGTTCCGCGCAAGGCCTCGATCGCGAGGGCTTCTTCCTTTCGGAATCCGAAGTCGTCGAGCACCGCGTCGTCGGGCAGACCCACGGGGATCATCCCGAGGCGCGCGAGCGCATCGCCCACCGAGGCGTCGCACGACCCGTCGCTCACCGCGCGCCACAGAATCGGGTAGGGGTCGGACGGAGCGACGGGGTCCGACTCCTGGGTCTTCGCGAGGTTCACGCCCGGGTGGAAGGCGTAGCGGGTGGCGCCCGGAAGCTGACCGCACAGTGCGAGCATGCCGTCGTGTACGAGCTCCCGAAGAGTCGCCTCGTACTGCGGCAGCGTCAGCATCTCAGCGGTCTTCAGCAGCTCGAGGTGCTGGAAGCCGATCGCTCCCGCCGTCACGAGAGACTGTTCGTGCTGCGAACGATCGATGAAGCCGAGGCGCACGGCGACTTCGCCGGGGTGCGGCGTGTCGAACAGCGTGCGCACCAGGGCGGGCATCCCGGCCTTGAAGTAGATCGCGTGCTCGTCCTCGACGGCTCCTTGCAGCACGAGGGTTCCCTCGAGCTTGCGACGAAGGATGTAGACGATCAGGTGGACGAGCGGAGTCTTGTCGAGCGTTCCGGTCGCAGCCGGCAGGGGAACGCTCTCGATGGCCATGGGCGCATACTAGAACGGGAGGTGGGGAGGCGGGAGACGAGAAAAGGGAGGCAGAGCGGGAGGGGGGGCTTCAGGCGAAGACGCACTCGAGAAACGTGGTCGGCTTGGAGGAGAAGATGCAGCGGCCAATGCAGCGAAGGTAGGCGCGGGCACCGAACTCGGCGACGATGAGGTGCCCGTGGGTCAGGAGGTGTTTGGTGGTGATGACGCCTACCATGATGACCGGCATCGGAAGCATTGCCTGTTCCATGGCGAAGGAGTCTGTCGGAAGCCGAACAAAGCCTTGGAAGTCGTGGGGCTACGGCGCCCGTGGCGGGGGCCGGGGGGTTAGCCGGCGTTTCAACAGTGCAAAGGGAGCGTTGCTGGAACGCATCCGGTGAGGCCGAGACCCCGGCGGCGTCTTGCAGACGCCGGGGGTGCACCACGGGCTCGAAGCAGGGTAGGATTCGACAGCCGCCGCGCGTCACGAGATGCCATGCTCCGAAGGCCCGAAGTCCCGAGAGAGTCCGAACTCGAGCCCCTGGAGCGGGCGAGGGGCGCATCGCTGATCCTGTCGGCTGCGCTGGGCCTTTCGATTGGGGCCTCGTGCCGTTCGGCTCCCCCGCCACCCGCGGAGGCTCCTGCCACCGTGATAACGATCGGGGCCGAGCCGGAGAAGGCGCCGAACAAGCCGGACGCCGTCGTCGCGGCCGGGCGGTCCGATGGGATGGTGCGCGTGGATGGGGGGCGGTACCGCATGGGTTCGACGGACGGAGATGCTGACGAGCGGCCCGTGCATGAGGTGCTGCTGCGGGACTACGAGATCGACATCAACGAGGTAACGGTGCGGTCGTATCGGGCGTGCGTGAGCGCCGGCAGGTGTCGGGCGCCTCACGACGACGTCTGGTGGCCCGGGATGTCGTTGAGCGATCACGACATCGGAAGCCGCAACTGCAATGCAGGCAAGGACGATCGGGACGACCATCCGGTCAACTGCGTCGATTGGAAGCAGGCCGCGCAGTATTGCTTGTTCGTCGGCAAGCGTTTGCCGACCGAGGCGGAGTGGGAGCATGCGGCGCGGGGGTGGGATGGAAGGATGTACCCTTGGGGGGACGAGGAGCCCACGGCATCGCATCTCAACGGCTGCGGGCGTGAGTGTACGGAGATGTTCCGGGACTGGGGCTTCGAGGTGAAGGAGACGGTCGCGGGGACGGACGGGTGGCGAGCGACGTCACCGGTGGGGTTGTTCCCGGCGGGAGCGAGTCCGTACGGCGTGCTCGACATGGCTGGGAACACATGGGAGTGGACGGCCTCGACGTACTGCGGGTATCCGAGAGAGGATTGCGAGGAAGGTCGGATCACGCTGCGTGGGGGCGGATGGTTGAACCACGATGGGGCGGCGGGAGTGAGGACGACGAACCGCGACCCGGTGGATGTTGGGATGCGGGGGAGCGCCTTGGGATTCCGTTGCGCGCGAGGGGCGGGGGAGGTGCGTGACAGCGGAGAACCGGCGGGGTAGGGTGCGACGATGTCGCGCAGTCCAGGGAATCGCACGCTCGTCCTGATCGCATCGTTGGCGGTCGGCGCGCTTGCGCTCGGCCTTCCTGCGCGGGAACCGGTCGAGGCGGCTCCACGAACCCGGGCGCCGTCCACTCCCCGCTGCGTGAAGCAGCGTCCCCAGAGCTTCCTGATCCGCGGGAACTACCTGGCGCGAGGGGGCGCGGCCCACGACCGTTCCTTGCGGTACCGCGTGGAGGAGTACGGTCATCTGGACGGCATCGGGCCGCAGGGGGTGAATCCCGATCCGGTGACGAAGTTCCTTCGCAACACGACGTTTTTCGGATTGCCGCTGCAGGTGCACCAGCGGATCGTGCCGGCTCTGCGGTGCGTGGAAGCGGACCTGCGCAAGAGCTGTCGTCGGGTGCCGTATCAACCGAAGGCGGTGGGCGGCTATCGCGACTACAACTCGTATCGCCACGGCGAGGTTACCAATCACCTGTTCGGCATTGCCATCGACATCGACCCCATTGACAACCCGTGCTGCCGGTGCGTGCAGCCGTGGCCCGACAACCCGCGTTGTCAGAAGCCCGCGCGGAGCATCTACGATCGGATGGCGATGCCGGAGTGCTGGGTGAAGGTGTTCGAGCGCTACGGGTTCTACTGGCTGGGACACGACCAGCTGCAGGACACGATGCATTTTGAGTTTCTGGGGAATCCGGACAAGCTCGGCCGGTAGGGCTACTTCGCGACCTTGAACGTGCGCGTCGTGTCGTTCCACGGACCCGGCACGGGGTTGCCGTTCTTGTCCATCAGCTCGGCGCGGATCGTGTACTCGCCGTCGTGCGGCGACACGATGCTGTACGGCTGCCACTCGTAGATGTTCTGCGTCTTCTCGTCCTTGATCCCAGGCCCTTTGAGCGTGAGATGCACGTAGTTGTCCTTCTGCCCGAGCAGCGCGTTCAGAACGTAGAAGTCGATGAGGATATCGTCGGCCGCGGCGCCGGTGTACGTGCCGTGGGGGTGCGCCAGGATCATCATCGGTGCGCTGCTCTTCCAGTCGATCGCGGGCGTCTTCTTGGCGACCGTGAAGCGGTGGGCGTCGACGCCGCCTTGTCCCTTGATCGACTCGTGGTTCGGGTTGCAGAGGATCGCGGCGATGATGTGTTCGCCTTCGGACAGGTTGCCGTCGGGAGCGAGCTCCGTGAGCTTGACCGTGCTCTTCAGGTCGGTGATCGGCTTGTCGTAGGGTCGGTTGTCGAGGAAGAGCTGGAGGTAGGCGCCCTTGGGCAGGCCTTCGGCGCGACCGATGTTGGGCCGCACCTTGTAGTCCTTGAGGAACGTGGGGGGGAGGAACTGATCGGGCCCGGGGGTGTCGAGAGCGACCTTCGGCATGGGCGACGGAGCCGGGGTGATGCGCGTCGGGACCAGGTCGGTGTCGAAAACCTCAGGCGCGGTCGCGGTCGCTGCAGGCGCAGGAGCCGAAGCGCTCGGAGCCGGGGGCAGCGCGGTGAGGGGGGGCTGAGGCTGTGCAGGGGCCTGCGCGCTGCCGCAAGCGGCAGTTGCGAGGGCGGTCACAAGGGAGATCAGTCCGACAGGAACGCGTGTTGTCATGAGGAGGCTTCTCCGTGCTGTGCGCCTGGGCATTGCCCGGCAAGCCGCGCACCCAACCTCCGGGGCCGTGCGGCGTCAAGGCACGCAAGACGCGTCCGTCGAGAACGCCGCAAAGGATCCCGCCGGGCCGGGCCAGGCACCACGAGCCCCAGCCATCGTGACCGCGTTCCTCCCGCGGTTCGCGTTCGACCGTCCGCGGCGGTTGAACTGCGCTCCCGTCCTCGTCTATCGTGCCGTGCCATGGGACGTCCGAGACTGCCCCAGACCAAGGAGCAGATTGCGATCCGGCTTGCTCCTGGCACCAAGGCCCGGCTGACTGTGCTGATCCGATCGATGCAGCAGCGCGGCATCGACGTGCCCCTGCGCTCCGAGTTGTTGCGGAAAGCGATCGAGCGGGGGATCGAGGCGATGGAGCGCGACCTCATGAGCGACCCCGGTGTTGGACGGGGAGCGGGAGTCGATCGCGGTGTCGAACCCGGAGTCCCTTCGGCCGGGCACGCTCCTCCCGCGCGGATCCGCCCCGCCCCTCCGCCTCCGCGGATCCCGGTGCCGTCGTCCACCCGCCCCGCCAGGGAGCCGCCGCCGGCTCCGATCGCACCACCGCGCATCCCCTCGGTGTCGCGACGCGGTCCCATCCCCGGCACTCTCGCAGATCGGACGCTGCGTCAGCTCCGCGACATGGGAGGAGTTTCCTCAAACGTGTCGCTCCCCGAACTATGTCGTCGCGCCTGGCCTCCGAATCCCGCTCGCGTGCACGAGGCGCTCCGGGAGCTCGAGGCGACCGGCTTCGTCGAGCTTGGCGCTGCTCCGGCCGCTGCGCGAGTCTCCGCCGGCGATCGCGACCTGCTCATGGAGGGGCCTTCCGGAGCCCTGCTCGGAGTCGTTCGCGCGCGGTGAGATCCTGGGGGAGGGGGGCGAGGAGAGTCAGCGCACGACGAGCGGGAGTCATCCCGAGGTGCGTCTCGAGCGAAGCTCCGTGTGCGCGGACGCGTGCACTCGCGCGGAAAGGGGCCGAGCTGTTCGACGACGCCGGCACCTTCGAGACCGGGCTGCAGGGGGAGCGGCAGCGTGTACTGACTGGAGCGCTGGTAGATGTCGATGAAGTTGAAGCCGGCGGCGCCGGGCTTGCGCTCGGCAGTTCGGTGCAATCGGTGCGGGCAGGGGTCGTGTAGAGGGGAGAACCCAGAAAACGCTGCGCGAAGTCGTGATGAACGTTCCGTGAGGTCGCCTTGACGTTGCGTCGGAACATGGGTAGGACGAGCGGCGATTCTCGCGGTCCGACGATCGAGTGAAGCGGAAGGGATTCGCATCAGCTCGATCGAGCACACCCGGGTGAAGTCCGCCGGCGGCGGGTGGAGTCCGGTGGGAGCGGGGCGACGAAGGATGGAAGCAAGGCTCGACACGGAGACGTACGGAGTCCGGGAACCGGGAACGGGCCGGGCGGAGCGGGGCGTGGTGGGCGGGAGCGCGGGGTGTGGTGTGTCGCGGAGTGCGAGGAGCGAGGCGGCGGAGATGACGGCGTGTGCCCGGGGTGCATCCCGGAGCGCAGGAGGGAGGAATCCATGAGCAAGCAGATGCTGGTCTTGCAGTTGTGCTGCCCGCATTGCAGCGCGGCGCTCACGCAAGGCAATCGGGTACGTCTGGACGCCTACGTGAAGGACACGAACCAGGACGGCGAAGTGTCGTTGAGCGCGGTGTTCGGCGAGTACGCGGTGGAGTCGAGCGTCGACATTCCGGAGGGGGCGGTAGCGGAGTTCCGTTGCCCCGAGTGCGACACGTCGGTGATGATCCAGGTGTACTGCCGTCAGTGCAATGCGCCGATGGTTTCGCTGAACCAGGTCGCCGGCGGCTACGTCGAGTTCTGCTCGCGCCGGGGGTGCAAGGGGCACGCGATCGGGGGGCAAGGAGACATCGACGACATGATCTCGATGATGAACAAGAAGTTCAACACTCCCTATGACTGAGGAGGAAGGTGAGCACGAACCCCGGTCCGTGTCACTCCGACACAGGAGAATCGCTGATGGATGCGCATCGCAAGTACGACTTCCGCAACCAACACTTCGCGGGGGAGGAGGGCAAGCTGATTCCCCTGCTGCAGAAGGTGCAGGAGCGTGACGGGTACGTCACGCGCGACGGGATCATGGAGATCCATCGTGCGAGCGGGATCCCGGTCACGCACATCTACGGGGTAGCGACGTTCTACGCCCAGTTCCGGTTCAAGCCGGTGGGCAAGTACATCGTGCGCGTGTGTCACGGGACGGCGTGTCACGTGTCGGGAGCAAACGACATCTCGAAGGCCCTGGAGGATCAGCTGGCGATCCCGACGGGAGAGACGACGTCGGATCGGCTCTTCACGCTCGAGGACGTTGCCTGCCTGGGGTGCTGCTCGCTGGCGCCGGTGATCATGATCAACAACGCGACCTACGGCAATCTGGCGCCCAAGGAGATCAGGAAGATCGTCAATCGGTACGTCAAGGAAGCGAAGGCCGCGAAGGAGGCAGTGCAATGACGAAGATCCTCGTCGGCCTGGGCACCTGCGGGATCGCCGCGGGGGCGCAAGAGACCTACAACGCGCTGGCGCGCAAGCTCGAGGCGGGTGTGTCCTTCGACCTGGGCAAGACCGGCTGCATCGGGATGTGCTACCGCGAGCCGCTGGTCGAGCTGCGTTTCGAATCGGGCGCGCGCTTCCAATACGGAGGCGTGACGCCGGAGCGGGTGGAGCGGATCCTCGACGAGCACCTGGGGCAGGGCAAGCCGGTGGCGGAGTGGCTCGTTTGGAGCAGCGACTCGACGGGCACGGACTCGGCGTACCTCGATCGTCAGGAGCGCATCGTGCTGCGCAACTGCGGGAAGATCGATCCGGAGAAGATCGAGGAGTACCTGGCCGCGGGCGGCTACGAGGCCCTGAAGAAGGTGCTCGAGGCCAACGATCCGGAAGCGGTCGTCAAGGACATGATCGACTCGGGGCTCCGGGGCCGAGGCGGCGCGGGCTTCCTCACGGGCATGAAGTGGCGTTTCGCGCGCATGGCGGCGGGCAACCGGAAGTTCGTCATCTGCAACGCCGACGAGGGCGATCCGGGGGCGTTCATGGACCGCTCGGTGCTCGAGAGCGATCCGCATGCGGTGCTCGAGGGCATGGCCATCGCGGCCTTCGCGATCGGGCATGTCGACACGGGCATCATCTACGTGCGAGCGGAGTACCCGAAGGCCATCGAGCGTCTGAACCTCGCCATTGCGCAGGCCGAGGAGCGTAAGCTGCTCGGCGACGACATCCTCGGAAAGGGCTTCAACTTCCACGTCAAGCTCAAGGAAGGCGCCGGCGCGTTCGTGTGCGGTGAGGAGACCGCTCTGATGCAGTCGGTGGAGGGCAAGCGCGGCATGCCGCGTGTGCGTCCTCCCTTCCCGGCCACCAAGGGGCTGTGGGACTGCCCGACGAACATCAACAATGTCGAGACCTACGCCAACGTGCCTTGGATCGTGGCTCGTGGGCCCAAGGCCTACAACAGCCTCGGCACCGACAACAGCAAGGGCACCAAGGTCTTCGCGCTGGCCGGCAAGGTCAAGCACGGCGGGTTGGTGGAAGTGCCCATGGGCATCTCGATTCGCGAGATCGTCTTCGGCATCTGCGGCGGTATCAAGGAAGACAAGAAGTTCAAGGCCGTGCAGATGGGCGGGCCATCGGGCGGCTGCATCCCTGCCCAGCTGCAGGACACGATCATCGACTACGAGTCCATCAACCGCACCGGCGCGATCATGGGGTCGGGCGGCATGGTGGTGATGGACGAGACCACGTGCATGGTCGACGTGGCGAAGTTCTTCCTGGACTTCACGCAGCGCGAGTCATGCGGGAAGTGCACGTTCTGCCGTGTGGGCACCAAGCGGATGCTGGAGATCCTCACGCGGATCTCGGAGGGCAAGGGCAAGCCGACGGACATCGACCTGCTGATGGACCTGGCGCAGCGGATCCGGAGCACGTCGCTCTGCGGGCTCGGGCAGACGGCGCCGAACCCGGTGCTCACGACGATCAAGTACTTCCGGTCGGAGTACGAGGCGCACATCAACAACAAGAAGTGCCCGGCGCACCAGTGTGCGGCGCTTCTGACGTACTCGATCAACGACGCCTGCACGGGGTGCATGCTGTGCAAGAAGGCGTGCAAGTTCGACGCGATCACAGGCGAGCTCAAGCAGAAGCACCACATCGACATGGGCAAGTGCACGAAGTGCGGTGAGTGCTTCAAGGTCTGCAACTTCCACGCCGTGGTGCGGGACTGAACGAGGAGAGATTCATGGCTCTTGTCAAGCTCGAAATCGACGGCAAGAGGATCCTTGCGGACAGCAGCAAGACGATCCTGGAAGCTGCTCGTGAGAACGGTATCCGGAACATCCCCACGCTGTGCCACGACGACCAGCTCGAGCCGTTTGCGTCGTGCTTCCTGTGCGTGGTCAAGGTCCACGGGGCGCGCAACCTGCTCCCGGCCTGCTCCACCAAGGTGGCCGCTGGCATGGTCGTGGAGACCGATCCCCCCGACGTCCGCGCTGCGCGCAAGGCTGCCCTCGAGCTGCTGCTCAGCAACCACTACGCGGACTGCCTCGGCCCCTGTCAGCTAGCCTGCCCCGCGCAGGTGGACATCCAGGGCTACGTGGCGCTGGCGGCCCTGGGCAAGTACGACGACGCGATCCAGCTCATCAAGGAGCGCAACCCGCTCCCGGCGATCTGCGGACGCGTCTGCACCCGTCCCTGCGAGGTCAAGGGGTGTCGACGCAACATGCTCGATGAAGCGGTCGGCATCGACTACATCAAGCGTTATCTGGCCGACGTCGACCTGGGGCGCGTGCAGCCGTTCAAACCCCAGATTGCAGCTCCCAAAGGCAAGAGCGTTGCGGTGATCGGCGCCGGGCCCGCGGGCCTCTCGGCGGCCTACTACCTCGCCGTGCGTGGTTATCACGTCGACATGTTCGAGAGCCTCCCGGAGCCGGGCGGCATGCTCCGCTACGGCATCCCCGAATACCGGCTCCCCAAGAACGTGCTCGACCTCGAGATCAATCAGATCCTCGACCTCGGCGTGAAGCTGCAGACCAACGTCGTCCTCGGCAAGGACTTCACCATCGCCAGCCTCAAGGACCAAGGCTACCAGGCGATCTTCCTCGGGCTGGGCGCGTGGGACAGCACGAAGATGCGGGTGCAGGACGAGAGCGCCGACGGCGTGCTCATCGGCATCGACTTCCTCAAGCAGGTCGGGCTGCGCAAGAAGATGGACCTCCACGGGACGGTGCTCGTGGTGGGTGGCGGCAACACCGCGATGGACTGCGCGCGCACGGCGCTGCGCATGGGCGCCAAGGAGGTCCACATCGTGTACCGGCGCACCCGCAAGGAGATGCCGGCCAACGAGATGGAGGTCCACGAGGCGGATCAGGAAGGCATCATCATGGACTTCCTGGTGGCGCCGACGCGGGTGGTCACCCAGGACGGCCGCGCCGTCGGACTCGAGTGTCTGCGCATGGAGCTGGGCGAGCCCGATGCGAGCGGCCGTCGCAGCCCCAAGCCGGTCAAGGGCTCCGAGTTCGTGATGGACTGCGACTTCATCATCGCGGCCATCGGTCAGGGCGCCAAGGTCGCCGAGCTCCTCGGCGGCAAGGTCCCCGGCTTCCTGCCTGTCGGTGAGACCCTCAACCTCACCCGCTGGCAGACGGTTGCGGTCAACGAGCGCACCTTCGAGACCAGCGTGGACGGCGTGTTCTCGGGCGGTGACGTCCAGACGGGCGCTGCCACCGTGGTGGAGGCCCTCGCGGCCGGACGCAAGGCCGCCTACGCCATCGACGCCTACCTCACGACCGGCAAGGCGCGTCCAGAGCCCAAGGAGTTCTTCAGCCGCAAGGACACCTACGGGAAGGTCTCCGTCGAGGAGCTGCGATCCAACGTCAAGTCCACCAAGCGCCACATGCCGGTGATCGCTCCCGAGACACGCCGCAAGTCCTTCGTGGAGGTGGAGCTCGGCTACAGCGCCGACGACCTCGCGCGCGAGGCCACACGTTGTCTCGAGTGCGGTTGCACCGCCCTGTTCACGTGCGACCTGCGCCGCTACGCCACGGAGTACGAGGTCGACATCACCAGCTATCTGGGCAAGGCGAATCAGTACAAGCCCGATCGCACACACCCGCTGATGGAGCTCGACCAGAACAAGTGCGTGCTCTGCGGGCGCTGCGTCAGAATCTGCAGCGACGTCGTTGGCGTTGCCGCCTACGGCTTCGTCAACCGGGGGTTCTCCACCGTGGTCAAACCCGCACTGGGCGGCTCGCTGCTCGAGACCGAGTGCGTGTCCTGCGGCATGTGCATCGGCACCTGTCCCACCGCCGCCATCGCGGAGCAGATCCCCCTGGCCAAGCCCGGCCCCTGGCGCACCGAGCAGCACGAGACGGTCTGCCACTACTGCGGAGTCGGGTGCAAGCTGAGCTACAGCGTCTACGGCGACACCCTCATCGACGTCAGCCGCTTCGACGGTGACAGCATCACTCGCGGAAGCCACTGCCGTCGCGGACGCTTCGGGTACCGATATATCCAGTCCGGCGAGCGCCTGGCCAAGGCCATGGTTCGTTCCGGAAAGGAGCTCGTGCCCGCATCGGTCCACGACGCGATCGACCAGACGGCGGCGCGGCTGCGTGAGCTTTCGCGCAAGTGCTCCCCCGACGAGATGGCGGTGTTCGTGTCTCCGAGGATGACGAACGAGGAGCTGTATCTGGCGCAGAAGCTCGCGCGGCTCGGGCTGGGTACGCACAACGTCACGTCGTTCGCAAACCTGGTGAACCGCGACCTGCAGTGTCCGGAGGTGATGTCCACGGCCACGCTGGGCGACGTACAGGACGCGCAGGCGATCGTGGTTGTCGACTCGGAGCTCGACCACGAGCACTTCACCGCGGACCTGACTGTGCACCATGCGATGCGCAAGGGCGCGAAGGTCGTGCACATCAACCCGAGGAGCACGCGGACCAGCGCGTTCTCCGAGGTCTTCCTGGCTTGCAAGCCGGGCACCGAGGTCGACGTGCTGACCGCGATCGTGCAGGCCGCGAGCGCCGACGGCAAGGCTTGCACGGAGTGCGTCCCCGGGTTCAAGACGCTCGTGGACGACCTTCCGTTCGAGCAGCGCTGCGAGCTGGCCGGAGTCGATCCGGCGTTGGTTCGCGAGGCGGCGAAGGTGATCGGCGCCAGCGCATCGAAGGTGGTGCTTTTCAACAAGGACTACCGATCGAAGCGGCTGCCGGGCGACGAGCGCGTGATCGTCGCCGGGGCGCAGGCTCTTGGGGCGCCCATCCTGGCGCTGCGAGAGAAGTCGAACATGCAGGGGCTGCTCGACATGGGCTGCGATCCTGGCTGGCTTCCGGGGTACACGGCCCGCGGCGACGCCGAGGCGATCGACCTGTTGCAGAAGGAGTGGTGCGCGGCGATCGAGAATCTCGACGCACCCCCATCGGACGTCGGTGAGCTGCTGCGCGCCAGGAAGATCAAGCTGGCGGTGGTGTTCGGCGAGGACCCCGTGGGGTACGACAAGTATCCCAGGGATCTGGTTGAGGGGCTTCTGGCCGCGGAGACCCTGGTCGTGGCCGACGTGCTGCTGACGCCGACGGCGAAGGCGGCCAGCATCGTGCTGCCGATGAGCGCGAGCGCGGAGACGAGCGGCACGGTGACGAACAGCGAGCGTCGGGTGCAATCGCTGGCGCGCGCGGTGCCCCCGGTGGGTGGCATCGAGACCTGGCAGATGCTCTGCGAGATCGGTGCGAAGATGGGGATCCGCTTCAAGATGAAGTACGCGAGCACCGCGGAGGTCTTCGACGAGATCCGCCGAGCGGCGCCCATCTATCGGAACGTCGTCGCCGGCTCCTCGGGCGCACAGGGAGTGGCCGGGCGCCCGACCTTCCAGTTCCCGATGCCGCGCCTGGTGGGTGGCGTTGTGGAGCCGTTGGCGACGCTCCACCTCGACGCGTTGGAGGCCCGGTTCGACGGGTGGTTTGACGCGATCATGAGCGAGGCGAGGGCGAAGGTCGCTCCTGCGGCGGCCGAGTAGGCTGGCTTCGTCCCCGCTTCCTCCTTTCGAATTCACCGCCATCCCAACGACATTTCTGTGCCAGGCTGCGCCGGCTGTCGACGCAGCGCAGAGACTCGTCGCGGCCCCGACCGGGCTCAGGCCAGGACCTTCACATAGACGATCTTCGCGTCGTTCTCGGCGTAGAAGTGCTCGTGGCGGGCATCGACCACGTACTGCGTGCACAGGTAGAAGGCGTTGGTGGAGTCGTACAGGGGGCGCGAGGAGGTCTCGACGTAGAGGCGCTTGCAGCCCATCTCGCGCGCGATTCGTTCGGTCCTGGCGATCAGCTCGCGACCGATGCCCCGATTCCTGCAGGAATCATCCACCGCGATCCAATAGAGATCGTAGCTCGAGAGCGTGCAGGGGATGCGGCCGAAGCAGGTGTAGCCTACCGTCGATCCATCGATGTCGGCGAACAGGAAGTGGTAGCCGCTCTCGATTCCCTTCGACAGGCGCTCTTCCACCAACTCTACGGCAACGTCGATCTCCTCCTTCGAGAAGTAGCCGCTGGAGGCCGTGATCTTGCGAATTGCGCCGACATCTGAGGGACAAGGAGCCTGGCGGAAGGTCACGGCGCCGGGCTGAGCGGGCTGCTGCATGGGGTGGATTCTCCGTGGCGGCGGAGGGCCGCATCTACGATTCTGCGGATGAGCTCGGTGTACGGAATGCCCGCCCGGAGCGCGGCGGCAGGGAATCCCGCGTCGGGGCTGATGCACGGGTTGCTGTTGACCTCGAGGATCCAGGGGACGCCGTTGCGATCGAGGCGCAGGTCGACGCGGGCGTAGCCGCGCAAGCCGAACAGGTCCCAGCATCGCAGGCAGACCTCCCGGAGGCGTCGTTCCACGTCGTCTCCGAGATCATGCAGATCGAACGTGCGCTGCGTGTTCTCGTATTCGAAGGTCTCGGGCGCCCACTTCGCGGCGTAGCCGACGATCCTCGGCTTGCCTTCGGGGAAGTCTACGAAGCGGATTTCCGCCGGGGGCAGGAGGCGCACGCCGTCGGTGTCCTCGAGGAGCGAAACGTTGAGCTCGCGCCCGTCGATGAAGGCCTCGACGAATCCGTGTCCGCCGGTCTCGTCGTGGAGACGGCGCATGCGGGCGCGGACTGCATCCAGATCGGTGGCGACCGAAGCGTCATCGAGTCCGACCGAAGCGTCCTCGTGGAGCGGTTTGACGATGTAGGGCGGCGGAAAGCTCGGGGCGGCGACGGCCACTCGGGTGTCGGAGACCCAGGCGGGGGTTGGGAGACCGGACGCGGACAGCAGCGTTTTGGCGAGGAGCTTGTCGGTGGTCACGAACGTGCCTTCCATGGGCACGCCGGTGTAGGGGAGTCGCAACCGCTCGAGCAAAAGGGGAGCGAGGTGATTGAGTCGGCCGGTGCCGTCGACGGTGTCGACGAGATTGAACACCACGGCGGGCTGCAGCCGCTTGAGGGAGCTGGCGGCTGCGGCGAGGTCGAGTCCGAGCGCGAGGGGCGCGACGTCGTAGCCGAGCTCTCGGAGCGCGCAGCCCACAGCATCTCGCGACACGATCACGTCAGTCTCGTCGGCCTTGGCGTGATCGCTGAGCTGTTCGTGGAGGATGACGGCGAGCATCAGTCGAGCCTGGGCTTCGCGAGGCACGGAGTCGGGAGGCTCGCGCGGGGCGCGTGGAGCATCGACAAAGGGCCCGGCAGCATGTTCGGGAGGCTCCTGGAGGGGCTGAGAGACGCGGTGCGTAGGGTATCCTTCGGGGGGGGGGCCGACAACTGGGATCCGCGTTGGGGTGGGAGGGAGAGGGCTGGTCGAGGTAGCCTCGCTCCGATCGACACTGAACCCATCGCGACGGGGGGAGGGCGAGGGGAGATGTTTTCCCGCATTCGAGGGAATATCCAATCGGACTGTCGGCGGAGCCGTTGGATCCTTCCACGGGGACGCAGTACAATGTTCGGACACCCCTGGGAAGGAGATCATCGATGCGTACGAGCCTGCTTGCTTTCATGCCCTTCGTGCTCGTGGTTGCCGGCCCTGGTTGCGGAGGGGGGGACTCGTCGAGCGAAGGGGTTCCGTCTGCGGGAGGTTCTGCCGGTTCCGCGGGGGCAGACGGCGGTGTGGGTGGTGCAGGGGGAAGCGCGGCTGGCAGTGGGGGTATGGCGGGTGGAGCGGGGAAAGCTGGAGCGGCCGGGCAAGCGGGTGGAGCTGGGGAAGCCGGGGCAGCCGGGCAGGCGGGGAGTGCCGGTGACGCGGGCAGTGCGGGCAGCGCGGGCGATGCGGGGAGTGCCGGTGACGCGGGCAGCGCGGGCAGCGCGGGCGATGCGGGGAGTGCCGGTGACGCGGGCAGCGGGGG